>DXEA01000061.1 GCA_019115225.1 Candidatus Evtepia faecigallinarum
GATAATCATACGCTCACGCCTTTCTCCTCCCTGCCGGGGAGGTCGGTTTTCCCCGCCCAGGAGCCGGCGGCCTGGAGGGGCTTGTCCGGGTCCAGGGGGATTTGAATGTACCGGGCCAGCTGGTCCGGGGGGAACTGGGCGGCATACAAAGCCTGGTGGGCGGCCAGGGCGGCCTGCTCGGTCCCCCTGCCGTTGGGGGAGAGGAGAAAGGTCCGGTAGTGGACCCCGAAGAGCAGGCAGTCATAGCCCATGGGGGTAAAGCCGCAGCGGCCATAGAAGGCCAGCCGCCGGCGCTGGAGGGCATCCTTCTCCCCTCCCTGGGGGGCTTCGGACTCCACCAGAATCCCGTCCCAGCCCCGGAAGCGCTCCCGGAGCAGGCGGAGGATCTCACCCCCCAAGCCCCCGCCCCGGCGGGCGGCGGTGACCCCTAAGTAGTCCACCAGCACATAGGGGGCCGAGGGGCCCGTCCACAGCAGGGCATAGCCCACCAGCGTCTCCCCCTCCCAGGCCCCCAGGGGATGGTAGGCCCCCCGGCGGACCAGGGTGGCCATGGCCGCAAAGGGTTTTCGTTCTTCAGGCGGAAAGGCTTCCTGGAGCTCCGTGGCGTGGAGGTCCGCCAGCTCCTCCAGCGTCAGCTCCCGGAGGGTCAGGCTCATGTCTCCCCCTCCCGCCGGAAGGTGCGGGTGAGTAGGAGGGCGTCCTCCTTGGGCCCGGAATAGTAGTCCTTCCGGCGGCCGGAGACCTGAAAGCCGTGCTTTTCATACAGGGCCACGGCGGCGGTATTGGAGGGCCGGACCTCTAAGGTCAGAAAAGCCAGGTGGGCCTGGCCGAAGCGGCAGAAGGTGTCCAATAGCCGGTCCCCGATCCCCTGCCGGCGGCAGGAGGGGCGGACGGCCACGTTGTCTATATATCCCTCGTCCAGCACCACATGCAGGCCCGCGTAGCCCAGCACCTGGCCGTGGTCGTCCTCGGCCACGATGTAGGAGGCGGTGGGGTTGTACAGCTCCTCGGCCAGCATGGCCTCATTCCAGGGCAGGCTGAAGCACAGCCGCTCCAGCTCCGCCACCCCGGCCAGGTGGGAGCGGTCCATGGGCACTAAGGTGTATTCCATCTTCTCCACGTCCTTTCTCTCAGCCCTTGGCCTCGGCCCAGCTGTGGCCTGCGGCGGCGTCGGCGATGAGGGGGACGGCAAAGTCCCCCGCCCCGGCCATCTCCTGGGCCAGGAGGGTCTTTACCTGCTCCTGCTCGGCCTGGGGGCACTCCACGATGAGCTCGTCGTGGACCTGCAAAATGAGCTGGGCCTGGAGCCCTTCGGCCTTCAGCCGCCGGGCCACCCGGATCATGGCCAGCTTCATGACATCTGCGGCGGTGCCCTGGATGGGCATGTTCAAAGCCACCCGCTCCCCGAAGGCGCGCAGGTTGTAGTTGGAGGATTTCAGCTCCGGTAGCCACCGGCGGCGGCCCATGAGGGTGGACACATAGCCGTCCTGCTTGGCCTGCTCCTTGATCTCATACATGTATTTCCGCACCCCGGCAAAGGTCTCCAGATACTTGTCCATGTACTCGGCGGCCTCCTGGCGGCTGACCCCGATGTCCTGGGCCAGGGAGAAGCCGGAAATGCCATAGACGATGCCGAAGTTCACCGCCTTGGCCCGCCGGCGCAGCTCCCCGGTGACCTCCTCCGGGGGCAGGCCGAAGACCTGGCTGGCGGTCTGGGTGTGGATGTCCTGGCCGGCCCGGAAGGCGGCGATCATCTTCTCGTCCCCGGCCATGTGGGCCAGCAGCCGCAGCTCGATCTGGGAGTAGTCCGCGTCCACCAGCACCCAGCCCGGGCGGGCGATGAACATGGTGCGCATCTGGGCCCCCAGGGGGGTGCGGACGGGGATATTTTGCAGGTTGGGCTCGGTGGAGCTCAGGCGGCCGGTGGCGGTGACGGTGTTCTGGAAAGAGGTGTGGATGCGCCCGTCGGGGGCGATCACCTTCTCCAGGCCCTCCACATAGGTGGAGTTGAGCTTGGTCAGCTGCCGGTACTCTAAAATCTTGTCGATGATGGGGTGCTTGTCCCGCAGCTTTTCCAACACCTCGGCGCTGGTGGAGTAGCCCGTCTTGGTCTTTTTCACCGGCGGCAGGCCCAGGTGGTCAAAGAGGACCTGGCCCAGCTGCTGGGTGGAATTGAGGTTGAACTCCTCCCCCGCTAACTCAAAGACCCGCTGCTGGCTCTGGGCGATGCCCTCCCGCAGGGTCTGGCCAAAACGGTCCAGGGCGGCCACGTCCACCAGCACCCCCGCCTGCTCCATCTCGGCCAGGACGGGGCACAGGGGGAACTCGATCTCCCAGTACACCCCCATCAGGTCCAGTTCCTCCAGCTGCCCGGGCAGCAGGCCATAGAGGGCCTGGAGCAGGGCGGCATGGTGGGCCATGGTGTCCAGGGCGGTCCGGGCGCTCTCCTCCTTCTCCCACACCTTGGTCCCCAGATAGTTCTTGGCCGGGGGGAAGGTGCCGGAGAAGTAGCGGGCGGCCACCTTGTCCGGCGCATAGCTGCCGTCGGTGGGGGCCAGGAGGTAGGCGGCCAGGGCCACGTCGAAGATAAAGCCCTCGGCGGCAAAGCCTAAGGTGAGGGCCCGGCTCATCACGTCCTTGATGTGATGGCCCACCTTGGGGATGCCGGGGGCCAGCAGGGCAGGGAGGAAGCTGTCATAGTCCTCGGTCTCCCCCCGGCGGAAGAGGAACGCGTCCTCCCCCCGGCTCACGGCCACGGCGGACAGGTCGGCCGGGGCCAGCACGGCCACCGTCTGCCCCTGCCAGTCCGCCAGCAGCGCCTGCCACCGGGCCTTTTCCTGCACCCGCTCCCCGGCGGGGGCGGGCACGGAGCTCTCTGCCGCCGGGGCGGCGGGGTCCTCCTGGTCCAGGCCCATCTGGCTCATGAGCTTCTTGAAGCCCAGCTGTTGAAAGAGCTCCCGCAGCAGGGCCCGGTTCTCCGGCCGCTTCACGTTCTCCTGGGGGATAAAGTCCAGGGGGGCGTCCCGGCGGATGGTACACAGGTCGTAGGAGAGGAAGGCGCTCTCCCTGCCCTCGGTCAGCCGCTTCTTCACCACCGGCCTGGCCTCCAGGGTGCCGTCGTCCAGGCGGGCGTAGACGGTCTGCAGGCTGTCGTTGGCGTGGAGGAGGGCCAGGGCGGTCTTTTCCCCCACCCCCGGCACCCCGGGTACGTTGTCGGAGGAGTCCCCCATGAGGGCCTTCAGGTCCACCATCCGTTCCGGCTCCATGCCGTAGACCTCCCGGAAGGCCGCCGGGTCCATCTCCTTGGTGGTGGTTTTGCCCATGCGGGTGGTCACCAGCTCCACATAGGTCCGGTCGGTGACCAGCTGGAGGGAATCCTTGTCCCCCGTGGCCACCCGGCAGTCCCAGCCGGCCTCCTCGCACCGGCGGGCGATGGTGCCGATGAGGTCGTCGGCCTCCCACCCGGCCAGCTCGTAGCAGGGGATGTTCCGGGCCTCCAGCACCTGTTTGAGCACCGGCAGCTGCACTGCCAGCCCCTCGGGCATCTTCTGGCGCTGGGCCTTGTAGGCCGCGAAGGCCAGGTGGCGGAAGGTGGGCTCCTTCCGGTCAAAGGTGACGCACACCCCGTCAGGGTCCACCTCTTCCTCCAGGCGGCGCATGATGTTCAAAAAGCCATAAATGGCGTGGGTGGGGAAGCCCTCGTCGTTGGTCAGCTCGTGCATGCCGAAAAAGGCACGGTTGACGATGGAGTTTCCATCAATCACCAGCAGTTTCATCCCGTCACATCCTTTGGTGCGGCAACCGGGGCGCCGCGTGTTGACATAATAGTGTATTGTACCAAGATTTGCCCCAAAAAGCAATCACCCGCTTCCCGGGCTTGCAATTTTCCGGTCCATGGGATAGGATAGGAAAATAAACCAAGACAGGAGGCATCGCGATGCTTTTTTATTGCTACAACAAGTGCTCCACCTGCCGCAAGGCCCAGAAGTGGCTGGACGAGCAGGGCATTTCCTATGAAAAGCGGGACATCAAGGAGGACAACCCCACCCTCCACCAGCTGGAGACCTACCACCAGGCCAGCGGCCTGCCCCTGAAAAAGTTCTTCAACACCAGCGGCCAGCTCTACCGCTCCCTGGGCCTGAGCAAAAAGCTGCCCGAGATGACCGAGGCCGAGCAGTATGCCCTCCTGGCCTCTGACGGCCTGCTGGTCAAGCGGCCCCTGCTGGTCAAGGACGACGGCCAGGTGCTGGTGGGCTTCCAGGAGGAGGCCTGGGCCCAGGCCCTGGGCCGGTGAGGGGGGCGCCATGAAGCTGTTGGTGAGCGCCTGCCTCATGGGCATGGGCTGCCGGTATGACGGCCAGCACAACCAGCTGCCCCGGCTGGCAGAGCTGATGAAAAAGCACACCTGCATCCCCGTCTGCCCGGAGGTCTTCGGGGGCCTGCCCACCCCCCGTCCCCCCGCCGAGCGCTTGGGAAACAAGGTGGTCAACAACCAGGGCCAGGACGTCACCGACGCCTTCGTCCGGGGCACGGCGGAGGTGCTGCGCCTGGCGGACCTGTACCACTGCAAGGCCGCCCTGCTCAAGGAGCGCAGCCCCTCCTGCGGCAGCGGGCAGATCTATGACGGCACTTTTTCCAAAACCCTCACCGAGGGGGACGGTCTGGCCGCCCAGCTGTTAAAAAAGAAGGGGCTCACCGTCTATGGTGAGTCCCAGATCGGGGAGCTGCTAGACGAGCGCCCCTTCTTCTTCAGTATCTGACTGCCTTGTCCGGGGGGCGGCGCCCCCTTGCCGCCGGCCCTGTCTGCCGGGGCTGCTGTGGGGCCGGGAGGAGTCACCCAATCTGGTGCATCGAGGAGGGTGCCCCTCCGTCTGCCCGCTGTCGAGGGACTGTGTGACGGCGGGCAATCAGGCTCCCCCCGGCAGACATGGCCGGCGGCAAGGACTGCGCTGCACACCCCCGGACAAGTACGTTTCTGCCCGCGCTGCGCGGGCTACAGGTTCCGTCGGACCCCTTCCCGACCCCGGGAGGGTCCGGCGGTTTTTTTATGGCTGGGTGGAGATGGGCTTGCCGTTGAGGACCGCCTCCACCAGCGTGTCCCCCACATAGGAGAGTTTCAGGGAGAAGAAGGGGACCTCCCGGGCCAGCAGGTCCAGAAAGATCTTATCCCCCGTCCAGATGGGCAGGTCCTTGACCTTGTCCTTGTCCACCCACGCTAAGTCCCCCTCGGCGCAGACCACCGTGGGGTCCTCCTGGGTGCGGGCCGTAAAGAGGTGCATGTATTCTGTCACCCAGCGGTCGGAGACGAAGGTCACCAGCCCCCGGTAGGTGTAGTCGGTGAGGGTCAGGCCGGTCTCCTCCTTCACCTCCCGGACCAGACACTCCTCGGGGCTCTCCTTGTCCTCAAACTTGCCCCCGATGCCGATCCACTTGTCCTTGTTGATGTCGTTCTCCTTCTTCACCCGGTGGAGCATGAGATACTGCCCCTCCCGCTCGATGTAGCACAGGGTGGTGTTCCACATGGCAGGTGCCTCCTCTCAGTAGACCTGGATGAACCGGTCAAAGATGTTGCGGACCTCCCCCTCTAAGAAGGGCAGGGCCTTCTCCCGGATGTCCCGGGGGATGCCGTAAAAGGCCGCCGCCACCGCGCCCGCCATGGAGGCGATGGTGTCGCTGTCCCCGCCCACGGAGACCGCCCCCCGGATGGCGTCCTCAAAATCCGCCGCCTCCAGGAAGGCCTCCATGGCCTGGGGGACGCTCCCGGCGCAGGAGACGTCAAACTGATAGTCTTCCCGGATCTCGTCCAGGGTGAAGTTTAAGGGGTAGTACCGGGTCACATGGTCCCGGATGGCCTCCTTGTCCTCCCCCATCCGGGCCAGATAGACCGCCCCGGCCACGCAGCAGGCGCCGGCGATGCCGTCGGGGTGGTCGTGGGTGACCTCCGCCGAGGCCTTGGCCAGGGCCAGGCACTGGGACAGGCTCTCCGCCGCCCAGGCCACCGGGGAGACCCGCATGGCGCTGCCGTTGCCCAGGCTGTGGTAGGGCCGGGGGTCTTCCGCCTTCAGCCACTTCTCGAACCGGGGGCCGTAGCCCAGGCCGGGGAAGAGGTTCCCCAGGCGGCGCATCTCGGCGATGACGTTCTGGCGGAAGGTGTCTAAGTTGTCCAAGTCCCCCATGAGAACCGCCGAGGCTACGGCGGCCGTCATCACGCTGTCGTCGGTCATCCGGCAGCGGGGCTCTAAGAGGGGAAACTCTTTGCTCTTGCAGTTGCTCCACTCATAGGGGGAGCCGGCGATGTCGCCGATGAGGGCACCTAACATGGAAAAAACCTCCTGTGTATTCTCTCAGGTGTGGTCGGGATGGGCGGCGGGGGCCTTTTTGCGCCCGGCGGCGTAGCCCACCGCCAGGATCACCAGGCACACCGCCATGCCCAGGAAGAGGGAGTCGAAGGGCAGGTTCATAAAACTCCCCGCCAGCACCGCAATGGGGCCGGCCAGAATGGAGACCAGGGCGTAGGAGGAGGGGATCTTCCCCTTCAGCCACAGCCCGCCGCACATGGGCAGGAAGACCACGGCCCCCCGCAGGCCCATGGACAAAAAGCCCAGGTCGTTGATCATGGCCCCCGGCACCGACACGGCCACCACCACGGCGGCCAGGAGGATGACCAGGATGGTCCCCCGGGTCACCCGGAGGTTGACCTTGGAGTCCTTCACCCGGGGCATTTTCCGGGCAAAGATGTCCGTGACCAGGATGGAGGCCATGCCCAGGGCCAGGCCCGAGCCGCCCCCCACCACGGTGATGAAGAGGGTGCCCAGCACCACGCCCCCCAGCAGCTTGGGCATGAAGCTGGTGACGAAGACGGGGAAGACCTGGGCGGTGGAGTCAATCTGAATCATCCCGTCGGGGATGGCCTGGCCCAGGGCCTGGAGGGCGGCCACCTCGTCGGCGGTGATGCAGTGGCCCCGCATGTACAGGCCGATGAGGATGCAGGCGATGCCGATGGGGGGGATGAGCAGGGCGCTGAGGAGGGCCCCCTTCCGGGCGGCGCTGTCGCTCTTGCCCGACCAGATGGCCTGGGCGTAGGTCTGGGTGGCCAGGACCCCCAGCACCAGGGACAGGCCGGAGCCGATGTCCTTGGAAGCCCCCCGGGCCACCAGGGAGGTAAAGCGCTCATGGACCCCGGCGGCGGTGGTCAGGTCACTGATGCTCCCCAGGGGGGTGCCGGCCAGCAGGCTTTCCAACGAGTCCATCAGGCCCCCGAAGCCCCCCGCCAGGGCATAGACCAGGATGCCGCCCACAATGGAGGTGGCGTAGAGGAGGATGAGCTTGGCCACGCCCCCCATGCCGGCCCCCCACACCCCGCCGAAGATGACGTAGAAGGCCATGAGGAGGATGGAGATGAGGGCGGCGGCCAGATGGCTCAGGGGGAAGATGGTGCTGAGCAAGGCAGTGGCCGAGAGGACCTGGGCCACGACACTGATGAAGATGCCCACAGAGCAGAAGACGCTGCCGAAGGTCTCCGCCCGGGGCCCGTACTCCTGGGAGACGATCTGCAGCAGGGTGGAGCACCCGCTGCGCCGGAAGGGTACCGCATACCCGATGGCCAGAATGAGGCACCCGATGCCGGAGCCCAAGGTGAACCACCAGGCGGACATGCCGAAGTTGAAGGCCAGCTGGGCGGTGCCGATGGTGGCCTGTCCGCTGACCAGGGTCCCCATGATGGCCCCGCAGACGATCCAGGCCCCGGCCTTCCCGCCGCCGCTGGAGAAGTCCGCGGCAGACTTCACCTTCCGCCCGGACCAGACCCCGATGCCCACGATCAGTGCGATGGTGGCGGCCAATCCCACCACATGCAGCCAACTCAACTGTACCATACCAACACGCTCCTTCTGGTGATTTTTTCCGGTAAGGACACAAAAAAGCCGACAATGGGTGCGTGAACAGCCACGCCCATTTGCCGGCTTTCAAACAGATCCCGAGGGCAGGGGTACCCGCTCTCCTCCGTTCAAAACAGCGAAACAGCTATATGCTACGGTTTCATGGTAGCATCTCTTGGACATTTTGTCAAGGGGCCCCCTTGGGTTTTTTCCCGCCCTGTCCTTGATTTTTCCCTGGGTTTGTTAGACAATAGGGGGGAGACTTTTTTGGCACCGAGAAAGGAGACGCTCCATGGAATTTTGGAAAATGAACGGCGCAGGCAACGACTTCATCATCCTGGATAATCGCCGGGAGGCCCTGCCCGAAACCGCCTTCCCCGCCATCGCCCGCACCCTGTGTACCCCCCACCTCTCCCTGGGGGCCGACGGCCTGATGGTGGTGGACCACCCCCAGGGCGGCGGGGACTTCAAGATGCTCTTTTTCAACAGCGACGGCTCCGTGGGGGAGATGTGCGGCAACGGCGCCCGGTGCATCTGCCGCTACGGCTACGAGACCGGCCTGTCCGGCCCCCGCCAGGCGGTGGAGACCACTGCGGGCCTGGTTTACGGGGACCGGCTGGACCAGCGGCACTATCGGGTCCGCCTCAACGACCCCACCACCATCCGCCCGGAGGGCACCGTGGAGGTAGACGGCAAAGCCTGGCCCTGCGCCTATGTGGAGCTGGGCAACCCCGGCCTGCCCCACGCCGTGGTCCCCTACCCCGGCCTGGCTGCGGCCAACCGGGCCGAGCTCTTCGCCCTGGGCCGTGCCCTGCGCTATCACCCGGCCTTCCCCAAGGGGGCCAATGTGAACTTCTACGAGGTCACCGGGAAGGACCAGGTGCTGGAGCTCACCTATGAGCGGGGGGTGGAGGGCTTCACCTTCGCCTGCGGCACCGGCACCGGCAGCGTGGTGACGGTACTCACCCTGCTGGGCCAGGTCAGCGGAAAGGGCGTCCAGGTGAAAATGGACGGCGGCGTACTGACCATCGACGTGGAGCGGGAGGGGGAGAAGGTCACCGGCCTCTACCTCACCGGCCCCACCAACCTGGTGGCCAAGGGGGAGATTTTTGACGAGGAACTCACCCTGCCCTGAGCCGCTGCAGGGGGGAGGCCAGGAATGGCCCCCGTTTTTACGCGCGCGGATTTCATTTGCTGGAGTAGATTTGTTTTTTCTGTTTGGTATATATTGTAGGCAGGCCAGATTTGGACCGGGTAGGGGCCAGAAATGGACGGGGACCCCGGCCAGCAGTGAGCTCTCGGGAAAATTTCCGAAAAAAGCCCGCCGCCCAGGCCGGGGCCCTTATGAAACTTTTGCACTCCCTTTTTCGGGACGTTTCCCCATTTTTCTCCCCAGGGCAATGTGGATTTCCCCATTTTGTCCACCGGTTTTTCCACCGGTCCGGGACCCGTCTTTGGGACCGGAAGCGGGCTCAGAGGGTGCGCAGGGCGTCCACCAGAGCGGTCTTTTCGGCGGTCTTGCCGTCCTTGTCCTTGAGGATCTTGGCGGGGATGCCGGCCACCACGGTATTGGGCGCCACGTCGCTGACCACCACGGCACCGGCGGCCACCACGGCCCCCTTGCCCACCCGGCAGCCCTCTAAGACCACGGCGTTGGCCCCGATGACCACGTCGTCCTCAATGACCACGGGCACGGCGCTGGCAGGCTCCACCACCCCGGCCAGGACGGTGCCCGCCCCGATGTGGCAGTTCTTGCCCACGATGGCACGGCCGCCCAGGACCGCCCCCATGTCGATCATGGTGCCGTCGCCGATGACCGCGCCGATGTTGATGACGGCCCCCATCATGATGACGGCGTTGTTGCCGATCTCCACCTTCTCCCGGATCACCGCGCCGGGCTCGATGCGGGCGTTGATGCCCTTCAGGTCCAGCAGGGGGATGGCGGAGTTGCGGCAGTCGTTCTCCACCACCAGGTCGTCGATGTCCGCCGCCCGGGCCTCTAAGACGGGCTGGATGTCCTTCCAGTCCCCAAAGACGATCTGGGTCTGGCCGCAGGGAAAGACGGAAGCGTTGGGGAAGCCCACACTCTGGTCCTCCTTCAGCTTGAGAAACACCCGGACGGGGGTCTTCTTTTCGGCGGTGCGGATGCGTTCGATGATCTCCTGTGCGTTCATGATAAGGGCCTCCTTATGATGTGATAAAACATGCAGGCAGTATACCATTTTTTTCTCCCCCGCGCAAGCGGCCCCTTTTTCCCACACTGCGCCCCGCCCCGGGGCAGGAAGGTTGTAAGATTATGACAGAGACAGAACGTGTGATCCAATTCCGCCGGGACCTCCACCGCATCCCCGAGCTGGACCGGGACCTGCCAGAAACCATGGCTTATCTCACCAGCGTCCTGGGTCCCCTGCGGTGTACCCTCTCCACCCCCATCCCCGGCGCCCTGTGCGCCTTTTTTGACTTTGGCAAGGCCGACGCCATCGCCTTCCGCAGCGATGCCGACGCCCTGCCCATCCAGGAAAAGACCGGGCTGCCCTTTGCCTCTGCCCACCCCGGCAAGATGCACGCCTGCGGCCACGATGCCCACATGGCCATGGTGCTGGACCTGGCGGTCTGGCTGGACGGGCAGAAGGACCTGCCCCACAACGTCCTCCTCCTCTTCCAGCCCGCCGAGGAGACCACCGGGGGGGCCAAGGACCTGTGCCGGAGCGGCATCTTGGAGGCCCACCACGTCCGGTGCGTCTTTGGTCTGCACCTGTGGCCGGAGCTCCCCGCCGGGGTCATCGCCAGCCGGAAGCGGGAGCTCATGAGCCGGTCCTGTGAGGTTTCGGTGACCGTCACCGGCCGCTCCAGCCACATCGCCAAGGCCCAGGAGGGGTTGGACGCCCTGGCTGCCGGGGTGGAGTTTTACCGCCGGGCCGTGGCGTTGGAGGCCGCCCTGCCGCCTACGGTCTACCGCTTATTGAAATTCGGGCGGATGGAGAGCGGCACGGTGCGCAACGCCGTCAGCGGCAAGACGGTGCTGCTGGGGAGCCTGCGGGCTTTTGAGGATGACATCTTCTTCTCCCTCCAGGACGGCCTGCGGAGCATTGCCAAAGAGGTGGAGGCCGAGACCGGCTGCACCATCGACGTGCACACCAACGACGGCTACCCCGCCGTATGGAACCCCGACGGCCTGTATGACCAGGTGAAGGCCGCCGGCATCTCCTTTGCGGAACTGACAGACCCGGTGATGATTTCCGAGGATTTCTCCTGGTACCAGCGCCACCTGCCCGGCCTGTTCTTCTTCCTGGGCTGCGGGCCCTCCCCTGCCCTCCACGCCGATGACTTCCGCTTCGACGAGGCCATCCTGGCCAAGGGCGCGGCCCTGTGGCGGCAGATCGCGGAAAAGTTTTAATCTCCTCAATGTTCCCATGAAACACGCCCTCTCCGGTCGGTTCGGCCAGAGAGGGCGTTGTATTTTTATGCGCACGTTTATTCGCTTTTCAGCCGCAGCAGGTCCCAGCGGGAGGACACCCCGCACTTGCGGTAGAGATTTTGCAGGTGCTTGAGCAGGGTGTGGCGGGAGACCATGAGCTTGTCCAAAATCTCCTGGTTGTTCATCCCCTGAAAGACCAGGCCCAGCACCTCCGCCTCCCGGCGGGTGAGGGTGTAGGCCGTCACCAGCTCCTCCAGGGTCCTGCCCTGGTGCTCCTGGTGCTGCGCTCGCTGGTCCATGGTGTAGTAGGCATAGTTGATGTGCCGGGTCAGGGAGCGCAGGTAGAACGCCTCCTCGTCGGTAAAGATCCCGTCTGCCCGGGTGCGGTACAGGGTCATCAGGGCCATCACCTGATGGTCGTAGGCCAGGTTCACGCTCATGGTGTCGTAGATGTTGTACT
>DXEA01000008.1 GCA_019115225.1 Candidatus Evtepia faecigallinarum
TCAGCGCAGAACACATATTGACGGCCTCGGTGTTCTCGATCTGATCCTGATCCGAGAACGCCGCCCCGGCGCCCAGGACCATGACAGAGAGCATCACAGCCACACAGAGCACCAGGCTCAGAACCTTCTTCTGGGCCCAGCATTGATTTTTTAGGACAATTTTTGACATTTTCCCACAAATTTCCCGCCCGTTCCCACGATGTGCCGCTACACAAAAAACGCGGAAAATGTCCGCCGCAGACGGACGTTTTCCGCGTTTTTTTCCAAATTATTCTTCGCTTTTTCCCGGCACAAAGGCCTGCCAGGGGAGCACGTCGCTCAGCTCGATGAGCACCGGCGAATAGCCCCCCAGGTTGTCATAGCCGGGGTTGTTCCGGGCCGGCACGCTGGTGGGGGTCACGATGGGCAGGGAGGCCACCAGGCAGGCGCCCCCCTCCTGGCTGCTCTGGGCCACCAGCACCCCGCCGTGGAGGGCCACGATCCGCTGGGCATTGTACAGGCCCAGGCCGGCCCCCTCCCCGGGCCGGGGGACCTCCTCCGGGGCGTCCCCGGAGAAGAGGGTGGCAAGGCGCTCCTCCGAGATCCCCACGCCGGTGTCCCGGACGGAGATGACGCAGCGGCCGTGCTCTGCGTGGAGCTTCATCTCCACCGCCCCCTCCTTGCCCGCTGCCCGGACTCCGTTGGAGACCAGGGCCAGGAGCATCTGGGTCAGCAGGGACTTGCTGCCCTGGAAGGGCAGGTGGTCCACATTGCTGCTGTAGGTAAAGCGCACCCCGGCCAGATCCGCCAGCCAGGTGGCCTCGTCGGCCATGCCCTGGCAGACCATGGCCAGATCAAAGCCCTCCTCTCGGGGAAAGGCCTTGTCGTTGAGTTCCTGGGTGAGCTCGGCCTGCCGGGTCAGCCGGAGCATCTGAAAGATCAGCCGGCTCTGGTTCGCCAGGTCCTGGGTAAAGCCGTCCAGAAGGTGGTTCTCCTCCAGCACCCGTTTCAGCCGCCACTGGACGGCGGAAAAGTTGGACAAGCACTCCCGCATCCGATACACCGCGTTGGAGAAGGGATGCTTTTTTTCCTCCGGCGCCGCCATGGGCCGCAGCACCAGCAGCTCCCCCTCCGCCAGCGGGGTGACGGTCACGCGGTAAACGGCATCCCCCAGAGCGATCTCCAGGGCATCGCCGGGATGCTCGGCCAGTGCAAAGAGAAGGTCTTTGGGAAAACCTTCCTCTTGGAGCAGCAGCTGCCCCGGTTCATTGGAATAAATCGCCTGGCCGCCGGAAAGTACGATGACTGGCTCGGGAAAACAGCCGAACTGGCGCTCCAGGTGAGAAGTCATAGGGTCCATAGCGTCAACTCCTTGGGAAATGGAATTAGGATGCCCCATGGGGGCAGATTCTTCACAGGGTCAGTGTAGCAAATCCTGGTAGGGAAGACAAGAATTTTGTCGAAAAAGAAAGACAAACGCGTTTGAAATAGGAGATTTGCTGAAAATCAGCCCTTCCATCCAGGACCAATATGGGGTATAATGTAAAATACTCATGCTGACCAGTTCAGCAAAAATCAACACCATATCGTTAACGTGGAAAGGATTGTGAAATGGGAATGAAAGTCGGCATCAACGGGTTCGGCAGGATCGGCCGCCTGGTCCTGCGCCTGGGTATGGAGCGCCCGGATATCGAATTCGTGGGCATCAACAGCCACAGTCAGACACCGGATTACATGGCGTATCTGCTCAAGTATGACAGCGTCCACGGCCGGTTCCAGGGGGAGGTCTCCTGGGAGGGCGACGACCTGATCGTCAACGGCCGCCGCATCCGCGTCTTCCACTGCGAGGAGCCCCACGAGATCCCCTGGTCCTCCGTCGGCGCAGAGTACATCATCGAGAGCACCGGCAAGTTCACCACCGCAGAGAAAATGAAGGGACACCTGGCCGGCGGGGCGAAAAAGGTCCTCCTCACCGCCCCCTCCAAGGACGACACCCCCATGTTCGTCATGGGCGTGAACAACACATCCTATGACAAGAGCATGGACTTCGTTTCTAACGCCTCCTGCACCACCAACTGCCTGGCGCCGGTGGCCAAAGTCCTCCACGATACCTTTGGCATCAAAGAGGGCCTGATGACCACCGTCCACTCCATCACCGGCAGCCAGAAGACCGTGGACGGCACCTCCAAGAAGGACTGGCGGGGGGGCCGTGCCGCTTCGGGCAACATCATCCCCTCCAGCACCGGCGCGGCCAAGGCCGTGGGCAAGGTCATCCCCGCCCTGTCGGGCAAGCTCACAGGCATGTCCCTGCGGGTGCCCACCCTGGACGTCTCCGTGGTGGACCTGACCGCCGAGCTGGAGACCCCCGCCACCTACGACCAGATCTGCGCCGCCATGAAGGCCGCCGCCCAGGGCCCCATGAAGGGGATTCTGGACTACACCGATGAGGACGTGGTCTCCAGCGACTTTTTGGGGGACCGCCACACCGCCATCTTCGACGCCAAGGCGGGCATCGCCCTCAACGACCACTTCGTGAAAGTGGTGGCCTGGTATGACAACGAGATCGGCTACTCGGCTAAGACCGTGGACCTGCTGGCGTACATGTACCAGGTGGACCACCAGTAATCGTATACATTATATAATATAGTATAAAAAGGACGCAGGCTTTGCAGCTTGCGTCCTTTTTCTTGCGGGATCTGCCACATCATGGTATCCTCGTTGTAGGCGAGCTATGGCAGAGTCTGCCGGAGCTGGCCCCCTCAAGCGGGGGCATCGCTTCTCTGCCCCCGTCCTTTCTGCGGAAGGGGGTGGTCGAATGGTTACATACGGGGGTTGAGTATACTCTGGTGATCCTTTCGACAATCAGTCTGGTCATCCAGATTTTGAAAAAGAAGTAACCGCCAGGGTCGCAGCCTGACGGTTACCCATTAGAACAACCTTAGGGCCAACCGCGATTCCGGCAACCCCTCTGTCCATAGTATAGCCTGGGCTCCCGCTCTTGTCAAGGACGGGAGCTTTTTGCCGTTCAACAAGTCCCGACAAAGGGCCAGGGCAAGGGATGTAAAGGAGAATTCCTTGTCACACATTCCCTCCTTTGTTACATAACATATCAGAGGACAATTTCCCTAAAATCTACCAGTAGTGGTACAAAAAAGGCCGCCACAAGGTATTGTGTCTGTGTGGGGGGTGAATTGGTAACATTTTGTAACCAGATTACCGTTTTGTTACAAAACCGGCTTTTCCCTTTACAAGAGAGGAAAGTTTTCGTATAGTATGCGTAGGACAAATCCCTCTCGGAGCTGCGCCCGGCGCAGATACCGCAACGGCATGCCACAGTATGTGTGCCGGACAAGGAAACGGGAGAGAGGCGTTCAAAAATATTTTATAAGGAGGAAACCCTTATGAGAAACCTGAAGAAGGTTCTGAGCCTGGTGCTCTGTGTGGCTGTGATGCTCTCTGTCATGGTCCTGGGCGCCGGGGCGGCGTTCTCGGATCAGGATCAGATCGAGAACACCGAGGCCGTTGATGCGACCACTGCGCTCAAGATCATCAGCGGCTATGAGGATGGTTCTTTCCATCCTGAGCGGAACATCAAGCGCTCCGAAATGTGCAAGATGATCTGCATCGCACTCAACGGCGGCAAGGAGCCCGCCACCTCCACCAAGGATGACCCCACCT
>DXEA01000062.1 GCA_019115225.1 Candidatus Evtepia faecigallinarum
GTCCACAATTTGTGGCCCATGGGGGGACGGGGGCGTCCTTCCGTCACTATGCCCAAGAAAGGGGGGAAGGGGCCCCGGCCCCGCCGGGGGCAGGGGGGTCAGCTGAGCAGGGCGCCCGGTCCCGGCGCCCCCTCCTCCCCGGCGGGCAGACGGGGGCGCACCAGAAAGAGGACCCCCTGCCGGGAGGGGAAGGAGCGGATCTCCAGGGCGGCGGGCACCGGCCGGCGGGCCCGGGCCATGGCCTGACGGATCAGGGGCAGGGCCGCCTGCTGGGTGAGGGGGAGGCCGGAGGGGAGCTCCTCCCGGGAAAAGTAGAGGGCTGCGCCGGCGCCCATGGGGGATAGGATCATGGGATACCTCCTAAAGGGTCCCCGGGGGGACCCGGTGTGGTGGGGCTGGAAGGACAGCCCCGGTCATTATACCAAAGAACCGGGGGGAAGGGCAAAGGCAATGGTTGGGAAAAAAGTTGGCAGGGGGGCGCAGCTGTGGTATAATCCAAAGGATAAGGCGGGAGCTGCCCCGGCAGGGGGCCTCCCGGCCGCCTCCCATTGGGGGAGAGCTTTTGAGAAATCGAGGGAAACCGATATGCAGTTCAAAGAGGAAACGGTTGCCCGGCAGCGGGTATATGAGGGGATCATCGTCAACGTCCGCCGGGACCAGGTCCGCCTGATGGACGGCCGGGTCACCGGCCGGGAGGTGGTGGAGCACCGGGGGGGCGTGGCAGTCTTTGCCCTGGATGAGCAGAACCGGGTGGCCCTGGTGCGCCAGTACCGCTATCCCATGGAGGAGGAGACGGTGGAGCTGCCCGCCGGCAAGCTGGAGCCCGGAGAGGACCCCCGGGACAGTGCCCTGCGGGAGCTGGCCGAGGAGACCGGCCTGGTCCCCGGCACCCTGGAGGAGCTGGGGGTGAGCTATTCCTCCCCGGGCATCCTGTCCGAGCGGATCTATCTCTACTTTGCCAAAGACCTCACCCAGGGCCAGGCCCGGCCCGACGACGGGGAGTTTGTGGAAACCCTCTGGGTGCCCTACCGGCAGCTGCTGGACATGGCCGCGAAGGGAGAGATCAAGGACGGCAAGACCCTGGCGGCCCTGCTGAAGGTCTCCCTGCGCCCGGATATGCCCAAAGACTGAGGAAAAGGAGGAGTCAGGATGGAGCGAAAGCAACGGGTACTCATCGTGGAGGATGAGAAGAACATCGTGGACATCCTCCGCTTCAATCTGCAAAAAGAGGGCTATGACACCCTGGAGGCCTTTGACGGGGTCACCGGCCTGCGCCTGGCCCTGGAGGAGAGCCCCGACCTGATCCTGCTGGACCTGATGCTGCCGGGGATGAACGGCTTTGAGGTGTGCAAGCTCCTGCGGGACAAGGGCAAAAACACCCCCGTGCTCATCATCACCGCCCGGGAGGAGGAGAAGGACAAGATCCTGGGCCTGGACCTGGGGGCCGACGACTACATCACAAAGCCCTTCTCCATCCGGGAGCTCATGGCCCGGGTGAAGGCCAACATCCGCCGGGTGGCCCTGTCCGGCCAGGGGGCCGCCCAGCCTGCCCAGGAGCAGGTGCTGGACTTCGGCCGCCTGGTCATCCACAAGGAGCAGGCCCAGGTGACCAAGGACGGGGAGCGGCTGGAGCTGACCCAGCGGGAGTTCGAGCTGCTGACCTACCTGGCCTCCCACGCCGGCCGGGTCTTCTCCCGCCAGGAGCTCATGGAGCGGGTGTGGAACTACGAGGGCTATGTGGGAGATGTGCGGGGGGTGGACGTGGCCGTGCGCCGCTTAAGGGAAAAGATCGAGGACGACCCCGGCCAGCCCAAGTATATCATCACCCGCCGGGGGGCGGGCTACTACTTCCAGAAAGATTTTTGACCTTTGAGACAGAGGGGGGACGACCGTGCTGCGCAGCCTGCACATGAAGCTGGTGCTGATCATGATTCTGCTGGTGGTGTGTCTGATGACCATTGCCGGGGCCTTTCTGATCAACTCCGTCAACCGCTTCTACCTCAACCAGTTCTATACCCAGATGGTGGAGGTCTTCAGCCAGGACACAGAATTTGTCCGGGACCTGGTCACCGCCCGGGAGGGGGAGACTGACGGCGCCCAGGCCATCCACGAGATCCTGCTGGCCAAGATGGGCCCCTTGGGGGTGGACGGCAAGAACCGGAACTACTATGTGCTGGACGGCACCACCGGCCAGATCCTGGCCACCTCTGACGACGGCCGCCAGACCCTGGACGAGGTCACCCCCAACCTGCTCATCGCCCTGAACGAAAAGCGGGAGGGCAATGAGAGTGACCTCACCGCCAACTACATGGACCTGGCCCTGCCCATCAGCCGGGGGGGCCAGGATTACATCGTCTACATCCTGGACCAGCGCTCCACGGTGCGGGAGCTGAACAGCCAGCTCTTCCAGCTGATCATCGAGGCCCTGGCCTTCGGGCTGGTGATCTCGGTGCTCCTGTCCTTCCTCCTCTCCCGGGCCATGGTCACCCCCATCCGGGCCCTGACCCGGGGGGCCCAGCGGGTGGCCGAGGGGGACTTCGGCCACGAGATCCAGGTGGCCTCCCACGACGAGATCGGCGTGCTCACCAACGCCTTCAACGCCATGTCCAACCAGCTCCAGACCACCATCCGGGAGGTGGACAGCGAGCGCACCAAGCTCAGCGCCCTCTTCCTGCACATGACGGACGGGGTGGTGGCCTTCAACCAGAGCGGGGAGGTCATCCACGCCAACCCCGCCGCCGAGGAGATGCTGGACCGCTCCATCCCCCTGGGGGGCCAGGTGACCTACGACGACCTCTTCGGGGACATCGCCCCCCTGCCCTCCATCCTCACCCTGGACCGGGACTGCCTGGAGAGCGAGACCGTCTGGGGGGAGCGCATCCTGCTGCTCTTTTTAGCCCCCTTTGACCGGGAGAAGCAGGTGGGGGTGCTGGTGGTGGTCCACGACGTGACCCAGCAGGTGAAAAACGAGACCATGCGCAAGGAGTTCGTGGCCAACGTCTCCCACGAGCTGCGCACCCCCATCACCAACATCCGCAGCTATGCGGAGACTTTGGCGGAAAACCCCGACCTGCCCCCGGACATGACCACCAGCTTCCTGGGGGTCATCCTCAACGAGAGCGACCGGATGATCCACATCGTCCAGGACCTGCTCACCCTGTCCCGGTTCGACTCGGGGTACAGCCAGCTCAGCCTGACCACCTTCCCCTTTGCCGGCCTGCTGGAGGACAGCTATCAGGCCGTGCGCATGGAGGCCCAGCGCCGGAGCCACCACCTGGTGCTCACAGGCACCCAGGACCTGCCCAAAATCCGGGCCGACCGGGAGCGTATTCTGCAGGTCATCATGAACATCCTCTCCAACGCCCTGAAATACACCCCCGACGGGGGGGAGATCACCATGACCGCCGGCTGCAGCCCCGACAGGGTGTGGCTGGAGGTGGCCGACAACGGCATCGGCATCCCCCCGGAGGACCGGGAGCGGATCTTTGAGCGGTTCTACCGGGTGGACAAGGCCCGCTCCCGGGAGTCCGGGGGCACCGGCCTGGGCCTGTCCATCGCCCAGGAGATCATCCGCCAGCACGAGGGCAGCCTGGTGCTGGTGTCCCGGCCGGGGCCGGGGACCACGGTGCGGATGGAGCTGAAGATCGAGGGACCCAAGCCATGAAGGGGATCAAGGAAAAGCTGGGCAGCCGGGGGATCGACCGGCTGGAGAACGTCATCATCGTGGTGCTGGTCTGTCTGGCCCTCTTCCTCATCCCCCGTTCGGGGCTGTCGGAAAACGTGACCGGCCAGGGTACCGGCACCGGCACGGAGAGCCTGCTCACCGGGGTCCAGGACACCGCCCTGTCCCGGGGGACCCCCACCCGGATGGTGGTCCAGACCGGCCAGGGCCGCTTTGGCAGCCAGTATGACCAGAGCCAGACGGAGGGGCTGTACCGGGACGGCTTTGACCAGCTGCTGCTGGCGGCGGTGGAGGCCATGGACACGGTGAAGTCCGCCACCCGGGAGGACTGGCAGTCCGCCCTGAGCCAGACGGGCAGCTGGGTGTACTATGACTTTCTCTACAACGTCTCCTTCACCAGCCAGAACAGCCGGGGGGAGGGGGCGGGCCGTCTGTTCCTGCTCACCAGCCGGGGGGGCAGGGTGGACACCATATATTATTACAACGACGAGACCCAGGACTACTACCAGGGCCAGCTGCGGGAGACTTTGACCCTGCCCAAGAGTCTGGAGACCCTCAGCCCCAACGGGGCCCGGTTCGCCTTTGAGGTGCCGGAGGTGGCCCAGCTGCTCTGGGCCAACATGGTCCTGCTGCCCCAGGCCGCCCTGTGCCCGGTGTATCTGGCCGCCAACCCCCTGGCGGACATGGACGAGAGCGGCCGGCAGGCCCTGCTGGAGACCATGGACTTTAACCTGCGCACCGCCGCCGTCTACGAGGCCGCCGACGGGACGGTAATCCAGGAGGGGTCAGACACCCTCCGCCTGCAGACCAACGGCCGCCTGTCCTTCCACGGGGCCGAGAGCGGCCAGGCCCGCTACCAGGCCCTGTCGGCCCGGGAGAAGGATCTGCAAATTAAAGCCGAGGAAATTTTACAGGCCGTGACCCAGCCCTGGCGGGGGGAGGCCGGCCTGTGCTGCCAGAGCATCCGCACCCTGGAGGACGGGCAGGTGGAGCTCACCTTCTGCTACCTGCTCAACGGCACCCCGGTGCAGCTGTGGGACGAGGGCTGGGCGGCCCGGTTCGTCTTTTCCGGCAGTGACCTGATGTCCTTTACCATCTGCCTGCGCCAGTACACCGGCACCGACCAGACCACCCAGGCCCTGCCGGAGCGCCAGGCCGCCGCCGCCGCCTCGGCCCTGGGCCAGGCGGGCAAGGAGCTGCAGCTGTGCTATCTGGACACCGGCACGGGGGAGATGGTGACGGCGGACTGGACCGTGCGGGAAGGGACGTAAGGAGGGCTGGCCATGGAACGATCCAAACTGAAGCTGACGGTGATCTTCTTGCTGGCGGTGCTCAACCTCTTCCTGCTGGGCAATGTCTTTCTGCAGTACCACCAGGCCCGCTCCTATGAAAACACCACCCGGGAGCAGGTGCTGGTCTATCTGCAAAACAGCGGCATCGCCGTGGACCGGGAGACGGTGCCCTGGCAGAGCGGCCTGGCCACAGAGCTGGAACAGGCCGCCGGCCAGCTCCTGCCCGACCAGAGCCTGCCGGAAGAGGGGCTGCCCGCCCACTGTGAGATCCAGCCGGCCCGGGACGCGGCCACGCTGCTCATGGACTTCGTCCGGGGCCTGTCGGACCTGGGGGCGTCGTGCAGCCAGATCACTGCCATCCGGGAGGGCTATCTGTACAGCGGAGAGGGGGAGCGGGCGGTCCTCACCCCCGTGTGGGAGCTGGAGACCGACGGCGGCACCTTCCGCCTGGACTGCGCCCAGGGGACCCTGACCCAGGGGGCGGCATGAGAATATCACGGAACGCAAAAGACGAGAGGCAGCCGCCTCTCGTCTTTCTTTATCCTTCGCCGGTTCTCCCGCCACGCGGGAGCAACCCTGACAGAATGAGGTAGTACGTCGGGCACCCAACCACCTCCCTCGGCTTCCCCTCGGGTAAACAGTGAATAAACCAGATATTTCTTTCGGGGAGGTATTGAAATAGGCAAAACAGCGGCTTTCTCAATTGTATTCCCAACGAAATTTCCCGCGCTCATAGGAAAAGGGCGCAATGAGGCTATGGTCCTCATCCAAAGCATGCAAGTGCATACAGATTGGCGCTTGCAAAAGTCAGATATGCGTAGTCCA
>DXEA01000063.1 GCA_019115225.1 Candidatus Evtepia faecigallinarum
CCAGCCCGTCCAGGAGACCCCTGCCCCTCAGCCCGCCGCCGCCGCCCCCGCCCAGGAGGCACCCGTCAAGGAAGAGACCCCTGTGAAGGAGGAGGCCCCTGCCCGGCAGCAGGAGACCCCCGCCCAGCAGCCTGTGCCCCCCGCCAAGGCCGGGGAGCTGGAGGACCGGGTGCGGGACTTCCTCACGGGCCTGCTGGAGCAGATGGGGGTCCAGGCCAAGGTGGTCATCGCCCCCCGCGGGGAGAACGGCATCTATGTCACCCTGGAGGGCCCCAAGCTGGGCGCCCTCATCGGCCACCGGGGGGAGACCCTGGACGCCATCCAGCAGCTGACCAACTATTCCGTCAACCGGGGCCGGACCCATCGGGTCCGGGTCCACATCGACGCGGAAAACTACCGGGCCAAGCGGGAGGAATCCCTCAAGCGCCTGGCCAACAAGGTCGCTGCCAAGGTGGTCAAGTACCGTCGGAACATCACCCTGGAGCCCATGAACGCCTACGAGCGCCATGTGATCCACGAGACCCTTCAGGACTACCCCGACGTGATCACCTATTCCACCGGGACCGAGCCCAACCGCCGCACGGTGGTGGCCTATTCCCGGGGCAAGCATACCTATTGACGGAAAACGGCGGGGGAGGGCTGTGTGCTCCACCGCCGTTTTTTCCCACCGGGGCCCCGCCCCGTCTGAATTTGGAGGGAGTATTATGTCGCTGCGTGACCGCATCCATCCCCAGCTGCTGGCCTGGTACGACGCCTCGCCGGGGTTCGACTTTGACCATCTGGAGGAATTTGTGCCCAAGTGCAACGCCGCCGAGCTGGCGGCCCTGAAGGAAGACCCCGCCGTCTCCGCCCGGGACCGGACCATCCCCGGCCCCGCGGGGGCGCCGGAGGTAAAGCTCCGCATCTATACCCCCAACCCCCGGCCGGCAGAGGCTCTGCCCTGCCTGTTCTTCTACCATGGCGGGGGCTTTCTCTTCGGCACCGTCTACCGCCAGGAGAACCTGTGCCAGCGGTATGTGAAGAACGTGGGCTGCGTGGTGGTGTCGGTGGAGTACCGCCTGGCCCCCCAGTGGAAGATGCCCGCCCCCCTGGAGGACTGCTACGCCGCCCTGACCTGGGTCCACGACAACGCCGCCCAGCTGGGGGTAGACCCGGCCCGGCTGGCGGTCTCCGGCCTGTCTGCCGGGGGCGGTCTGGCGGCGGGGGTGGCCCTGCTGGCCCGGGACCGGAAGGGCCCCGCCCTGTGCCTGCAGATGCCCCTGTACGCCGAGCTGGACTGCCGCCTGGACACCCCCTCGGCCCAGGAGATCACGGACACCAAGGTCTGGTGCTTTGACAACTGCCAAAAATCCTGGGACAAGGTCCTCTCCCCGGGCCACATGCCCAGCCAGTATGAGGTCCCCGCCCTGGCCAAGGACCTGACGGGGCTGCCCCCCCTCTTCTCCTATGTGGGCCAGCTGGACCCGGGCCGGGACGAGAACATCGCCTACTGGACCCGCCTGATGCAGGCGGGGGTGGAGGCGGAGTACCACGTTTTCCCCGGCTGTTACCACTGCTTTGAGCTGGGCACCCCTGATGCCGAGCCCAGTCAGCTGGCTTACCAGCTGAGCTACCGCGCCCTGCGCCGGGCCTTTGGGGAGTAAGGGCTTCCCTGCCCTTGGGGGGCGCTGCCGCGGGTTAACCCGGACCCCACCGGGTGGAGGGCCGGTGGAGGGTGGCACCCTGGACCCCCGGGGGTTTTTCAAGGTCCTCGCTGGCGCTCGTCGGGTTTTGGGTTTGTTGTCGAAGGGGCGATCGTGGGTTTATGACTTGCGAGGGGTTAAGCCCTGATTTGGTACTTTTACGCATTTGACGGAAAAATAGGAATCTTAGATTTTTTAGGCTGAGAAAGACGGTTCAATAGATGCTTTGAAAAAAGATAGAGAAATGGAATCCTTGATATTTTTTTGAGCAATTTCTTCTATCGTTGGTCCTGACCACAAGGGAAACGATTTCCCATCTACCGTCGCCGCCCGAAGGGTACCTTCTATCGGTGCCAGCCGCCCGGAGGCCGGCTCGCCTTAGGAGCCTGGCGCTGTGTGGGCCGCAGGCCAGTGATAGGCGGTAGAAACGCACCCCTTAAAGTTTGTACGAACCAGAGAAGGGGAGTGTGAGGGGAGGAACCTCCTCCCCTCACCCCCGGGGTCCAGGGGCCGCAGCCCCTGGTGCTCTTTCGTTTGGGCTTTCTCCAGAGAAAGCCCAAGCCCGCGCGGCAGCGCCCCCGGAGGGTGGTACCCTCCATAGGCCCCCCACCCGGTGGGGTCCGGGCCCCCTGCGGCAGCGCCCCCCCACGGGGGAAACAAGGAGGCTTCCCATGATCCCTGAACATCTTGCAGCCCGCATGGCCCGGCGCCAGCTGGCCCATGCCTACCTGGTGGCCGGCCCTGCCCGGCAGGAGCTGGCCGATACCCTCGCCGCCGCCTGGGTCTGTACCGGCCCCACCCCCCCCTGCGGCCAGTGCGCCGGGTGCCGCAAGGCCCGCCAGGGCATCCACCCGGACATCCTCCGGGCCGACCCGGAGGGGGAGGGCCTGAAGGCCGAGGCCGTCCGGGCCCTCCGGTCCGACGCCTACATCCGGCCCAACGAGGCCCCCAGAAAGGTCTACCTGTTGGAGCACGCGGAGCTGCTGGGGGTGGCCGGACAGAACATCCTCTTAAAACTCATCGAGGAGGGGCCCGCCTACGCCTGCTTCCTCTTCCTGGCCCCCCAGCCGGAGGCCCTTTTGCCCACCATCCGCTCCCGGTGCGAGACCCTCTATGCCCCCGGCCCCGAGGAGGCCCGGGCCAGTGAGCAGGGGGAGGTCCTGGCCGGCCTCATCCTCTCCGGCGCCTCCGCCCAGGAGGGGCTGCCCTTCCTGGTGGCCCTGGAAAAACGGGAGCGGGAGGAGCTGCGCCTGATTTTAGATGACGCCGCCGCCCGGCTCATCGCCGCCCTGCCCCAGCGGCCTGACCTGCTGCCGGTGCTGGACCGTCTTGCCCCCATCCGGGCCGCCTGTGACTATAACATCAGCCCCGGCCACCTGTGCGGCTGGCTGGCCGCCGCCCTGTAAGCAAAAAGGAGACAACTATGGCAGAGATCGTCAGCGTTCGCTTTCGCAGCGAAGGCAAACAATACTACTTCGACCCCCAGGACCTGGTCTGCCAGCCCGGTGACGGCCTGATTGTGGAGACCGCCGCCGGCCTGGAATACGCCCACTGCGTCCGGGGCAACTTCACCCTGGCCGATGCCGAGCTGGCCGCCCCCCTGCGCCCGGTCATCCGCCACGCCACCCCCGCCGACCTGCAGGTGGTGGAGAAAAACCACGAGAAGGAAAAATACGCCTTCCAGGTCTGTCAGGAAAAGATCCTGGAGCATAAGCTGGATATGAAGCTGGTGAGCGTGGAGTGCAGCTTCGAGGGCACCAAGATCCTCTTCTTCTTCACCTCCGACGGCCGGGTGGACTTCCGCGGCCTGGTCAAGAGCCTGGCCGCCGTCTTTCACACCCGCATCGAGCTGCGCCAGATCGGCATCCGGGACGAGGCCAAGATGCTGGGAGGCTTAGGCATCTGCGGCCGCCCCTTCTGCTGCAGCTCCTTTTTGCGGGAGTTCCAGCCGGTGTCCATCAAGATGGCCAAGACCCAGAACCTCTCCCTCAACCCCACGAAAATCTCCGGCACCTGCGGCCGCCTCATGTGCTGCCTGAAATACGAGCAGGAGGCCTATGAGGACCTGATGAAGGGGGCCCCCCGCGTGGACTCCTTCGTGGAGACCCCCGACGGGGCGGGCACCATCATCAGCGTCAACACCCTGCGGGAAAAGGTCCGGGTCCGCCTGGACGACGCCCCGGACACCCTCAAGACCTATCAGAACAGCGAGATCCGGGTCATCCGCAGCGGCAAGGGCAAGCGCCCCGAGGGCTATGTCCAGCCCCCCAAGGAGGAGCTGGCCAAGCTGCGCCACAGCGACCAGTCCGACGAGGAGCAGTACCGCCGGGAGCAGGCCCAGCTGGCCGCCGCCCTGGACCAGTTCATGGCCGAGCACCAGGCGCCCCAGCCCCCGGCCGCCGGCCGTGGCCGCCGGAGCCACGAGGGGGAGGAGAAGCACCGCCGCTCCCGCCACCACCGCGGCAGCCGGGGCGGCGGACAGCAGCCCCCCGAGGCCGCTGCCCATCCCCCCGCCGCCGAGGAGGGCACCGGGGAGGAGACCGCCCGCCGCCGCCGGGGCGGCCGCGGCCGCCGCTCCGCCCCCCGGCAGGAGAAGCCCACACCCCCCAATACGTCCGCCCCCCAGAGCCCCAAGAGCGGCGAGGAGAAGAAGTCCCGGCCCCACTGGCACCGCCGGGGCCGCCGCCGCAGCGGCGAGGGCGGCGGAGGCAATCCCCCCGCCAACGGCTGACCCATTTTACCAGGTCCCCGGCCCGGCCGGGGACCGCTGTTTTTCCCACGTTCTTTTTTCCGGAGGCGAACCATCGTGCAATCATCCACTTCCCCTCTCACGCCCCAGCAGAGCAAAGCCCTGGCCATGAAGGTCTCCTGGGTGAGCGTGGCGGTCAATCTCATCCTGTCCGCCGGCAAACTCCTGGCAGGCATTTTTGCCAACTCCGGGGCCATGATCTCCGACGCCGTCCACTCGGCCTCGGACGTGTTGTCCACCTTCATCGTCATGATCGGGGTGAACATCGCCAGCAAGCAGGCCGACGAGCACCACCGCTACGGCCACGAGCGCTTTGAGTCGGTGGCCTCGGTGACCCTGGCCCTGATCCTGCTGGAGACCGGCCTGCTCATCGGCTGGAAGGGCTTAAAGACCATTTTCTCCGGCTCCTACGACGACCTGGCCGCCCCCGGCGCCCTGGCCCTGGCGGCGGCGGTGGTGTCCATCGTGGTCAAGGAGTGGATGTACTGGTACACCCGGGCCGCGGCGAAAAAGATCGGCTCTGACGCCCTCATGGCCGACGCCTGGCACCACCGGTCAGACAGTCTGTCCTCCATCGGCGCCCTGGTGGGCATCTCCTTTGCCATGGGGGGCTTTCCCATCATGGACAGCGTGGCCAGCGTGGTCATCTGCCTGTTCATCGTCAAGGCCGCCGTGGACATCTTCCGGGACGCCGTGGACAAAATGGTGGACCGCTCCTGTGACCAGGAGACTTTGGAGCAGATGACCGCCCTCATCCTTTCCCAGCCGGGGGTGCTGGGGCTGGATCTTCTCCAGACCCGCCTGTTCGGGGCCAAGATCTATGTGGACGCGGAGATCGCCGTCCAAGCAGACCTCTCCCTGCAAAAGGCCCACGCCATCGCCGAAGCCGTCCACGACCGGATGGAGGAGGAGTTCCCCATGGTCAAGCACTGCATGGTCCACGTCAACCCCTCCCCCACAGAGCCCTGACTTCCCCAGTCCCGACAAAAAAAGCCGGGGGAGACCGAACGTCTCCCCCGGCGGGGCAAAAAAGAAAACTGCCGGGCAGGGCCGAACACCACTACACGACAGAATATGGGTTTCTTTCTGCATGGAACACGCGCAAGGGACCAGGAGGAGTGCCACGGCCGTCTCGCTGACAGGTTCCGGGAGGTTCCCCGCCGACTACCGGCTGCGGCGGCATCCACGAGGGGTGCAGGCCGTCCGGGTTAGGGAGGTCTTTCCGGCCATGCGGCACAGGGCCGGCCAGCGCAGAAACCGCGACATGCTTCTCCCTGTCCTTCTCAACGGATGCCCGGACCCTATGCCGGGATAGCCGGTGTGGGCAAGAGGAAGAATTCCTCTTGCATAACGGCGAGAAAGACAGTATAATAATCCTTGCGGTGCGACTTGTCGTTGTGTAGGTGGTGTTTTCACCTGGGCAGGCCCTCAGGAGTGCCAGCTCCTGAGGGCTACCGCTTTTTTCTTTTTGCACTACCATTCTACCAATATTCGCAGAAAATAGCAAGAGGAACCTGTGTCCTTTTTGAAAGAAACCTTCCCGCCCCTGGGGTGCTGGGAGGTTTTTTTATAACGAGCAGAGAGGCTGCTGCGAAGGTTGCTCACCTTCCTCTCTGTTTAAGAGCGCTTGCTCAATGGCAAGTACATCTGGAAAAATCAATCGGATTCCTCGGCGCTGCATGGCTAAGACTTTCTTCGCTTTTTTGATAAGCACCCGTTCAAACGCACCATTGAGCCGAACAGGTTTCGCCGCTGCTGCATCTATGTATTCATTCCGAACATACCGGTGTGTGACCGGACACATATTTTGAATCAGGAAAGCTTTTTCCCGGCCAAGCACATCTCCAAACAAGATGGTATCACACTTTCCGTGCTTCTCGATCTTCTTCTGATAAACCGCCCGAAACTTGCCCGTTCTTGACGAGAACGGGATCATCCAGTACAAGCCGGTTGCCTCATCCTGGAAGGTGCAGAAACACGGTCTGTTGTGCTCGGTCCCACGGACCGACTCATGGTTTCGCATCAGGTTTTGGTCTGGGAAATCAATAAAATATTGATCGGTTAAAAAGTAAAAATGTCCCGTTTCCATCGTCTCTATCTCTCCTTGAAACAGGAAACGGCCCTATTCCGAAGAATAGAACCGCTCCAACCATTTGAACTCGGCCATATTTTAGTTGCTCGCCGAGAAGCAACAGACATTTGAACTCGACCTCTTATCAGCCGCATATCGAGAAGCGGCAAATCATTTGAGATAGTTTCCTATCTACTCGTAGTATATGCGCATCAGTCAAAAAAGTCAACTGCAATATGGCACCAAAAATACCATCCAAACACACGCTCTCCCCCCGCGCCCCAGGCAGCCATAGCCTTCCCCCCAGGTAAACACTGATTTAATTTTTTGAGAGATTGCGGTAAAATAGGGAAGAGAGGTGAAGGAAATGGAAAAGCAAATCAGCTTTACAGACTTGGAATACGGCAAAAGACGGAAGGTCACCAAACGAGAAGTCTTTTTAACGAAGATGGATGCCGTCTTGCCATGGAAGG
>DXEA01000064.1 GCA_019115225.1 Candidatus Evtepia faecigallinarum
CCTATTCTCCCAACGCCTCCCTCACCCGGGAACAGCTGGCGGTGATCCTCTACCGCTACGCCGGCAGCAAGGGCTGGGATACCTCCGCCTCCGCCAGCCTGTCCGGCTACCGGGACCAGGGGAGCATCCAGACCTATGCCCGGGAGGCCCTGGCCTGGGCGGTGGGAGCGGGCCTCATCGGCGGCGTCTCGGAAAATACCCTGGGGCCCCAGGCCACCGCCAGCCGGGCCCAGGTGGCGGCCATCCTCCACCGGTTCTGCCAGGAAGTCTCCCCCAACCCGCCCCCGTCCAACGGCCTGACCTTCGTCCCCGCCGCCGACACCGCCTGGAAGTCCGCCTATCGGGCCTATATCCAGGAAGACCTCATCGCCACCAGCGGCGGCGGCAGCACCGCCGACCTGCGCAAGGAGGTCCGCTACTATCTCTTCGACGGCAACGG
Source organism: Candidatus Evtepia faecigallinarum (assembly GCA_019115225.1). Taxonomy (GTDB): domain Bacteria; phylum Bacillota; class Clostridia; order Oscillospirales; family Oscillospiraceae; genus Evtepia; species Evtepia faecigallinarum. The sequence continues at coordinate 440 of DXEA01000064.1, forward strand.
CGACCAGACCCCGGAGCTGTGGATGGACTATGTCTTCACCTACGCCGGCCAGCGCCTGTGCACCTATGCCGGCGGCCAGGTACGGGAGAAACGCTTCACCGCCGGCGGCCTGCAGTACATTCCCGGCCAGAACAGCTTCTGGATTACAGGGGGGCGGATGGATGTGTATTACGATGAGATCTACCGGATCGAAAACGGCAGCTTCCGCCTGGTGGCCCAGGGGAAATACGTCACGGACTACGAGGGCAGCATCGGCGGGCCTGTGGTCTATGAGTATACCTGGAATGGGTCGGTGGTCTCCCAGGCCGGCTATCAAGGGGCCCTGGCCAGCGCCTTTGATCAAAGCCGGGGTGTGAGCATCTGGAACCAGAGCTCCTATACCTATACGGAGATCATGCAGCTGCTGGCCCAATGATCCCCCCAAAAACCCGGCAACTTACCGAAATCCCAGCCTGTGTCTTTTCACGGGCTGGGATTTCTGGTATAATCAGACAGATATTTTGATTTGCTGTGGAAAGGAGCTTCCATGAAAAAAACTCTGATCAGCCTGGCACTGACCCTGTGCCTGGCCTTTACCCTGGTGCCTTTCTCTGCCCTGGCGGCACAGGCTGAGCACCCCTTCACCGATGTGCCCGCAGATCACTGGGCCAATGACGCCGTGGCCTACGTCTATGACAAGGGCCTGATGAGCGGTGTGGACGGGACCACCTTCCAGCCCAACGGCACCACCACCCGTGCCATGATCGTCACCGTCCTCTACCGCCTGGCCGGCGAGCCGGCGGAGGGCAGCAACGGCAAGTTCACCGACGTGGACCCCGATGCCTGGTACGGCCCCGCCGTGGCCTGGGCGGCGGCCAGCGACGTGGTCAACGGGGTCACCTCCACCACCTTTGCCCCCAACACCCCCATCACCCGGGAGCAGATGGCCACCATCCTCTACCGCTACGCCGACGGCCAGCACTATGACACGTCTGCCTGGGCCGGCCTGACGGTTTATGAGGACGCGGGCCAGATCAGCAGCTATGCCCAGGATGCCATGCACTGGGCCTGCGGCGCCGGCCTGCTCACCGGCACCAGCGAGACCACCCTCAGCCCCCAGGGTACCGCCACCCGGGCACAGGTCGCCGTCATCCTCTCCCGGTTCTGCCAGACCATGACCCCGGGCACCGGGGGCAACCTGAGCCCGGCCCAGATCGTCAGCAACCTGGAAAACTCCTCCCTGCCCAAGAAGGACACCCTGGTGGCCATGACCCGGGTGCTGCTGGAGGACGGCTTTGAGCCCGCCTTCGTGGCCGGCCTGCTGGGCAACATCATCGAGGAGGGGGCCTGCGGCATCTTTGAGAGCTCGGCCTACATCTCCCGCCCGGACCTGGAGCCCGACTACCTGCTGTACATGGACGAGACCTATGACTACCGCAACGTCTACTCCGGCCAGTACATCTACAATGGCTTCAGCCTGTCCGAGGTCTATGACATCATCCTGGAGCTGGGCCCCGGCGGGGCCAACGGCCGGGGCAGCTGCTTCGGCCTGGGATGCATGCAGTGGACCTCCTACAACCGCATCAAGAACCTGTTGGAGAACTACATGGCCGCCGCCGGCGGGGCGGACACCATCACCCTCCAGCAGGTCCAGCAGGCGGAGAGCATCACCATCAGCCAGGAGCTCCAGGGGACCTACAAAAAGGTCTACACCGCCTGGCAGAACGAGAACCCGGTGATGAACACCGTGGACGCCGCCTTCGCCGCTGGCGTGAAGGTGTGCACCAGCTACGGCATCCCCGTGGGCTACAACACCGAGGCCGTCCAGAACACCCGGGGCAGCAATGCCGCCGAGGTCTATGCCGTCATGATGGGCCTGTGACAATCCCCCCCAGCCGCCTCTGGCGGCTGGGGGTGTTTTCGTCCGGGCGGCTTTTCCCAAAGAGGCAGATGTGGTATCATAATATAAAATAAGCACCACCGGAAGGGAGGGGGCAGCATGCTCAAAATCGCCCTGTGCGACGATGAGGCCCAGGCGGTGGTCCGGGAGGAAGCCCTGGTCAAAGCCTGCCTGCAGGCCCGGGGCATCGGCCACGAGATCACAACGTACACCCGGGGCCAGAACCTGCTGGCTGACATCACCGACGACGGGTTTTTCTACGATCTTATTTTGCTGGACATTGAGATGCCGGGGCTGAGCGGCATGGATCTGCCCCGGCGCCTCCGGGCCTTCCTGCCCAACGTGCGCATCCTCTTTGTTACCTCCCACACGGAGTATGCCATCGACGCCTTCGAGCTGTCCATCTTCCGCTATGTGCCCAAGCACAACCTGGAAGAGAAATTGCCTGCCGCCGTACTGGACGCGGCCAGGCTCATCCAGCTGGAGACCGGCCGGACCTATGTCCTCCACAGCGCCGGCCGCCTGGAAAAGCTCCCCTACCGGGACATCCTCTACATCCGGCGGGAGGGGAAGAACGCGGTTCTCCTCACAGCCAACGGCCCCCGTAAGGTCCGCAAGAGCTTGCAGCAGGTCTTTGACGAGCTCAGCGCCCCGGAGTTCCTCTTCCTGGACCGGGGGTGCATCGCCAACCTCCTCCAGATCATGCAGATCCGGGGCAGCGAGGCGGTGCTGCAAAACGGGGAGGTCCTCCCCATCAGCCGCTCCCATTTGCAGGAGGTAAAGGAGAAGCTCAACCGCTTTTGGGGGGAGCAGATATGACGGCGTGGCAGATCATTCTCTCCCAGCTTTTGACCAACGAGCTGCGCCTGGTGCTGGGACTGTATTTTGCGGCCAGGGGACTCTCCTTTGCCCTGGAGAAAAAGACCCTGATCCTGGCCGTGGCCGGGGGTGTGGTGGTCACGGGCCTGCAGGGGGCAGGGCTCCCCGCTGCCGGCTCGGCGGCGGCGGAGGTGCTGGTGCTCACCGGGCTGGCTTGGACGGTCCGGGGGGACGGGCGTCGCCGCCCCCTCTTCCTGTTCTTCTTTTATGAGGTAGGCGTGGGGCTGTGGGACTTTCTCCTGCAGGCCGCCCTGGGCATCCTCTTTCGGGCAGAAACCTTTCTCGACCCGACGGCCCCGGCAGGGCAGGCGGGCATCTGGCTGGTGCGTCTGGTGCTGTTGGGGGCGGCCCTGGTATGGACCAGGAAAGGGCAGGGGACCATGGGGGTGGTATCCGGGGCGGCGATCCTGGGGCTCTTCGGCGCGGTGACCCTGTCGGAGCAGACCATCCTCCCCCTGTCCGAGGACCAGATGGGGACCTGGGTCCTCCTGGCCATGGTGCTCCTCTTCGCCGTCCTGGTCTACCGGCTCCAGCGGCAGCGGGAGCTGGAGGCAGAGGTGGCCCAGCTGAAACAGGCCCAGGCGGAGAGCCTCCAGCGGGAGTACCAGGCCCTGCGCCGGACCTATGAGGACAACGCCAAGCTCTACCACGACCTGCACAACCACATCGAGGCCATCTACCACTGCCTGACCCAGGGGGACACCCAGGCGGCGCAGCGGTACTGCGCGGACCTGCGCACCCCCATCCAGGCCCTGGCCCAAACGGTGTATACAGGGGACACGGCCACCGACTGTCTCATCGCCAACAAGCTGGCCCTGGCCCAGCGGGAGGGAATCGACGCGGCGGCCTATATCGAGTTCCCTCGCAACACCGATCTGCGCAGCGTGGACCTGACGGCCATCCTGGGCAACCTCCTGGACAATGCCTTAGAGGCGGCCCGGACCGCCCCCGCCTGCCGGCGTTTTCTCCGCCTGACCATCCGGCGCATCCACGCCATGCTGGTCATCAAGGTGGAAAACGGCACGGGCAGCCCGCCCCCGGGGGAGGACCTGCAGACCACCAAGGCGGACAAGACCATGCACGGCTGGGGCCTGAAAAGCGTCCGGACGGCAGCGGAACGCTACGACGGGACCCTCAGCACCTCCTACCAGGACGGCGTGTTCCGGGCGGTGGTCACCCTGTCCTTCTGCCCGGTGCGGACCCAGTGAACGGAGAACCAAAGAGCGCAGGCAGCCTTCGGGCTGCCTGCGCTCTTTTCGCGGCCAAAAACCTGCCATTGGCGGACGTTTGCGCACAGAGGGGCCTTTTGGGGTATCCTTGTCCCAGAACCAACCACCACCCCACAGACAAGGAGGTTTTCTGTATGCGTCACGTCTACATCCGTCTCTTTCTCGGCGTCCTGTTTGCCGCCTGCCTGATCTTCAGCCTGGTCACGGCCAATTTCCCCTTCGCCCTGCTCTACCTCTTCCTGAGCGGCGCCTTCCTGCTCTCCGCCCGGGCCCTTTGGAAAAAGAAACGGTGAGGGACATGGACAGCACGGCGCTGCTCTCCCTGGGAGGCCTGAACGCCTGGTACACCCCCGGGCGCCCGGTGCTCTCCGGGCTCAGCCTGGACCTGGGCCCCCGGGAGGTGGTGGGCCTCATCGGGTGCAACGGCGCGGGGAAGACCACCCTGTTCCGGGCCCTGGCGGGCCTGCTGCCAGGCTGCCGCCTGGACCGGGCGGCGTGGGAGGGGCGGCCGGTTTCCTTCCGGGATGACCGGTTCAAGAGGGACCGGTTCGTCGTCTTTGCAGAAGAGCGGTCCTTCCCCTACTTCACCTTCCGGGACTACCTGGCCTATGCTGCCGATGCCTATGGCCGCCCCCTGCCGGCGGTCTCCGCCCTGGTCCGGGGCTTTCAATTTGAGGAGTACACCCAGGTCCTCTTCCGGGAGCTGTCCACCGGGAACCGCAAAAAGGCCGCCCTCATCACCGCCTTTGCCCTGCACCCCAGGCTGCTGCTGCTGGACGAGCCGGTCAACGGCCTGGATTTCCAGAGCACGGAGTTTTTGTATCAGCTCATGGGAAGCTACAAACAGGTGGGGACCCTGCTGTTTTCTTCCCACATTTTAGAAAGCCTCACCCTGACCTGCGACCGGGTGCTGGTCCTGGAGGGGGGCAGCATCCGCAAAACCTTCCCCGGCGGGCAGAGCGCCGGGGCCATCCGGGAGGTACTTGCCCATGAAGACCATGGTGAAAGCCCTGGCCAGACAGCTTTTCGGCCCCCGGTATGAGGGGGCCTGGAAGAGCCTGCTGGCGGCGGGCATCCTGTTTGCCGCCCTCCGGGGGGCGGAGCTGTCCCTTGCCCTCTCCCCCCGCGTCCTCTGCCTGACCTCGGCGGGGGTTACCGCCGGGGGCATGGCCCAGCTGCTGGCGGGGAAGGGCCACAGGGAGACGGTGGAGGGCCTTCTGACGGCCCCCTTTGCCCGCCGCCCCTTTGTCTTTGCCTATGTGGCCGCCCTCAGCGCCCACGCCCTGAGCACCAAAACCCTCCCCCTCTGGGCCGTCCTCTTTGCCGTCGCCCCCCGGCAGCCGGGGGCGGGGGCGGCGTCCCTTCTCTGGGCCGGCACGGCCTGCGCGGTCACGGCGGCGGGCTATGGCGTCGGGCGAAAGGGCCGCCGGCTGGTGCCCCTCCTCTGGGCCGCCGGCCTGCTGGCGGCGCTGCTGATGGGGGAGGGGAGCATCCCCCTGGCCGCGGCGGCGGGGAGCCTGGGGGCGGCGGTCCCGGTTTTGGCGTCCGGGGACCCCTATGACTTCTGCCCTCCCGCCCCCGCCGGGAGGGCCGGCCGGCACACCGGACGCCCCGGCAGTGTGGGGGTCTATCTGGTCCGTTATCTGCTGGCCAACAAAACCTATCTGGTCAACACCGCCGGCCTGTGCGTCCTGGCCGTCCTCCTGCCGCGGTTTTTGGGCGGAGGGACAGAGACGTTCCCCCTGGGCCTTCCCCTCCTCTGCCTGAACACCCCCCTGTGTACCCTGCTCTCCGGGGACCCGGCCCTGGCCGATGCCCTCCGGGTCCTGCCCGGCGGGGGGAGGAGGTTTTGCAGGGGGTATGGCGCCTTCCTGTTTGTGGTCAACGGAGGTGTGGCGCTGCTCTATCTGGGCAGCTGGCAGGTGCTGTACGGGGGAGACCTCCTGGTCTGCGGGGGTATGGTCCTCCTCTTTGCCCTGGAAAGCGCCGTGCTGTCGGTCCTGCTGGAGTGGAACTTCCCCCTGGGGAACTGGAAAACCGAGAGCGACCTGTGGCACCACCCCCGGAAATATCTGGTCCCCCTGGTCCTGCTGCCGGCGGCGGTCCTGGCCGGCGCCTGGCCGCCGGGGCTGGGGGTGTGGGCAGCGGGTCTGCTGGCCGGGTGGGGGGTGTGCCGCGGCCGGCGGCCTCTGGCCGGACGGGGGCGGGGGACGGCCTTTGGGGCAGGGGAAGGGAAAAATTTGTAAAAGCGCAAAAACATCCCGCGCCAGTCCTTGATTTTTTGCAAAAAATTGTCGATAATAAATTGAGAACCAATATTTGTTATCCCAGGGAACGGTGCGCCGGACGGCGTCCCCACCGCCCGGCACAGGGGCCGGAGCGGAGGACGGGCGTCCGGGAAAACTTGAACCAGGAAGAGGGCGTCGTATATGGCGGCAGGAAACCGTGTCATATATGCAGCGAACAGGGGAATCCATGGGCGAAGCCGGGGGATGGTGGGCCATCTTCTGGCTTTGCTCCTTGTGCTGTGCCTGCTGGGGGGCGTGTGCGCCCACGCAGGGGAGAGCGACAAAACCGTGGTGCGCGTCGGCTTTCCCATCCAGAGCGGGATGTCCTACCTCAACGACCGGGGGGAGTACGCCGGCTATCTGGTGGACTATCTGCACCAGCTGAAGCTGTTCACCGACTGGGAGATCGAATTTGTCCAGGTGGAGGGGGCCAGCTGTCCACCCTGATGTACATGCTGCTGGACGGGGAGATCGACCTGATGGGCACCATGAACCGCAATGCCCAGCTGGAAGAGATGTTCCTCTACCCCAACTACAGCTACGGCACTACCTACACCACCCTGGCGGTCCTGGAGGGCGGCCTGCAGTGGGTGGAGGAGGATTTCACCAATTGGGACGGCATCCGTGTGGCAACATATCCCGAATATGCCGACAGGCTGGAGGAGGTGGACCACTACGCGGCGGTGAACAATTTCTCCTATGAGACCGTCATGTGCGACTCCTATGAGGACATGCTGGAGGCCGTGCGCAGCGGCCGGGCCGACGCGGCCATCCAGGTGGATGTGTCCATGAGCGAGGGCTTTCACAGCATCGGCCGCTTCTCCCCGGAGCCCTATTACTTTGCCGTTTACAAGGAAAACACAGAGCTGCTGCAGTAGCTGGACATGGCCATGCGGAGCCTGAACCAGGCCCAGCCCAATCTGCAGAACGAGCTGTATGAGCTCTATTTCCGGCACACGGAGTCCTTCGAGGTGTCGCAGGAGCGCCGGGAATACATCCAGTCCCTGGGGACCATGCGGGTGCTGTTTTTCAGCGGCGACGCCCCCTACCAGTACCGGAAGGGGGAGGAGCTGACGGGGTTTGCCGTGGAGTATTGGGACAACTTTGCCCGCAGCACCGGCCTGCAGTATGAGACGGTCATCGCAGAGACCTATGACGAGGCCCTTGCCCTGGTGGAGAGCGGCCAGGTGGACCTGGTGGCCTGCATCCCCACCAACTCCAACCTGTCGGCCCTGGAGGACGTGCAGTTTACCATGCCCTATCTGAGCAGCTTCAGCGTCTCGGCCTGCTCCAACCTTGAGCCCCATGAGCAGCGCTCGGACCTGACCTTCTGGCTCAACACAGAGGCGGCCCTGAAGGAGATGTACGGGAAGGAGGACTACGGCGCGCAGCTGGACTACTACTCCCTGAGCTACTACCTGCGCAAGGAAGGGGTGTACGACTACGTCAACGTGGACTGGTCGAACACGAAGAATTTCTCCTATGCCTTCGGGGTGACGGGGCGCGTTCCCGACTCGTTTGTCACCCTGCTCAACCAATACACCAACGCCACCGGCAGCGAGGAAACGCAGGCCATGATGTACCGCTACTTCGGGGAGAGCGTGGAGTACACCACGGAGGAATGGCTGGTGGCCCACCGCGCGGCCCTCATCGGCGGCGGGGCGGTCCTGGCGGCCTTGGCGGCGCTGATCTGGTTTGCCCTGCACAGCAGGCGCAATGCCTACAAGGCCCTCCAGGCCGAGCGCCGCCTGAACCACCTGGCCATGTACGATGAGCTGACGGGCGCGTACAACGAGGGGTATTTCCGCAAGCAGCTGCGGCAGCGGTGCGAGCAGCGGGAAAACTGCACCCTGGTGGCCTTCAACGTCCGGGGCTTCCGCAACATCAACGACACCTATGGCGCCAAGCGGGCCAATGAGCTGCTGTGCGGGATCGCCGTCGTTTTGCAGGACCGGGTCCGGGAAGGGGAGCTGGTCTGCAGGGCGTCGGCGGACCTGTTCTATCTGCTGCTGCAGGAGAGGGACGCCGATGGCCTGCGCCGGCGGGTGGCGGGGATGCTCCGGCGCATCTCCGCCATGGCCTCCGCTGCGCTGGAGGGGCTCCCCCTGACCATCTACTGCGGGGCGGTCTTTGTGGGTGACTCCCATGCGCCCTATCAGGTCGCTGCCAACATGAGCTACCTGATGGCCGCCCTGGCGTATGCCAAAAAGAGCAACTGCCCGGTGGTGTATGTGTTTGACGAAGCCCTGTACCAGACGGAGCAGCTGCGCTATTACATCGAGACCCACATGCAGCCGGCCCTGGAGCAGGAGGAGTACCAGCTCTACCTGCAGCCGAAGATGAACCTGCAGACCGACCGGGTGGACGGGGCCGAGGCCCTGGTGCGCTGGCAGTCCAAGGAGCGGGGGATGCTCTATCCCGACCAGTTTATCCCCCTGTTTGAGGAGAACGGGTTCTGCGAGCGGCTGGACCTGTATATGGTGGAGCAGGTGTGCAAGACCCTGCGCCGGTGGATGGACAGCGGCCTGACGCCGGTGGGCATCGCGGTCAACCAGACCAAGTCCCTCTTTGTCAAGGGGGACTATGTGGACAGCCTGCTGGCCATTACGGGAAAATACCGGGTCCCGCCCCACTACATTACCCTGGAGATCATGGAGGGGCTGGCCTTTGAAAACCTGCAGAGCCTGAACCGCACCATCCAAAAACTCAACCGCCAGGGGTTCCAGGTGTCCATGGATGACTTCGGCACCGGCTATTCCTCCCTGAACACCCTGGGCAAGCTGGAGATCAACGAGCTGAAAATGGACCGGGCCTTCCTGATGGAGGCGGTCAATGACCCCCAGGGCACCCAGAGTGAGGTCCTGGCGGCCGTGCTTGTGCTGGCCAAGAAGCTGGGCATCAAGACCGTGGCCGAGGGGGTGGAGACCAAGAAGAGCGAGGACATGATCCGGGCCATGTTCTGTGACTACGGCCAGGGGTACTATTACAGCAAACCCATCCCGGCGGAGGATTTTCGGGAAAAATTCTGCACAGCGGGCAGATGCGGCAGCCGCTGAGAGAGCGCAGGGAAGAAGACATCGGGCAGGAACAGACCGCATCTGCACGGGCGCACAGCACAAAGACGCCAGGGAAGGGGGAGAGTTTATGCACGGCAAAAGAGGATGTTGGGTTATTTTGACGCTGCTGCTGGCACTGCTCTGGGTGCTGCCGGCCCAGGCGGCCGGGCAGGAGGAGGTGATCCAGGTTGCCATCCCCGTTCCCACTGAGGAGGCGGAACGGGAGACCAGCGCGGCATACATCAGCTATACCCTGGAATATCTCCATGAGATCGCCCAGTACACCGGCTGGGACTATGAGGTGCTCCAGGTTCCGGGCACCTATGAACAGGGCCTGCAAAAGGCCCTGTCCATGCTGCGGGAGGGGACGGCGGACCTGGTCGCCCCGGTCCAGTACAGCCAGAGCCTGGAGGAGGGGATCTGTTTTTCCCAAAACAGCTACGCCACAGGCACCACCGTGCTCCAGATCCCCAACGAGATCTATACGGGCCGGGACCTGGGCAAGGACCTGACCGTGGCGGTGGTCAGGGGCAGCGGCATGGAGGCCATCGCCGACGAATTTTTCGCCAAAAACGACATCACCGCCCGGTATGTCCTGTGCCGGGGGGTGGAGGAGCAGAGCCAGCTGGTCATCGACGGCCAGGCGGACGTGATGCTCAACTCCAGCCTGGAGAGTGTCCCCGACGTCAGCGTGGTGGCGGAGTTTTCCCCCCAGAGCCTCTACTTTGCCGCCGGAGACCCGGCGCTGCTGCAGCAGCTGGACAGCGCCATCATCTACATCAAGCAGGCAAACCCCCTCTTTTCCATGGACCTGTACAAAAACAACCTGTCCGACAGCAGCCAGGCCCTGACCCAGGAGGAGCGGGCGTTCATCCAGCGGGCCCAGCCGTATGTGGTGGCGGTGTTAGACCACAATGCTCCCTACCAGTACGCGGATGCCCAGACGGGGCAGCTGGGGGGCATCGGGGTGGACATCCTCAAAAAAATCGCCCAGCAGACCGGGCTGGTGTTTGAGTTTGTCCTGGTGGACTCCTGGGACGAGCTGCTCACCCTGCTGCAGGAGAAGGAGGTCCAGGTGGTTGCGGGGATGCCCTACAGCTATGACTTTGGGGCGGCGTGGGACCTGACGATCACCAGGAGCTATGCCTCCTCGCCCTATGTGCTGCTGGCCAAGGAGGGGTTTGACGGGCCCCATCCGGGGCAGAAGCTGGCCCAGGCGGAGGTCAACGCCTACACAGAGGGCAAGTATGTGGGGGAGATGACCCCCTACCCCTCCATGGAGGACTGCGTCGAGGCGGTCCGCCTGGGGGAGGCGGACTATACCTACGTCGACCTGTACACAGCCCAGTACTATCTGGGCGACTTCCGCTACAACGGGATGAGCTTTACCCCCCAGACCTATACCCCGCGGTCCATCTGCTTCGGGCTGGCTAAGCCCACGGCCCATGAGCTGCTCTCCATCCTGAACAAATCCATCAACCAGCTCTCCGACACGGAGACCCAGAACATCATCACCCAGAACGTCAATCCTCCCAGGGACATCTCCATCGGGGATGTGATCGTGGGCCACCCCCTGCAATCCCTCATCATCATCGGGGCCGTCAGCGCCGTCATTGCCGGCCTGCTCATCTTCCTCCTGTGGCGCAAGGAGCGTATTAGCAGAAGCCTGCGCCGGAAAGCCATGGAGGACGGGCTGACCCATCTGTACAACGCCTCGGCCTGCCGGAAGCTGATCTCGCAAAAGCTCCGGCAGAGGAGGGGGGAGCATCCCGGCGCCTTCCTGATCATGGACCTGGATCACTTCAAGGAGATCAACGACAACCATGGCCACCACACCGGCGACCGGATCCTCCAGCGCTTTGCCGCCCTGCTGCGGGACACCCTGCGGGAGGACAGCGTCATTGCCCGCATCGGGGGAGACGAGTTTGTGGTCTATCTGGACAGCGTCAAAGAGGAGGAGAACATTTCCGCCATCTGCCAGCGGATCTGCAGCCAGGCCCACAGCATCTCCGTGGCAGGCACGGCGGTCACCGTCAGCATCGGCGCGGTGGCCGTGGAGGAAAAGGACAGCTATGATACCCTCTACCGCCTGGCAGACAAGGCCCTCTACGAGGCGAAAGCCGCCCAGCGGGACCGCTTCTGCCTGGCCCGGCGGGAGGAGGCGTGAACCCGCCCGGGGGGCGCAGACAGGCGCCGGGAGCGGCAGCAAACGAAAAGGGTCCGTTGCAAAATGAGGCCATAAAAACGAGCGAGGTTTGGAGCCCGAAAGGGTTTCCAAACCTCGCCGTTTGCTTTATTCTTAGTTTGTGAAGGCAAAGAAAAAGCAAGACCAGTGTACCGTAT
>DXEA01000065.1 GCA_019115225.1 Candidatus Evtepia faecigallinarum
TTCTCCAGGGCGGAACGGGTGACCTTGGTGGGGTCCACGATGCCGTTGGAGATCATGTCGCAGTAAACTTCCTTATAGGCGTCGAAGCCATAGCCCACTTCGCCGCTGCTCTTGACCTTCTCCAGGATGACGGAGGCGTCCAGGCCGGCGTTGGTGGCGATCTGACGCAGGGGGGCAGTCAGGGCCCGGGCAATGATCTGCACGCCGGTCTTTTCGTCCCCTTCCACGCTGTCCACCAGCTTCTCGATTTCGGGGATGGCGTTGACGTAGGCGGTGCCGCCGCCGGCCACGATGCCTTCCTCCACAGCAGCGCGGGTGGCGTTCAGGGCGTCCTCGATGCGCAGCTTCTTCTCCTTCATCTCGGTCTCGGTGGCAGCACCCACGCGGATGACGGCCACACCGCCGGCCAGACGGGCCAGGCGCTCCTGGAGCTTCTCCCGGTCATACTCGGAGGTGGAGCGCTCGAACTCGTTGCGGATCATCTGGGTGCGCTCCTTGATGGCAGCGGGATCGCCGCCGCCGTCGACGATGATGGTGGTCTCCTTGCCGGCCTTCACCTGACGGGCGGTGCCCAGGTGCTCCATGGAGGTGTTGTGCAGCTCCAGGCCGTAGTCGCTGGAGATGACGGTGGCGCCGGTGAGGATGGCGATGTCCTGCAGCATCTCCTTGCGGCGGTCGCCAAAGCCGGGGGCCTTGACGCACAGCACGCTCAGGGTGCCGCGGAGCTTGTTGACCAGCAGGGTGGACAGGGCCTCGCCCTCCACGTCCTCGGCCATGATCAGCAGCTTCTTGCCGGCCTGGATGACCTGCTCCAGCACGGGGATGATCTCCTGGATGTTGCTGATCTTCTTATCGGTGAGGAGGATGAGGGGATCGTCCAGGACGGCCTCCATCTTCTCGGTGTCGGTCACCATATAGGGGGAGAGGAAGCCGCGGTCGACCTGCATACCTTCGACCACTTCGCTGTAGGTCTCGGCGGTCTTGGACTCCTCCACGGTGATCACGCCGTCAGAGCCCACCTTCTCCATGGCCTCGGCAATGAGGGCGCCGATCTTCTCGTCCCCGGAGGAGACGGTGCCCACCCGGGCGATGTCCTCACTGCCGTTGACGGGCTGGGAGTTCTTCTGAATGGTCTCCACGGCAACCTTGGTGGCCTTGGCCATGCCCTTGTTCATGACCACGGGGTTGGCCCCTGCCACCAGGTTCTTCAGGCCCTCGTGGATGATGGCCTGGGCCAGCAGGGTGGCGGTGGTGGTGCCGTCGCCGGCCACGTCGTTGGTCTTGGTGGAAACTTCCTTGACCATCTGGGCGCCCATGTTCTCAAAGGGGTCCTCCAGCTCGATCTCCTTGGCGATGGTCACGCCGTCGTTGGTGACCAGGGGGGTGCCATAGGCTCTCCACAGCACCACGTTGCGGCCCTTGGGGCCCAGGGTGACCTTGACGGTATTGGCCAGCTTGTCAACGCCCCGCTCCAGGGCCTGACGAGCGTCTTCTCCATAACTAAGCATCTTTGCCATTCTGCATCTTCTCCTTTTTCAAAACGATGAAACGAATCAGTCTTCCACGATGGCGACCACGTCGCTCTGCTTGACGATGGTCAGCTGTTCCCCGTCGATCTTCACTTCGGTGCCCATGTACTTGCTGGTGATCACCTTGTCGCCGGGCTTGAGGATCATCTTGACTTCCTTGCCGTCCACAAGGCCGCCGGGGCCCACGGCAACGACCACGGACAGGTCGGGCTTTTCCTTGGCAGCGGCGGTGAGGATGATGCCGCCCTTGGTGGTCTCTTCTGCTTCCAGGCGCTTGATGACAACGCGGTCAGCCAGAGGTTTCAATGTCATGTTGAGGTTCCTCCTTCGAGTCTATGTGTAAATTTTTGTTTTTTCGGTTCATTTAGCACTCTTTTTCTTGGAGTGCTAACACAAGTATTATAATACCTTCCCGGTGCCAATTCCGCAACATTGAAATTTCTGAAAAGCAACGGGTTTCTCACCGGGTTTTTGTGCAACTTTTCATTTCGGGGCACCTTCCCCTTTTCCGCCGCCTTTTCCCTTGCCGTTGAGCAGCTTACTATTATATTGAAAGAGGTCACACTTGATCATGCCGTTGTACAGCTTCCGCTTTTTGTCGGCAGGGCGGCCGAAGGTCCGCTCAAATTCCGTGTGGGAGGAGAGGACGTTTACCCGCCAGCCTTTTGGCAGTCCCATCACGGCCCTGCCAAAATCCCGGTATAACCCCTCCGCTTCCTGCCGTTCCATCAGCCGCTGGCCATAGGGCGGGTTGGTGACCACCCGGCCATAGGGTTCGGCCCGGAAGAAGTTCCGGGCATCGGCCAGGGAGAAGCGGACCAGGTCCTCCACGTCGGCCTTCACGGCGTTTTCCCGGGCAATGGCCACGGCCCCCGGGTCAATATCTCCGCCCCAGATGTCATAGTCCCCGTCGTATTCCAGGTCCATGGCCTCCCCGGCGGCGTCCACCCAGGTCTGGGAGGGCAGCCAGGTCCACTTCTGGGCGGAGAAGGTGCGGTTGAGCCCCGGCGCCCGGTTCTTGGCAATGAGGGCGGCCTCGATGGCGATGGTGCCCGAGCCGCAGAAGGGGTCGCAGAAGGGGTCCTTGCCCCGGTACCCGGACAGAATGACCAGGGCGGCAGCCAGGGTCTCCCGCAGGGGGGCGGCCACCCCCACTGCCCGGTAGCCCCGCTTATACAGGCCGGGGCCGGTGGTGTCCAGCATCAGGGAGGCCACATCCTTCATGAGGGAGAACTGGATCTGATGGACCGGCCCGTCCTCAGGCAGCGTATTTTTATGGTATACCTGTCCCAGGCGCATGGCCACGGCCTTTTTGATGATGGACTGACAGGAGGGGATGCTGTGCAGGACGGAGCTGAGGCTGAACCCCTTGACCGGGAACGCCCCGCCGTCGGGAATAAATTGCTCCCAGGGCAGCCCATAGGTCCCCTGAAAGAGTTCCTCAAAGGTGGCAGCCGGGAAGGTCCCCAGCAGCAGCAATACCCGCTCCCCTGTGCGCAGGCGCAGGTTGAGCCGGGGGATGTCCGCCGGGCTGCCCTGGCAGAACACCCGGCCGTTCTCCGCCCGGACCTCCGCCATGCCCATCCGGCGCAGCTCATCGGCGGTCAGGCCCTCCACCCCCAGCAGGGTGGGGATCACAAAGGTCAGTTTTTCCATGGGGCAGCCCCTCCTTATTCCAGCGTTTGCCGTTAAGAGTATACCTGCTTTTCCCCTGTTTGGCAAACCTTTTCTTAGGGTCATTCCTTTTTCTCCTTCTTTTCTTGCAATCGGTCTGGTGATGTGGTATGCTAAATAAAATGGTAGAGAAGAGGATCTTTATCGTACAAATTCCCTGTCCTGGCTCTGCCGGACAGCAAATTTATTTGTGGAAAGCCGAGATGATGCGTTCCTTATGGACAGTACCTGCATAGCGATCATCGTGATCCTGGTGATCCTGGTGGCCCTCTCCGCCTGGTGTTCCTCCACGGAGACCGCCTACTCCTCCGTCAACAAGGTCCGTCTGAAAAACAAAGCCGACGACGGAGACCCTCGCGCCCAAAAGGCCCTGGACCTGCTGGAACGGTATGACAAAGTTCTCTCCTGTATCCTCATCGGGAACAACATCGTCAACCTCACCGCCGCTACCCTGGGCACCGTCCTGTTTACCAAACTCTTAGGGCCGGTTTACGGCCCCGCCTCCTCTACCATCATTCTGACCATCCTGGTGCTGATCTTTGGCGAAATCACGCCAAAAACCCTGGCCAACGTCCAGGCAGAAAAGTTCTGCATGCGGGCTGCCCCCGCCCTGCGGGTGTGCCTGGTCATCCTCACCCCCCTGCAGCTCTTCTTTGGGCTGTTCCAAAAGGCCGCCATCAAACTCTTCCACTCCTCCGAAGGGGAGGGCATCACCGAGGAAGAGCTCATCACCATGGTGGAAGAGGCCGAAAGTGAGGGCGGGCTGGAGCACCACGAGAGCGAGCTCATCCGCGCCGCCATCGAGTTCAACGACATGGAGGTGGAGGAGATCCTCACCCCCCGGGTGGACATCGTGGCCGCCCCGGATACCATTACCATGGAGGAGTTCGCCGTGCTCTTTGCGGAAAACGGCTACTCCCGCATTCCCGTCTACCACACCTCCATTGACAACATCATCGGTGTGGTCCACGAAAAGGACTTTTTCTCCGCCCGGTATCACAACCACACGGATGTGACCAGCCTCATCAGCAAGGTCTTTTACACCACCGGCACCGCCAAGATCTCCGACCTGCTCCGTCTGCTCCAGCTGCGCAAGGCCCACATGGCCGTTGTGGTGGACGAGTACGGCGGCACCATGGGCATCGTGACCATGGAGGACATTTTGGAGGAACTGGTGGGCGAGATCTGGGACGAGCACGACGAGATCATCGAAGAGTTCAAGCCCCAGGAGGACGGCAGCTACCTCATCTCCTGCTCTGCCAGCCTGGATGACCTCTTTGACCGCTTCTCCCTGCGGGCGGTGGACATCGACTCGGCCTCCATCAGCGGCTGGGTGCTGGAACAGCTGGGCAGAGTCCCCGTGGAAGGTGATCACTTCACCTACGAAAATCTGGATGTCACCGTGACCCAGGTGGATCACCGGCGTATTCTGGAGATCCGGGTGGCCGTGATCCCCCCCGAAGAGGAAGAAAAAAATTGACCTGATCCTTAAAAGGGTCCGTTGCAAAATGAGGCCATAAAAACGAGCGAGGTTTGGAGCCCGAAAGGGTTTCCAAACCTCGCCGTTTGCTTTATTCTTAGTTTGTGAAGGCAAAGAAAAAGCAAGACCAGTGTACCGTAT
>DXEA01000066.1 GCA_019115225.1 Candidatus Evtepia faecigallinarum
GCCAAGGCCGATGGCCTCACTCTGGAGGAGGAGGCCGAGCGGGAGGGCCTGCGGGCCGAGTTCCGGGCCGCCATCCGGGAGAGCCTGACCGCCCACCTGGACAACACCTATCTCGTGGACGAGCAGGGCAACAAGACCAAGCTGAAGAAAAAGTCCTAAGTTCTTTTTCCTGTCCTTTTTCTTGAAAGAAAAAGGACCAAAAAGAACTTTATTACCGCTCCGGGCGCTGTGGGGAAACCTCACCCTGCGCCCGGTGACGAAGCAAATTGCCGGACGGAAACCGCCGTTCCCCAGACCTTCCCCCCTGAGGGGGGAAGGTGCCCCAGTGGACACACTGGGGCGGATGAGGGGACGCTGGATTAGCAGAAATGGCTCAATTCACCGCCCCAACCCACCCTCATCCGTCATGGCCGCAGGCCATGACACCTTCCCCCTGGAAGGGGGAAGGTTTTGTGTCATCCGTTTCCCGGACCTTCCCCCCTGAGGGGGGAAGGTGGCTGGCCGCAGGCCAGACGGATGAGGGGGCGCTGGATCGCGGCCCTCCCCCGTGAAAGGAGTGCTTTGGGATGAAAGTCACCGCGCTGATCGAGAACACCACCCCCGACGACGCCCTGCGCTGTGAGCACGGTCTCGCCCTTTTCATCGAGCAGGACGGCTGGCGCTGCCTGCTGGACGCCGGGGCCTCCGCCGCCCTGTTGGAAAACGCCCCCGGTCTGGGGGTGGACCTGTCCGGGGCCGACGCCGCCGTCCTCTCCCACGGCCACTATGACCACTCCGGCGGCTTCCCCGCCTTTTTCGTTCAGAATACCACCGCCCCCCTCTACCTGCGGCCCCAGGCCGCTGAGGAGAGCTGGCAGATCCGCAAGGACGGGGAGCGGAAGTATCTGGGGGTGCCCCCGGAGCTGCTGCGGTGGAAAACCCGGCTGCGCTCCGTCACCGGCCCCGGGGAGATCCACCCCGGGGTGTGGCTCCTGCCCCACACCACCCCCGGCCTGGAACAGCGGGGGGAGAAGGTGGCCATGTACCGCCAGGGCCCCGATGGCCTTGCCCCCGACGATTTCGCCCATGAACAGACTATGGTGGTGGTCCACGGGGAGGAGCTGGCCGTGTTCAGCAGCTGCTCCCACGCCGGGGCGGACACCGTGGTGGAGGAGGTGAAGGCCGCCTTCCCCGGGAAATCGGTCCGGGCCTTCTTCGGCGGCTTCCACCTCATGGGCGCCGGCGGCGCCGCCACCCTGGGGGTGCGCCCCGAAAAGGCACAGGCCCTGGGGGAGCAGCTGCTGGCCCTGGGCGTCCGGGAGATCTGGACCGGCCACTGCACCGGCCGTCCCGCCTTCGACCTCCTGGTCCCCATTCTGGGGGACCGCCTCCACTATCTGGCCACCGGCACCGTGGTCAAGCTCTGGGAGGACTGAACACACAAAAGGAGCCGCCCCTGTCATGCAGGGGCGGCTCCTTTTTGCGTTTTTGGGATCGGGCGGCTGATGGCCGCCCCAGCACCACTTCGCAGCGTGGTTTGGCGCGCCGGGGTCGTCGCGCCCCACAAAGAAAAGTAAGAAGAAAAAGTGAAGAGGTAAAAGAGACGGAATCCTATCCCACAATAGAGGGAACACCAGGCAGTTCCACCACGTTCTGACGCCCACCCGCGCAGGCGGCGAAAAAAGGTGGGATAGGACCACGGCCTGCCCCTGTTCCGCCGGCGGAGTCTCCTGTGGACGGTGCTGGTCCTCAATGGGGGCGTAAAGACGGGCCGCCGGATCACTATTTGGAGCCGCTCAACCCGCTTGGGAGCCCCTTTTTCTTTGGATTCCAAAAACCATTCTTTTTCCAGCAGGGAAAAAGAAATGGGTTTTGAAAGCGTCTCTCCCGTCCTATCCGGCGAAACCCGTCCAGCATAGCTGGCCGGGCCTACGCTAAAAATGTGCCACCGGCACATTTTCTTCACGCTGCGGCCCTCATCCGTCATTTGCTCCGCAAATGCCACCTTCCCCCTGCAAGGGGGAAGGTTTCAAGGGCGCGGCTGGGAAGCCGCGCCCTTGGCACTACTTAATTTTGTGGGGCGCGACGACCTCGGCGCGCCAAACCACGCCGCAAGGCTCCCCCCTCATCCGCCCCAGTGTGCGCACTGGGGCACCACGGGCTGAGGAAGAAGTTATTTCTTCTGACTGTCCACCGGACAGTCAGACCCCCCAGGGGAAGGCTTAGAGGTGCTTTACTCCAGCTCTGCGCCGCCGGTGTAGAGCTGGTAATACCGGCCCTTCTGGGCCAGAAGATCGTCGTGGTCGCCCCGCTCGATGATGCGCCCGCCCTCCAGCACCATGATGGCGTTGGAGTTGCGCACCGTGCTCAGCCGGTGGGCGATGACGAACACCGTCCGGCCCTCCATGAGAGCGTCCATGCCCTGCTGGATGATGCGCTCGGTGCGGGTGTCGATGGAGGAGGTGGCCTCGTCCAGGATCATCACCGGCGGGTCGGCTACCGCCGCCCGGGCGATGCCCAGCAGCTGCCGCTGGCCCTGGGACAGGTTGGCCCCGTCCCCGGTGACCATGGTCTGGTAGCCCTGGGGCAGACGCCGGATGAAGGAGTCCGCCCCGGCGATCTTGGCGGCCTCCATGCACTCCTCGTCGCTGGCCTCCAGGCGGCCGTAGCGGATGTTGTCCATGACGGTGCCGGTGAAGAGGTTGGTGTCCTGGAGGACGATGCCCAGGGAGCGGCGGAGATCGGCCTTTTTGATATGGTTGATGTTCACCCCGTCGTAGCGGATCTTGCCGTCCTGGATGTCATAGAAGCGGTTGATGAGGTTGGTGATGGTGGTCTTGCCCGCGCCGGTGGAGCCCACGAAGGCGATCTTCTGGCCCGGGGTGGCGAAGAGCTTGATGTTGTGCAGCACCATCTTTTCATCGGTGTAGCCGAAGTCCACGTCGTCAAAGGTGACGTCGCCCTCCACCTTGCGGTAGGCGATGGGCTGGTCGCCCCGCTGGGGCCGCTTCCAGGCCCACAGGTTGGTGCGCTCGTGGGTCTCGGTGAGCTGGCCGTCGGCCCCTTCCTTGACGTTAACCAGGGTCACGTCCCCCTCGTCGGTCTCGGGGACCTCGTCTAAGAGCTTAAAGACCCGGTCGGCGCCTGCCAGGCCCATGATGACGGCGTTGAGCTGCATGCTGATCTGGGCGATGGGCATATTGAAACTCTTGTTGAAGGTGAGGAAGCTGGCCAGGCCCCCCAGGGTGAAGCCCCCGATGCCCCCCAGGGCCAGGATGCCGCCCACGATGGCGCACAGGACATAGCTGACGTTGCCCAGCTGGGCGGAGACGGGCATGAGCATACTGGCAAAGGTGTTGGCGTTCTGGGCGCTGTGGTAGAGCTGCTCGTTGCGGCGGGTGAACTCCTCCACGCTCTTGTCCTCGTGGCAGAAGACCTTGACCACCTTCTGGCCCTCCATCATCTCCTCGATGAAGCCGTTGATGCTGCCCAGGTCCCGCTGCTGGGCCACGAAGTACCGGCCGGAGAGGGAGGAGAACTTTTTGGTGGTGAAGAGGACCACGCCCACCATGGCCAGGGTGAGGATGGTCAGGGGGACGTTGAGCACGATCATGGACACCAGGACACTGGCCACGTTGATGACGCAGTTGAGGAGCATGGGCAGGCTCTGGCTGATCATCTGGCGCAGGGTGTCGATGTCGTTGGTGTAGATGGACATGATGTCCCCGTGGGCGTGGGTGTCAAAATAGCGGATGGGGAGGGTCTGCATGTGGGCAAACAGGTCGTTGCGCAGGTCCCGGAGGGTACCCTGGGTGACATAGATCATGATGCGGGACTGGATAAAGCTGGCCAGCACGCCGCAGCCGTAGAAGATGGCCACCCGGGTGATGGCCTGGATGAGGCCGGAGAAGTCGGGGGTGCCGCCGGACTGGGCGGTGTTCACCAGGGGGATGATATAGCTGTCGATGAGGGTTTTGGTGAACATGGTGCCCTGGACCATGGCCAGGACGCTGACCACGATGGCGATGACCACCACGATCAGGTGGGGCCAGTAGTGTTTGCCCACCACCTTCAGCACCCGGCCCAGGGTCTGCATGGGGTGCTCCAACTTGGGGCGGGGTCCCCGGCCGCGGGGACCGTGGGGCACGGATCTTGCACGTTCTTCTGCCATCAGTCATCACTCCCTTCGTCAAAGTCGCCGTTGCCGCTGGTCTGGGACTCGTAGACGTCCCGGTAGATCTCGTTGTTGGCCAGCAGGTTTTCGTGGGTGTCAAAGCCGCTGACCACCCCGTCGTCCAGCACCAGGATGCGGTCGGCCCCGGCCACGCTGGCCACCCGCTGGGCGATGATGAACTTGGTGGTCTCCGGGATCTCCTGGGCAAAGGCCTGGCGGATGCGGGCGTCGGTGGCGGTGTCCACGGCGGAGGTGGAGTCGTCCAGAATGAGGATCTTGGGCTTTTTGAGCAGGGCCCGGGCAATGCACAGCCGCTGCCGCTGGCCGCCGGAGACGTTGGTGCCCCCTTGCTCGATGTAGGTGTCATAGCCGTCGGGCAGGCGCTGGATGAACTCGTCGGCGCAGGCCAGGCGGCAGGCCCGCTGGCAGTCCTCCAGCGTGGCGTTCTCGTCGCCCCAGCGCAGGTTATCCAGAATGGTGCCCGAGAAGAGGACGTTTTTCTGCAGCACCACGGACACCTGGTTGCGCAGGGCCTCCATGTCGTACTCCCGCACGTCCCGGCCGCCCACCAGCACCTGGCCGGCGGTGACGTCGTACAGGCGGCTGATGAGGCTGACCAGACTGGTCTTGGCACTGCCCGTGCCGCCGATGACGCCGATGGTCTCCCCGGAGCGGATGGAGAGGTTCACGTCCCGCAGCACCGGCTTGCCGGTGCCTTTGCGGTAGGCAAAGTCCACATGGCGGAATTCTACGGACCCGTCGGCCAGGTCCATCACCGGGTGCTCGGGGTTCTTCAGGTCAGGTTCCTCGTTGATGACCTGGCAGATACGCTCGGCGCTGGCGCTGCTCATGGTGACCATGACGAAGATCATGGAGAGCATCATGAGGCTCATGAGGATGTTCATGCAATAGGTCAGCAGGTTCATGAGCTCGCCGGTGGTGAGGGTGGAGCCCACGATCATGTTGGCCCCCAGCCAGCTGATGAGCAGGATGCAGGTGTAGATGGTGGCGTTCATGAGGGGCATGTTCCAGGAGAGGATCTTCTCGGCGGACAGGAACATCTTATAGATGTTGTAGGAGGCCTTGTGGAACTTGTTGGTCTCGTGCTCCTCCCGCACATAGGCCTTGACCACCCGGATGCCGGTGATGTTCTCCTGAACGCTGGCGTTCATGTCGTCGTATTTCTGGAAAACCTGTTTGAAGTACTTCACCGCCCGGCTCATGATGAAGAAGAGCAAAAAGCCCAGCACGATCACAGCCACCAGATACACACTGGCCAGCTTGGGGCTGATGACGAAGGACAGGGCCATGGCCACGATCATGGAGGCGGGGGCCCGGGTACACATGCGCAGGATCATCATGTAGGAGTTCTGGACGTTGGTCACGTCGGTGGTCAGACGGGTGATGAGGCTGGCGGTGCTGAACTTGTCGATGTTGGAAAAGGAATAGGTCTGGATCTTTTCAAACATGGCCTGGCGCAGGTTCTTGGCCAGACCGGCAGAGGCCTGGGCGCCGAAGCGGGCGGAGAGCAGGCCCAGGGTCAGGCTGACCACCGCCATGAGCAGCATCCAGCCGCCCACGTATTTGATGTGGTCCACGTTGCCGGCGGAGACGCCGTCGTCGATGATGGAGGCCATGAGCAGGGGAATGATCATCTCCATAATGACCTCCCCCAGCATGCACAGGGGGGTTAAAATGGAGGCCCGTTTGAACTCTTTGACTTGGGCCAGGATGGTTTTAATCATGGGCACACTCCTTCTGGGGGTCTAAGTTGTTCTGGATGTGGGTACACAGGGCGTGGAAGGTGGCCACCTGCTCCGGCGTCAGGCCCTGGATGGCCAGGGCCTCCACCTGGCGGAAGGCCACCATGGCCTGCTTGCAGGCCTGGATGCCCCGGTCGGTGAGGAAGAGCTCCTTCAGCCGTCCGTCCCCCTGGACGCTGCGGCGCTGGATGTACCCCTTGCGCTCCATGAGCTGCACGACGCCCGTCACCGACGAGCGGGTGATGTGAAAGGTTTCCTCCAGATCCCGCTGATACACCGGGGTCTCTGCCCGGCTGCACCGGTAGAGGTAGCCCAGGATCTGGCCGTGCATGATGGTCACCTCATCCACTCCCTCTGCCCGGGCGGCTTCAAAAAACTTGCGGGTGAAGGCGTGGGTGAGAAATTTGAACCGGGGGCCCACATAGGCTTCCGGCGGGTCCAGTGTCATGGCGATCCCTCCTTGGGAAAAAGTTCGGACATAAACTGTTCGGTAACGTACATTATAGGAAGCCTGCGACCTTCTGTCAAGGAACAAACTGCACAAAGCCCCCTGTGCCGCCGGCGGGATCGTCGTTGACATTTTTTCCGCCATGGGGTACTATTTTGTCAGAGACCGGGCCAAGGGCCCGAAACCGCGCGAGGAAAGGGGAACTGAGATGAAACAGAGAAGCAAACGTCTGGCCGCCCTCCTGCTGGCCCTGGTGCTGGCGGTGAGCCTGGCCCCGGCGGCCTTTGCCGCCTCCGCCTACGACCGGCCGGGCCAGAAGCTGGCCGCCCTGACCTTTGACGACGGGCCGGGGAAGTACTCCGATGACATCCTGGATGTGCTCCAGGCCCACAATGCCAAGGCCACCTTCTTTGTCAACGGCTACAAGGTCTACACCTACGCCGCCCAGGTCAAGCGGATGGTGGCCGAGGGGCACCAGGTGGGCAACCACACCTATAACCATCCCTATCTGGCCGACTGCTCCTACAGCACCATCCAGCGGGAGCTGTCCGCGACGGCCCAGGCCATCACGTCGGTCTCCGGGGTCACCGGCACCGGGGGCACGGGCTTTTACCTCCGGCCCCCCTATGGCAGCTGGAACAGCCGGGTCATCGCCCAGGCAGGGGTACCGGTGATCTGGTGCACCGTGGACTCCTCCGACTGGAAGTACCAGAGCGCCGACCACCTGGTCAGCTATGTGGGCTCGGTGCTCAAGGACGGGGACATCGTGGTCATGCACGAGACCCATAAGAGTACCGCCCAGGGCCTGGACCGCCTGCTGGACCGCCTGGAGGCCCAGGGCTTTGAGCTGGTGACGGTGGAGGAGCTCTTCTGGCGCCGGGGCATCGAGGCCCAGCCGGGGCACATCTATTACTCTGCCAAAAACACCGGCGTGGACCGGTGCAGCCGGGAACTGTGGTTTGACGAGAGCAAGCTGGACACCCACTGGGCCTACGACGCCATCTCCTACGTCCTGGACCAGGGGCTCATGTCCAGGAACGAATACGGGGAGTTCACCCCCAACTTCCCCCTGACCCGGGGCATGTTCGTCACCGTCCTGGGCCGCCTGGCAGGGGTGCCGGCGGAGGAGACCCTTTCGGGCTTTTCCGACATCCCCGCCACCCACTATGCCGCCCCCTACGCCGCCTGGGCCAAGGCCAACGGCATCATGACCGGCGTGGGCGGGGACACCTTTGGGGTAAACAGCCCCCTCACCCGCCAGCAGATGGCGGCCGCCCTGGCCCGGTACGCCCGCTTCCAGGGGGCCCGGCCCGGGTCCTTTGACCTGAATACCTATACCGACGGGGCCTCCATCGCCGCCTGGGCCCGGGAGGACGTGGCGGCCTGCTCCGCCCTGGGCCTGCTCACCGGCAGCGACGGCGCCTTCCACCCCAACGACACCACCACCCGCGCCATGGGAGCGGAGATCCTCCACCGCCTGGCCCTCTACCCCTGGCCCGAGGTCCCCGCCGACCCCGACACCCCCACGGACCCCGACGTGCCGACGGACCCCGAAACCCCGACGGACCCTGAGGTGCCCACCGACCCGGAGGCTCCTACCGAGCCTGAGGCACCCACGGACCAGACCACCCCTCCCACACAGGAGGCATAACCCAAAACGCCAACACGCCCCGGCTTCTCACTCCATGAGAACCCGGGGCGTGTCATAGAACCCAGCGTCGCAGACTTCCGGCGCCCGCAGGCGCCGGAACAAA
>DXEA01000067.1 GCA_019115225.1 Candidatus Evtepia faecigallinarum
GTCCTGGATGTCCTGGAGCACGGCGCGCATGTTGGCCTTGACCTGCTCGGCGGGCAAGACGCGGGGGCCGGAGACGTACTCGCCGAACTCGGCGGTGTCGGAGATGGAGTAGTTCATGGCCGCGACGCCGCCCTTGTTGATGAGGACCACGATCAGCTTCATCTCGTGGATGCACTCGAAGTAGGCGTTCTCAGGCTCATAGCCGGCCTCCACCAGCACCTCGAAGCCGCAGCGCATCAGGTCCACCACGCCGCCGCACAGGACGGTCTGCTCGCCGAAGAGGTCGGTCTCGGTCTCGTCGTGGAAGGTGGTCTCCATGATACCGGCACGGGCGCCGCCGATGCCGGCGATGTAGGCCAGGGCGATGTCATAGGCCTTGCCGGTGGCGTTCTGCTCCACGGCCACCAGGCAGGGCACGCCCTTGCCGGCCACATACTGGCTGCGCACGGTGTGGCCGGGGCCCTTGGGGGCAGCCATGAACACGTCCACGTCGGCGGGGGGCGTGATCTGCTGATAGCGGATGTTGAAGCCGTGGGCGAAGGCGATGGCCTTGCCGGCGGTCAGGTAGGGGGCGATGTCCTTTTTATACATATCGGCCTGGTTCTCATCGTTGATGAGGATCATGATGATGTCGGCAGCCTTGGTGGCCTCGGCAACGGGCATGACCTGGAAGCCGTCCTTCTCTGCCACGGACCAGGACTTGCCGCCCTGGCGCAGGCCGATGATCACGTCACAGCCGGAATCCCGCAGGTTCAGGGCGTGGGCGTGGCCCTGGGAGCCGTAGCCCACGATGGCGATCTTCTTGCCGTTAAGCTGGTTCAGGTCGCAGTCCTTCTCATAATACATCTTTGCCATAGTTGAATTCTCCTTTTTCCTTGGTGTCTTCGTCAATGGTATATTTGCCACGTTCCAGGGCGATCATGCCGGTGCGGACCAGTTCTTCGATGCCGAAGTCGGCCAGCAGCTCCTGCACGGCGTCGGTCTTTTTCTCATCACCGATGACGGACAGGGTGAGGGTCTCCTTGGACACGTCGATGATGGAGCCCCGGAAAATGTTGGCGATCTGGATGATCTCGTTCTTGTCCTCGCTGTTCTTGGCCCGGACCTTATACAGCACCAGCTCACGGCGGATGGAGTGGCTGGGGACCAGGAGCTTGACAGAGTGGACGGGGACCATCTTGGCCAGCTGGTTGCACATGAGGTTGGTCTGGTTCTCATTGGCCAGGACCTCGATGGTCATGCGGGAGATGGCGGGGTTGTCGGTGGTACCCACCGCCAGAGACTCCACGTTAAAGCCCTTGCGGGAGAACAGCCGGGACACCTGGGACAGAACGCCCGACTCATTGTCCACCAGGACGGACAGGGTGCGCAGTTTCACTTCTTCCATGTCTCATGCCTCCTTAGTTGACCAGGAATTCGGTGATGTGGGTGCCGCCGTTGACCATGGGGCGGACCAGCTCGGTTTCCTCGATGGTGCAGTCGATGACGTAGCCCAGGCCCTTCTTCTGCTCCTCCAGGGCGTCCAGGATGGCGCGCTCCAGCTCCTCCTCGGTGGTCACCCGGCAGCCCTTGAGGCCGTTGGCCTCGGCCAGCTTGGCAAAGTCGGGGCCCCGCTCGGTGGTGGTCTGGCTGAAGCGGTTTTCATAGATCAGCTCCTGCCACTGGCGGACCATGCCCAGGCGGTGGTTGTTGAAGATGAAGGTGATGACGGGGGTTTTGTAGAACTCCTCGGTGGACAGCTCGTTGGAATTCATGCGGAAGCAGCCGTCGCCGGTGATGTGGAGAACGGTCTTGTCGGGGTTACCCAGCTTGGCGCCGATGGCGGCCCCCAGGCCGAAGCCCATGGTGCCGAACCCGCCGGAGGTGAGCAGCTGGCCGGGATAGTCAAAGTGGAAGTGCTGGATGGCCCACATCTGGTGCTGGCCCACGTCGGTGGAGACGATGGCGTCCTCGGGGCACAGGCGGGCGATGGTGCCCAGGATCTGCTTGGGGGTCAGGTGGTTGGGGTTCTCGTCATAAGCGGTCTCGGTGGGGAAGGAGAAGACGTACTTCTTCCACTCACTGTGGTCGTACTGGGGAACCTTCCGGTTGAGCAGCTCCAGCACCTGGCGGGCGTTGCCGATGATGTGGTGGTCGGTCTCCACGTTCTTGTTGATCTCTGCCCGGTCGATGTCGATGTGGACGATCTTGGCCTGGCGGGCGAAGGTGGCGGGCTTCAGGGCCACCCGGTCAGAGAAGCGGCAGCCCACGGCGATGAGCAGGTCGCAGCCGTCGCAGGCCATGTTGGAGGCCTTGGAGCCGTGCATGCCGATCATGCCGGTGGCCAGGGGGTCCCGGCCGGCGATGCCGCCGGCGCCCATGAGGGTGATGGCCACGGGGGCGTCGATGCGCCGGGCAAATTCCCTGAACTCCTCGTGGGAGCGGCTGCGGACCACGCCGCCGCCGCAGATGAGCATGGGCTTTTTGGACTGGGCGATCATCTCCACCAGCTTGTTGACATCCTCCTGGTTGGGCTCGGGCATCTTCAGGCTGCTGGTGCGGGCCCGGCGGATGAGGTTGGCCAGGCGGCCGGAGGTGATGTGCTTCTCCCGGGGGAGGTATTCATAGTCGGCCTTCTCGGCGGTGACGTTTTTCACGATGTCGATGAGCACCGGGCCGGGCCGGCCGCTGCGGGCGATGGCAAAGGCCTCCCGGACGGTGTCGGCCAGGACGTTGACGTCACGGACCAGGTAGGTACATTTGGTGATGGGCATGGCGATGCCGGTGATGTCCACCTCCTGGAAGGCGTCACGGCCGATGAGGTTCTGGGTGACGTTGCAGGTGATAAAGACCACAGGGGAAGAGTCCATATAGGCCGTGGCGATGCCGGTGGTCAGGTTGGTGGCGCCGGGGCCGGAGGTGGCCAGACACACGCCCACCTTGCCGGTGGAGCGGGCGTAGCCGTCGGCGGCGTGGGAGGCCCCCTGTTCGTGGGCCGTGAGGATGTGGGTGATACGGTCTTTGTAGCGGTAGAGTTCGTCGTAGACGTTCAGGATGGTGCCGCCAGGGTAGCCGAACACCAGGTCGACACCCTGCTCCAACAAGCATTCCATCAAGATCTTGGCACCAGTCATTTCCATGCTGTTTCCTCCTTCTTTTTTGGGGATCGTTTGCCACCGGAACAACAAAAAAGCCCTGTGGTCTTTCACGCGCTAAACGTTAAAACCACAAGAGCCTGTCAGTTCTCCGCAAATCTTGGTTCCGTAAGGGCCGCCGCGAGGGGGCGCCGCCGGTCAGCCTTGCAAATCAATTTGCGTTTCGCTTCCCTGTCCTGGACATAACATTTAGCATTATTCCCGGTACTACTACTACCAGTAGTACCCCAATAATGCTGACAGCCAGGATATTCAGTTCGGCGAAAAACACGTTCATTTTCAAAGCCTCACTGCACTGCGTCTCGTCGGGTTTCTGCCTTCGTTGCCATCAACGATAGCACTTCCCTCCTGGTCTGTCAATCTTTTTTTTGCAATTTCTTTAATTTCTTTTCTCCCTGTTCCTCCCTCTCTCTTTTTTTGTCAACCTTACACTTTTCCCGTCACCAGTTTGTTTCCATTTCCTTGATGGTCCGGTAGAGTTTTCCGTTCACCGGGGCCTGCATACCATAGTGGTCTGCCAGCTCCAGCACGGTGCCGGCGAAGAGGTCCACCTCACTGGGCCGGTGGGCCAGACCGTCCTGGCGCATGGAGGGCATGGCCTCGGGGTCCAGGCCGTCCAGGATGGTCAAATACTCCTGCAGGTCCTTCTGGGTCACCAAAACCCCCTGGCAGGCCCCCACCTTCCGGGCCTCGTTCATGGCGGCGATCATGGTCTGGCGGATCTCCCCCTCCACCTGGGCCCCGCCATAGTTGCACTCATAGGCCATGCACACCTGGTTGATGCCCACGTTGAGCATGAACTTGCACCACATGCGGTGGAGGATGTCCTCCTCCCTGCGCACGTCGATGCCGGCGGCGCGGAAGAGCTCATAGACGGCTTCCAGCTTCTCCCCCCGGTCAAAATAGTCCTCCTGGGGCAGGCCCACAAAGAGGATGCCCTCGTGGGTATAGTTCAGCCGGGTGCCCTGGCGCACGGCGTCCATGCCCTGGGCCACGCTGTAGATCACCTTCTCGGGGCCGAAGGTCTGGCTGAGGGTCTCCTCGCTGGTCACGCCGTTGAGGACGGACAGGAGGATGGTCTCCTCCCCCACCCAGGGGGCGGCCAGGGCCATGGCTTCCTCTAAGGCGGGCCCCTTGACGGCAAAGATGAGCAGCTGGGCGGGGCCCTCCAACCGGTCGGTCACTTGAAACGCGCACGTTTCCCCGTTGCACCGGACGTCTGCCTGACGCAGCCGCTCCAGCCGCTGGCCGTCGGCCAGAAAGCGGACCCGGTCCGCCCCCAGATGCTTGGACAGGGCATTGCCGTAGAGGATGCCCAGGGCGCCCATGCCCACGATGGTCACAGATTCGATCATTGGTTCACCTTCCTATTTTCCTTACCGGGACTGCCGGCCCCGCCAAGGACGCTTTGCCTGCTATTCTACCACAAAATCCCGCCGGGGAAAACCGGAAATTCCCCCCCTTTTCCCCCAAAGGCTTTGCTTTTTTCCCGCTGCGTGCTATACTGATACCATTCTCTTTGCTGCAAAAAACCTGTGCCCCTGCGGGGGCCGCATTTCCCACCACAGGAGGTCTTTTCTATGGCACATCCTCTCCAGGCCCTGCGGGACGCCATGGCCGAGTATCACATTGACGCCTACCTCATCCCCACCGCCGACTTTCACGGCAGCGAGTATGTGGGGGCCCACTTTGCCTGCCGGGAATATGTGTCGGGGTTTACCGGCTCGGCGGGCACCCTGCTGGTCTTTGCCAACTGGGCGGGGCTGTGGACCGACGGGCGGTATTTCCTCCAGGCCGAGGAGGAGCTGAAGGGCTCGGACATCCGCCTGATGAAGCAGGGCCAGCCGGGCGTGCCTACCATTGAAAAATTCCTCCGGGGGAGCCTGCAGCCGGGGCAGACCCTGGGCTTTGACGGCCGCTGCGTGGACGCCCGCACAGGCCGCCGGTATCACCGGCTGGTGCGGCAGCTGGGGGCCAAGCTCAACCACCAGCTGGACTTGGTGGGGGAGATCTGGACCCAGCGCCCGCCTCTCTCCGCCAGGCCCGCCTGGCTGCTGGAGGAGAAGTATGCCGGGGTCAGCCGCCGGGAAAAGCTGGGGCAGATCCGGGCCGCCCTCACCGCCGAGGGCCAGGATGTGCTGCTGCTGACCGCCCTGGAGGACATCGCGTGGCTGCTGAACCTGCGGGGGGACGACCTGCCCCATTACCCGGTGGTGCTGGGCTATCTGGCTTTGACCCGGGAGGGCTGCACCCTCTTTGCCAACCCCACCGTCTTTTCCCCCCAGGACGTGGACGCCCTGGAGGCCGACGGGGTCTCCCTGCGGCCCTATGAGGGCTTTGCCGGCTATCTGGGCCGTCTGACCCCCGACCAGCACGTCCAGCTGGACATGCGCCGGGTGAGCACCTCCCTGCTCACCGCCATCCCCAGCGAGGTGAAGGTCACCGACCGGCCCGACCCCACCGAGAAGGCCAAGGCGGTGAAGAACCCGGTGGAGATCGAGAACATGCGCCGGGCCCATCTGGCCGACGGCATCGCCCTGACCCGGTTTATGTACTGGCTGAAAACCCAGGCGGCAGGGGAGACCGTCACGGAGCTGGCCGCCGCCGCCAGGTTAGAGGAATTCCGCCAGGAAGCCCCCCTCTACCTCCAGCCCAGCTTTGACCCCATCCTGGCCGCCGGGGACCACAGCGCCGTGGTCCACTACTCCCCCACCCCCGCCAGCGACCGGCCCATCGGTACCCGGGGTTTCCTGCTGGCGGACACGGGGGGCCATTACTACACCGGCACCACCGACTGCACCCGCACCTATGCCGTGGGTCCCCTGACCCCGGAGCAAAAGACCCATTACACCGCCGTCCTCCGGGGCAACCTGGCCCTGGCCCAGATGGTCTTTCCCGCCGGCTGTCCCGGCAGCAGCCTGGACCTGGCCGCCCGGCAGCCCCTGTGGCAGCTGGGCCTGGACTTCAACCACGGCACCGGCCACGGGGTGGGCTACCTGCTCAGCGTCCACGAGGGGCCCCAGCGCATCCACTGGAGGCCCAGCGGCCCCCAGACCGCCCTGGCCCCGGGGATGATCACCTCCGACGAGCCCGGCCTGTACTTCGACGGGGCCTATGGCATCCGCCTGGAGAACCTGCTGCTGTGTGTGGAAAAGGACACCACCCCCTTCGGCCGCTTCCTGGGCTTTGAGACCCTCACCCTCACCCCCTTTGACCTGGACGCCGTCTGCCCAGAGGAGATGAGCGTCCAGGAGCGCCAGTGGCTCAACGACTACCACGCCCGGGTCCGGGCCGCCCTGGCCCCCCACCTGCCCCCGGCAGAGGCCGCCTGGCTCCAGACCGCCACCCGTCCCATCTGAGAAACCCTTCCCACCGCAAAGGAGACGTTACCATGGCCACCGCCACGCCTGAAAAAACCGAAAAGAAAACCGCCTCCCCCACCCGCCGGCCCACTGCCGGAAAACGCACCGCCCCCCGGCGCAGACCGCCCCGGCGGCGGCAGAGCTATTCCCGCTACCTTCCCGTCCTCATCGCCGTGCTGGCCGTGGTGGTGCTTTTGGGCATCGTGGTCAACCTCAACGGCGGCAGCCAGATGGACAAGCTGGCCCGGGACCGCACCCCCTACTGGGTGGACAAGCAGATCATCGAGATCAACGGCACCGGCCGCCGGGGGGAAAAGCTCAACGGCGTCACAGACATCGTCATCCACTATGTGGGCAACCCCGGCACCACCGCCCAGCAGAACCACGACTTCTACGACCAGCCGGAGACCACCGTCAGCTCCCACTTCGTCATCGGCCTGGAGGGGGAGGTCATCCAGTGCATCCCCATGGACGAAAAATCCTCCGCCAGCAACGACCGCAACGGCGACACCCTGTCCATCGAGGTCTGCCACCCCGACGCCACCGGCCAGTTCACCGAAGCCTCTTATGAAACCCTGGTCAAACTCACCGCCTGGCTGTGCGACTACTGCGACCTGGGCCGTGACAAGGTGATCCGCCACTACGACATCACCGGCAAAGCCTGCCCCCTCTACTTCGTAGAAAACGAAGAAGCCTGGGCCCAATTCCTCTCCGATGTCCAATCTTACTAACCCCCCAACAGCGCCTCCCCCCAACAAACAGGGAGGCGCCTTCCCCCCCCCACCCCACCCCTCAAAAAAACTGCCAGGCTCCCGCCTGGCAGTCAAAGCGTCGCAGACTTCCAGCGCCCGCAGGCGCTGGAACAAA
>DXEA01000068.1 GCA_019115225.1 Candidatus Evtepia faecigallinarum
TTCCAACCGCTATTTGGCCCAAGCGCCCATCGGGCCGCTGATACTCAAGTTTGCCGTGCCCTGCACCCTGTCCCTGCTGGTCTCGTCCCTGTATAACATCGTGGACCAGATTTTCATCGGCTGGGGCGTGGGCTACCTGGGCAACGGAGCCACCAACGTGGTCTTTCCCATCACCATCATCGCTCTGGCCCTGGCGCTGATGATCGGCGACGGCTGTGCCGCCTACCTCAGCCTCTGCCAGGGGCAGGGGGATGCCCAGAGCGCCCACCGCAGCGTGGGCAATGCCCTGGTCCTGCTGCTGGGGTGCAGCGCCGTGCTGGTGCTGGCCTTTGCCCTGGGCCGGGACGGCATCCTGGCCGCCTTCGGGGCCACGGAGAACAACCTGGCCTATGCCGTGGATTATTTTAACGTCATCCTCATCGGCATCCCCTTCTTCGTCCTGACCAACGGCCTCAACTCCGTCATCCGGGCCGACGGCAGCCCCAAGTTCGCCATGGGCTCCACCTTGGTCGGCTGCGTCATCAACGTCATCCTGGACCCCATCGCCATCTTTGTCCTCCACTGGGGGGTGGCCGGGGCGGCCTGGGCCACCATCATCGGCCAGGTGGTCTCCGCCCTGCTGGCCTTGTGGTATCTGCGCCGGGGCCGGTCCTTCCGGCTGTGCCGGGACTCCTTCCGCCCCCGGAAGGTCCTGCTCACCCGCTTCCTCCCCCTGGGCATCAGCAGCCTGCTCACCCAGGTGTCCATCGTCATCATCATGGGGGTGATGAACACCACCCTGGTCCAGTACGGCGCCCAGTCGGAGTACGGGGCGGACATCCCCATGACCGTGGTGGGCATCGTCATGAAGGTCTTCCAGATCGTCATCGCCTTCGTGGTGGGCATCGCCGCCGGCTGCCAGCCCATCGTGGGCTACAACTACGGCGCCGGCAACGGCAAGCGGGTGCGCCAGCTCTTCAAGACCATGATGCTGGCCGAGGCCGTCATCGGGGTGGTGGCCACCCTGGCCTTCCAGTTCTTCCCCATCCAGATCATCTCCCTCTTCGGCAGTGAGAGCGACCTGTATAACCAGTTTGCCGTTCTGGCTTTCCGCATCTACCTGTCCACCATGATCCTGTGCTGCCTGCACAAGGCGGCCAGCATTTTCCTGCAGTCCCTGGGCAAGCCCGTCCAGGCGATGGTCCTCTCCCTGCTGCGGGACTTCATCCTGTGCGTGCCCATGATCCTCCTCTTCCCCCGGCTGGTCTCCCCCGGGGTGCTGGGGCCCCTGTACGCTGCCCCGGTGGCGGATGTCATCACCATCCTGGTGGCCGTGGGGATGCTGGTGCCCGTCCTGCGGCAGCTGAAGACCCGGCAGCCGGAGCAGGAGACGCCCCGGCCGGAGGCCCAGCCGGCCCACGCCATGCAAAATCCCTAAAGACAGAAAACCGGTGTCCTCTCCCGCAGGAAGAGGACACCGGTTTTTATGGAGGTAAACTGGACTTCGGAAGGCGCCGGTCAGATCGGGTTGCTGGTGGTCATGGCAGCCTCGGCAGCCCGGAGGGTGCGGCGCAGGAAAATGATGCTCAGGGTCAGGGACATGAGCTCGGCAATGGGGAAGGCCAGCCACACCAGGGTCAGGTTCCCCGTCTGGGACAGCAGCCAGGCCACCGGCAGCAGCACCACCAGCTGGCGGCAGACGGAGACGATGAGGCTGTAGAAGGGGTTGCCGATGGCCTGGAACACCGAGCCGGCGATGATGCAGAAGCCGGCAAAGACAAAGGCCAGGGCGATGATGCGCAGGGCAGGGATGCCGATGGCCAGCATATTCTCCGAGGCGTCGAAGAAGGCCAGCAGGAAGCCGGGGAAGAGCTCAAAAATTGCCAGGCCCACCGCCATGATGGCGATGGCGGACAGGATGGCCAGCTTGATGGTCCGCTTGACCCGGTCGGGCTTTTTGGCCCCGTAGTTGTAGGCCACGATGGGCACCATGCCGTTGTTCAGGCCAAAGACGGGCATGAAGATGAAGCTCTGCAGCTTGAAATAGGCCCCGAAGACGGCGGTGGCGGTGGTGGTGAAGGCGATGAGGATGCGGTTGACCCCAAAGACCATGATGGAGCCGATGCTCATCATGACGATGGAGGGCAGGCCGATGCGGTAGATGTTCTTGACCATGGCCCCGTGCCAGCGGATCTTTTTCAGGGACAGGTGGATCTCGGGGTTGCACTTCAGGTTCATGATCAGGGCGGCCACGGCAGCCACGCACTGGCCGGCCACGGTGGCCACGGCGGCCCCGGCCACCCCCAGCCGGGGCGCGCCGAAGAGGCCGAAGATGAGGATGGGGTCCAGGACGATGTTGATGAGGGCCCCCAGGATCTGGGTGCACATGGCCAGGTGGGTGCGGCCGGTGGACTGGAGCAGCCGCTCAAAGGTGAACTGGCAGAACAGGCCGATGGAGCAGCCCAGGCAGATCTGGCCATAGGCGGTGCCGGCGGTGACGATCTCCTCCACATCGGTCTGCAGCAGGAAGAAGGTGTGGGAGAAGAACACCCCCACCAGGCAAAAGACCACGAAGGAACATAGGGCCAGGAAGATGCCGGTGTTGGCGGCCAGGTCGGCCTTCTCCTGCTCCTTGGCCCCCAGGGACCGGGAGAGCAGGGCGTTCATGCCCACGGCGGTGCCGGCGCACACGGCGATCATCAGGTTCTGCAGGGGGAAGGCCAGGGAAACGGCGGTCAGCGCATTCTCGCTCAGCCGGGAGACGAAGATACTGTCGACGATGTTGTACAGGGCCTGCACCAGCATGGAGATCATCATGGGGATGGCCATGCCGGCCAGCAGCCGGCCCACCGGCTGCACGCCCATTTTGTTCTCTGCAGGGGGATGGGACGAGGGATTCTGAGCCATGGCAAGTTCTCTCCTTCTCTACGTAAAATCGTTCCAAATTCACAAGCAACACTATACTTTAGCAGAAAGGAACAATCTGTCAATGGTCGAATGTGACAAAAGAAGGGAGAAGCAGTGCCTCTCCCTTCTTTTTGTGGAAATTGCGTGGAAAAAGTTGACAGAACTGGCGTTCTTTTCTCAGAACATGGGGACCACGGACCCATTGTAGGTGGTCTCGATGAACTCCCGGATCTCGTCGGACTGCAGGGCGGCAACCAGGGCCTTGATGGCCTCGTTGTTCTCGTTGCCCTCCTTGACGGCGATGATGTTGGCATAGGCCTGGGCGGCATCAGACTCGGCGTCCTCCATGGCCAGGGCGTCGGTGGTGGGGTTCAGGCCGGCGTCCAGAGCGTAGTTGGAGTTGATGATGGAGAAATCCACCTCATCGATGGTCTGGGGCAGCATGGCGGCTTCCAGCTCTTTGAACTGGAGGTTGTGGGGGTTCTCGGCGATGTCCTTGGGGGTGGCCTCCAGGCCGGCATCCTCCTTCAGGGTCAGCAGGCCCAGGTCCTGCAGCAGCAGCAGGGCGCGGCCCTCGTTGGTGGCGTCGTTGGGGATGGCAATGACGGCCCTGTCGGGGATGTTCTCCAGGGAGTCGCTCTTGCCGGCATAGATGCCCATGGGCTCATAGTGGATGGCGCCGGCGTTGACCAGGTGGGTGCCGCGCTCGGCGT
This sequence comes from Candidatus Evtepia faecigallinarum, assembly GCA_019115225.1. Classification (GTDB taxonomy): domain Bacteria; phylum Bacillota; class Clostridia; order Oscillospirales; family Oscillospiraceae; genus Evtepia; species Evtepia faecigallinarum. The sequence goes on from DXEA01000068.1 coordinate 3,600, forward strand.
TGAAGTTATCCATGTAGGTGATGTGCTGGAAGAAGTTGGCGTCGTCTACCCCTTCCTCCACGGCGGTGTTGGGGGCAACGTAGTCGTTGTAGGGGACGATCTCCAGGGTGATGCCCTGCTCAGCCAGGACATCCACCACCTGCTCCAGGATTTCCTGGTGGGGAGCGGGGGTGGCGCCCACCTTCAGGGTGACGGTCTCGCCGGTGGTCTCCTGGGTGTCGGTGGTCTCCTCGGTGGTGGTTTCACCGCCGCAGGCAGCCAGACCCAGGCACAGGACCAGGGCCATGGTGAGTGCAAGAAGCTTCTTCATGGGTTGAGTTCCTCCTTAAAATAATGATGGGTTTATCTCAGACGCTTGTCCGACTTGGCGGACAGCCAACTGAACAGGGATTGGATGACCTGGACCAGGACGATGAGGAAGATCACCGTGACCCACATGACGGACATGATGTTGCGCTGGTAGCCATAGCGCACAGCCAGGTCGCCCAGGCCGCCGGCGCCCACGGCCCCGGCGATGGCGGTGTAGCCAATGAGGGTGATGATGGAGATGGACGCCCCCAGGATCAGTGAGGGGACGGCCTCGGGCAGGTAGACCTTCCAGACGATCTGGGCCCGGGAGGCTCCCATGGACTGGGCGGCCTCCACCACCCCGGCGTCCACTTCCGCCAGGGAGGTCTCCACCATCCGGGCGATGAAGGGGGCGGCGGAGACCACCAGGGGCACGATGGCCCCGGGGACCCCCATTTTGGTGCCCACAATGACCTTGGTAAAGGGCATGATGGCCACCATCAGGATGATGAAGGGGAGGGACCGGCCCACGTTGATGATCCAGCCCAGGATGCGGTTGAACCACTTGTGGGGCCAGATGCCGTGGGGCTGGCTGATGCTCAGCAGGACCCCCAAGGGCAGGCCGATGATGTAGGCGAAAACGGTGGAGATGACCACCATGATCATGGTGTCCCGGGTGCCTTCCAGCAGGAGTTCCCCGTATTCGGCCCAGAAAGTGGCGATGGTCTCAAACATGGCCGTTCACCTCCTCTACGGTAATGTCCGGCTGGCCCTGGATGTAGGCCATGGCCTTCATGGCCTCGGCTTCGTTTTCCGGCAGGCCCAGCAGCATGGTGCCGAAGGCCTTGCCCTCGATGTTTCGGGTGTCCGCCCCCAGAATGTTCACCTTCACGCCGCAGTCGATGGCCAGAGAGGCGATGAGGGGCTCATAGGAGGAGCCGCCGTTGAAGGCGATGCGGATGACCCGGGAGGCGGGCAGGCGGTCGATCTGCACCCCGTTGGGATAGACCAGCTGGCGGCCGATGTCGGTCTGGGGGTGGGAGAAGATCTCCTCCACGGTGCCCTGCTCGGCCACCACGCCGTGGTCCAGGATGGCCACCCGGTGGCAGATCTCCTCGATGACGTTCATCTGGTGGGTGATGACCACCACGGTGACCCCCAGCTTCTGGTTGAGCTCTTTCAGCAGTTCCAGGATGGACAGGGTGGTGGTAGGGTCCAGGGCGGAGGTGGCCTCGTCGCACAGCAGGACCTTGGGGCTCGTGGCCAGGGCCCGGGCGATGGCCACCCGCTGCTTCTGGCCGCCGGAGAGCTGGGCGGGATAGGCGTTGGCCCGGCTGCCCAGGCCCACCAGGTCCAGCAGCTCCTGGGCCCGCTTGACGGCGTCGGCCCGCTTGGTGCCGATGAGCTCCAGGGGGAAGCAGATGTTATCCAGGGCGGTGCGCTGCATGAGCAGGTTGAAACTCTGGAAAATCATGCTGATGTCTTTGCGGGCTTTCCGCAGCTCCTTGTCCGGCAGCTTGGTCATCTCTTTGCCGTCCACCATCACCGAGCCGGAGGTGGGGCGCTCCAGCAGGTTCATGCACCGGACCAGGGTGGACTTGCCCGCCCCGGACAGGCCGATGATGCCAAAGATCTCACCGGGATAGATGGACAGGTTGATCTGCTCCAGGGCGTGGACCGCCGTGGGGCCGGCGCCGAAGGTTTTGTTCAGATCGGTGATCTGAATGATGGGCTCTTGCACGGGCATCTCCTCTTTTCTCTGTGGTGTGGGGGCGGCGGGACCCGCCCCGGCCGTGGCAAACAAAAAAGCCGCCCTCGACGAATTCGTCAAGGACGACTGCATCAGCCGTGGTACCACCTTGGTTCGCGCAGCCCCTCGCGGGGCCGGCCTTAGCGGGTGCCAGCACACCCCGGCGCGATGACGGGCGCACCCGTCGCAGCCTAACGGACCACGTCCGCTCGGTGCGCGACTCCGAGACCATCTTCTCCAGGGCCTTCCGCGCCCCGTCACACCAAAAGGGGCTCTCTGTGGCGTATCTCCCTGGATACTCTTCTCTTCACAGTCTTTGTGTCTGTTTGGTTGTTTCCTCTACGTTACACCAAAAGCAGACCGTTGTCAAGCACCTTTTCCGGGGAAGGGGCAAAAGGGGGACGGCAGGGCGTCCCCCTTCTGGCGGGGGGGGGTTACCCCATCCGGAAAGCGTACTGCTTGATGCAGGCGGAGACGGAGACCACATTGGCTGCCACCGCCAGCAGAAGGACCGCCGGTGCGGAGGGCGCCAGCAGATGCAGGAAACCGGGCAGGGCCGACCAGGGGTCGGTGATAGATACATTCCAAAGGATGTTCAGGACCACGATGATGCCCGCCAGCAGCACCGCCAGGGAGATCACCTGGCCGTGGATGACCCCCACCCGGAAGAGGAAGGGGAAGGAGATGGCTTGGGCAAGCAGCACCCCTGCCGACAGCCAGCCCAGGGCCAGCAGGGTGGCGGTGGAGACCTGGTGGCCGGGGGAGTAAAAGACGCAGGCCAGGAAACTCAGCGCGGCCATGAGAAGGGTCACGCCCCAGCAGATCAGGCAGCGGCTGAGGACCAGGGCCCGGAAGGAGTAGGGGAGCATCCGGGCGTACTGGGCCCACTTGGAGCGCTCATCGTAGGAGGTGAGCAGGAAGGGGGCCGGCAGCCCCAGCAGGGGGGTCATGCACAGGAGGAAATCCGGGGTGGTGAAGATCAGGGGCGGCAGCAGGAGAATCAGGGCCACCAGCAGAAAGAGGAGGGTTTTCCTGGTGATGAGGCAGAAATCTTTGTACAGCAAGGCTTTCATGGGGATGCTCCTTTCTTGGCATTGGCCGGCAGGTCACCAGGTGCGGTGGTGATACCGCCCCACAGCGGCCCGGTAAGAGAGCAGGAAGAAGACCACCGCCACCACCAGGCTGGGCAGAATGGGGAGGGGCAGATAGACCAGCAGGCAGCCCTTCTCATACAGACAGAGCAGGTCCAGGGCGAAGAAGAGGGCCAGCAGGGGCAGGTAGAACAGCAGCATGCGCTTCGGTCCCAGCCAGAAGGTCAGGAAGAGGAAGCAGGCGGAAAACACCAGCATCGTGGCCACGGCCCGGAAGGCCACGGGGAAGGGGGGCGGCACCGCCCCGACAAAATCCAGGTGCAGCCCCAGACACATCAGGAAGGGGAGGGGGAGGATGAAGAGAAAGGACAGCAGGTATTTCTCCCCCACGATGGCCTTTGGGGAGAAGGGGAAGGTGGGGGCCAGCTCATACCACCGGTCCCGGCGCTCCCGGTGAAAGAGGAAGCAGAGGGGCAGGGTGGACAGGATGAGAAAAAAGACGCAGGTCATATCCAGCCAGGGCATGGGCAGGGGATAGCAGAAGAGGATGGCGATGATGAAGGAGGGGAGGGTGCTGCCCACATTGATGTCGAATGTTTTATATAACATGGCCTTCATAGAGGGGCCTCCTTTCCAGAGGATGCGTCCGGGCGGCTCACACCCGGGTCTTCTGCCTGGCCAGGAAGAGGATGATGTCCTCCAGGCGGGTGTGCTCGGTGGAGAAGTGGGCGGGGATCTGGGCCCGCTTGACCAGGACCTCGGCCCCGTAGCGGCCCTCCTTCACCCCCATCACGGCGGCAGGGTCCAGCTCGGCCAGCTGTTGGGGAGGCAGCTTGACGATGGCATACTCCTCCAGCAGCCGGTCCTTTTCCGCAAAGAGGATCAGCTTGCCCTGGTGGAGAAAGGCGATGTAGTCGCAGATTTTCTCCAGGTCGCTGATGATGTGGGAGGAGAGGAGGATGGAGTGGTCCTCCTCCCGGGTGAACTCGTTGAACACGTCCAGCACCTCCTCCCGGACCATGGGGTCCAGGCCGCTGGTGGCCTCGTCCAGCAGCAGGAGCCTGGCGTGGTGGGACAGGGCGGCGGCAATGGCCAGCTTCATCCGCATGCCCCGGGACAGGGAGCGGAAGCGCTTGGCCCGGGGCAGACCGAAGCGCTTGAGATAGCTCTCATAGAGGGGCTGGTCCCAGCGGGTGTAGGTCATAGACATGATCCGCCCCAGCTCGGTGGGGGTGATGGCGTCGGGCAGGCAGGCCTCGTCCAGAACCACGCCGATGTCCTGCTTGGTCTGCAAAAATTCCGGGCTCTGGTTGTCGGTGCCCAGCAGGCGCACGGTGCCCCCGTCCCGGGAGATGGCGTTCATGAGCAGGTTCAGGGTGGTGGACTTCCCCGCCCCGTTCTCCCCCACCAGGCCCAGGATGCACCCGGCGGGCAGGGAAAAGGTGATGTGGTCCAGGGTAAAGCCCCGGTAGGTTTTGGTCAGGTCCAGACATTCGATGGCATTCATGGCGCGTCTCCCTTCAGCGTTTGTCGTGGTAGAGCAGGCGCAGCATCTCCACCAGCTCCTCCTCGCCCAGGCCGCAGCTGTCGGCCAGGGGGAGGATTTGCTGCAGGTGTTCCTCGATGCGGGTCAGGTAGGCCTCCCGCACCAGCTGGGTGTTTTTCTCGGCCACATAGGAGCCCTTGGCAGGGACGGTGTACACATAGCCCGCCTTTTCCAGCTCTTCGTAGGCCCGCTTGGTGGTGATGACGCTCACCCGCAGGTCCTTGGCCAGGGCCCGGATGGAGGGCAGGGCCTGCCCCGGCGGCAGGTCGCCGGAGAGGATCTGGTCGCGGATCTGGGTGAAGATCTGCTCATAGATGGGCTTGTTGTTGGCGTTGCTGATGATGATGTTCATGAAATCACCTATTCTGTACATGTACGGTATATACAGTATACCCAGTGGAAAGCCCCCTGTCAAGGGGGCCCCGTTATTTTCTCACCGGATCATTCTGGCTCAAACTGGCTCAAAGGGTGCGCAGGAGGAAGACGGCCAGGTCGCAGAGCATCACGGCGGCCAGCAGGGCCGCCAGACGGCCCCGGGCGGTGGAGGAGAGGGCGGCGATGCCCCGGTCCAGCAGGGGCTGGAGCACATACAGGAAGATCAGGCCCCCCAGGCCGAAGCGGAGGGAGGGGGACAGGGCGATGCGCCCCTGGAAGTTCCAGGAATAGTTCACATAGGTCTGCCAGGGCCAGGACCCGGTGAGCCACTCACACAAATAGGAGGCCCCCAGCTCCACCAGGGTGGCCGACACCGCGCAGCCCACAAAGAGGACGGGGAGCAACGCCAGCCGCTTCTTCCAGGGTTTGCCCCGGAGCAGCCGGTAAAACAGCAGCAGAAACAGCAGGGCCCCCACCCCGTACACCGGGCAGTAGGGCCCGAAGAGGACCCCCCGGTTGGAAAAGCCCCAGCGGTAGACCACCACCTCCAAAAAGACCTCATAGCACCAGCCGAAGAGGGAATAGAAGAAGAAACATAAAAAATATTTTTGGAAAAATTGGCACACGCTGTCCCGCCGGCGGCAGGGGGAAAGGGGGGAGGAAGGGGCAGACATAGTGGTTCCTTTCTCGGGCGAGCACAAGAAGCAGGCCCGGGAGGTATTTTCTCCACTATACTAAACTTTCCGCGCCGGGTCAAGGCAGACCGGGCAGATGGTTGACGATGTTTGCGGGATTGTGGTACAATGCACTAAATTGTGACGAATCCTTACAGAATGGTAAATCTTTCCTTACCATGATCCCAATGAGGAGGAGATCAGCTTGGACAATCGCAAAAATACCCTGAGAAGTCAGACGGTGCGCTGCCCCCACTGCGGGGAGTACTATTCCGTGACGTATAAATATTGCCCCTTCTGCGACGCCGGCCGCCAGGAGGAGGAGCGCCGCCTGGCGGAAAAGAAACAGAAGAAGCAGGCCTTCCTGTCCAATTTCTTTGGCAGCAGCGAAGGGGAGAAGAAAAAGCACGGCGAGGCTCCGGCCGCCGGCGAGGAAGGGCGGGGCGGCCGGGAGCGCCCGGCCAGAGAGCCCTCCTCCCGCAGCCGCACGGAGCGCACCCACTCCGGCCGCCCGGCCCATGCCGAGCGCACCCGCACCCCCAAGGACCACGAGGGCGCCCGGGGGACGAAGGAGCACGCCGCCAAGGACCACGGGGCGGCAGAGGCCGCGCCCAAGAAGGACCCCTTCCGCCGGCACGGCCCCCGGAAAAAGACCAGCGAGATGACCCCCGAGGAGAAAGCTGCCAGCCTGGCCGAGCGGGAGGCCCGTGCCGCTGCCCGGAAGCGGGAGCGGGACCGGCTGGCCCGGGAGGCCGCTCTGGCCGCCGTGGAGTCCACCCCCGCCCAGGAGAAGGCCGAGGAGACCCCTGCCGAGACCGATGCCCTGCCCACTGTGGAGGCCGGCCCCGTCTTTGAGGCGGATACGGTGCCGGAGACCTTTGGCTTTGCCGAGCCCATGCCCACGGGGATGGAGACGGCAGTGTATGTCCTGGGAGCCTCCGGGGACGAGGAAGTCCCCGTGAGCGAAGGGACGGCGGAAGCCCCCGCCCCGGCAGCAGAGGAGGGCGAGGGGACAGCCCCCCGCCAGACAGAGGACGCGACCCCCTGGGCGGAGCTGAAGGAGCTGGCCCCCACGCCGGAGACCGTGGCGCCCGTCCAGGTGCCCCCGGTCCCTAAGATCCCGGCAGAGCAGGCTGCCCCCGGCCCGGTGCCCCCTGTGGAGACCCCCCCGGTGCCCGAGGAGGGGGACGACCTGGATGTGCTGCTCAGCGAGATCCGGGACCTGCTGGCGGAGAGCCCGGTGCCCCAGCTCCGGGCAGACCAGATCGAAAAACCCGCTGCACCGGTGCAGGAGGTCCAGCTGAAGGAGGACGGCGAGCCCGCCGGGGAACCGGCCCAGGAGGCGTCCGCCCCCGCCGGCGAGGCCCCGGCCCAACCGGAAGAGGCTCCTGCCGGAGAAACGATTTCGGAAACACAGCCGGAGGAGGAGGTCCGGGAGGACCTGCCCCCGGTGGACGAGCCCACCATCCCCTTGGGGGACCTGGCCGCCGCCCAGGCGGAGTGGCAGGCATCCCAGGGGGGCGAGCAGGAGGAGGGCGTGGTGGATGACCAGCCCACCCAGGTGATCTCCCGCCAGGAGATCGCCGAGGAGCTCCAGGCCCAGACGGAAAAGGGATGGGCGGAGGACGAGCTGGCCCCTGCGGTCCGGCCGCCCCAGCCTGCCCAGCCGGCGCGCGCGGAGAAAAAGACCCGCCAGCGCGCGGCCAAGAAAAAGAAGGGCGGGCCCAACCTGGTGCTCATCCTCATCTCCCTCATCATCGTGGTGGCGGCGGTCTTCATCGTGGTGCGCACGGTGGTGCCTGCCTTCCAGAGCGGCATCCTCAGCGGCAAGGGCCAGGCGGCAGAGTCGCTCACCCTGGACCGGGAGACCCTGGACTTGGCCGAGGCCGGGACCACCATGACCCTCACGGCGACCTTCGCCCCGGAGGGCTCCACCGCCACGCTGACTTGGGTCAGCAGCGAGCCCGGGGTGGCTACGGTGGATGAGGCAGGCACGGTGACCGCCGTGGCCCCTGGCACCACCGTCATCACCGCCACCATGGAAAACGGCCAGCAGGCCTCCTGCACCGTCAACTGCACCTGGACCGCCGAGGGCGGCCAGGGGGCCGCAGGCGGCGAAGGGGCCGAAGGCGGGGCGGGAGGGACCGAGACCCCGTCGGGTCCCGCCCTGAGCACCAATGACATCACCCTGGACAGTGAGGGGGCCACCCAGCAGCTCACCCTCACCGGCACAGATCAGCAGCCCACCTGGAGCAGCAGCGACACGTCGGTGGCCAAGGTGGCCGATGACGGGACAGTCACCGCCGTGGCCCCTGGCCGGGCCACAGTGACGGCCACGGTGGGAGAGCAGACCTTCAACTGTGCCGTGCGCTGCATCTGGTAAAGGAGAACGGATATGAACGAAGTCATTCGCGCCTTAACAGAGCGCCGCAGCATCCGGGCCTATGAGACCCGGCAGATCGAAGAGGATGTGTTGGAGCAGGTCCTCCAGGCCGGCATCTATGCCCCCAGCGGCAGAGGGGTCCAGCCGGTGACCATGGTGGTGGTCCAGGACCCGGAGATGATCGCCAGGCTCTCCCGGCTCAACGCCGGGGTGATGGGGGTGGACACCGACCCCTTTTATGGGGCCCCCACGGTGGTGGTGGTCCTGGCCGACCAGAGCCGGTTCACCTGGCTGGAGGACGGCAGCCTGGTCATGGGCAACCTGATGAACGCAGCCCACGCCCTGGGCCTGGGGTCCTGCTGGATCCACCGGGCCAGAGAGGTCTTTTCCTCCCCGGAGGGCCAGGCCCTGCTGAAGCAGTGGGGCATCCCGGCCACCTATGCCGGGGTGGGCCACTGCATCCTGGGCTATCCCGCCGGCGCCCTGCCCGCCCCCGCCCCCCGCAAGGAGGGCCGCATCGTGCGGGTGTAAAGCCGCCCTCTCCAACCCGGAACCTTATCCTGGCCAGCGCCAGAAAAAAGCGTCGCAGACTTCCGGCCCTGGTAAGGGGCGGAATAAAATCCAATGTATTTTTGCCCCGGCTTTGCCGGGGCAAAAATACTTCTCAGCCCACAAGTGTGAACCCCCGGTCACCGTTGGTGACCGGGGGTTTGCGCGCAGGGGGCTGCAATCCTCCAATTTTTGAAGCCCAGCGAAGCGGGTTCAAAAATTATCGAATTTGTCCGTCGCCTGTGATGACGTATTTGTAGCTGGTCAGTTCTTCTAAGCCCATGGGGCCCCGGGCGTGGAGCTTTTGGGTGGAAATGCCCATCTCACAGCCCAGGCCGAACTGGCCGCCGTCGGTGAAGCGGGTGGAGGCGTTGACGTACACCGCCGCGCTGTCCACCAGCCGGGTGAACAGGTCCGCGTGGGCCCGGGTCTGGGTGAGGATGGCCTCGCTGTGGCCGGTGGAGTGGCGGTTGATGTGCTCGATGGCCTCCTCCACGCTGTCCACCACCCGCACGGCCAGGATGTAATCGAGAAACTCCGTGTCGAAATCGTCGTACCCGGCGGGGATACCCTTGCCCAGGATGGCCAGGGCCGCCGGGTCCAGGCGCAGCTCCACCGGGGGCTGGCCGGCCTGGTGGCGGTCTGCCACCAGCCGCTGCCACAGGGCGGGCAGGAAGGTGGGGGCGATGTCCCGGTGGACCAGACAGACCTCGGCGGCGTTGCACACCGAGGGACGGCTGGTTTTGGCGTTCTCCACCACCGCCAGGGCCTTGTCCAACTGGGCGTCCCCGTCCACATAGATGTGGCAGATGCCCGTGCCCGTCTGGATGCAGGGGACCTTGGCGTGGTCCACGCAGCTCTGGATGAGGGAGGCGCCCCCCCGGGGGATGAGCAGGTCGATGTAGCCCACCGCCTGCATGAGCTCGTTGGCGCTGGCCCGGGTGGTGTCGGTCACCAGACTGACCAGGGCGGTGGGGAGCTGATGGGCGGCCAGGGCCTGGTGCAGGGCGGCCACGATGGCGGTGTTGGAGTGAATGGACTCCTTGCCCCCCCGCAGCACGCACACGCTGCCGGCCTGGAAGGTGAGGCTGGCGGCGTCGGAGGTGACGTTGGGCCGGGACTCATAGATGATGGCGATGACCCCCAGGGGGACGGAGACCTTGCTCACCCCCAGGCCGTTGGGCAGGGTGTGGGAGGAGAGGGTCCGGCCCACCGGGTCGGGCAGCTGGGCCACGGCCCGGACCCCGGCGGCCATGTCGGCGATGCGGCCGGGGGTCAGGCGCAGGCGGTCCTGCATCACCGGGGCGATGGTGTCCTGGGCGGCGGCCAGGTCCAGGGCGTTGGCGGCCAGGATGGCGTCGGTGGCGGCCTCCAGGGCGTCGGCCATGGACAGGAGGACCCCCTGCTTTTCCTCGCTGGACAGGGCGGCCAGGGCGGGCTTGGCGGCCAGGGCCTCCTCCAGCAGGGGGCGGGTGAGGGTCAGTTCGCCGGGGTCCGTGTCCATGGGCAGGAAGTCCGGCCGGTCAAAGGCCGGGGGGGGATAGCAGGACAGGGGATCGGAAGGGGTATACATGGCAGGATCATCCTTTCTTCCCGCGAAAGCGGCTGCCCACCGGCTTGCCGTCCGCGATGTCATAGAGTACAGAGGGGCTGGCGCCGTTGGCGATGACCATGTCGCAGCCGGCCTGGGTGCAGATGGCGGCGGCGTGGAGCTTGGTGGCCATGCCCCCGGTGCCCAGGTGGGAGGCCGAGCCCCCGGCCAGGTCCCAGATCTCCTGGGTCAGGGCGGGGATGTCGGCGATGAGGGTGGCCTCGGGATGGGTGTGGGGGTCGGCGGTGTACAGGCCGTCGATGTCCGACAGGAGGATGAGCAGGTCAGCCTCCATGCTCACGGCCACCTGGGCGGCCAGGGTGTCGTTGTCGCCGATGTTGATCTCCTCCGTGGCCACGGTGTCGTTTTCGTTGATGACCGGCAGGGCCTTCAGGTCCAGCAGGCGGCGCATGGTGTTGTGGAAGTTGGCAAACCGGTCGGGGTGGTCCACGTCGGCGGCGGTGAGGAGGATCTGGGCCACCGTGTGGTTGTACTGGGCAAAGAACTTGTCATAGGTGTACATGAGCTCACACTGGCCCACGGCGGCGGCGGCCTGTTTGGTGGGGGTGTCCTCGGGCCGGTGGGGCAGGGAGAGCTTTCCCACCCCCATGCCGATGGCCCCGGAGGAGACCAGGATGACCTCATGGCCGGCGTTTTTCAGGTCGCTGAGGACCTTGCACAGTTCCTCCACCCGCCGGATGTTCAGCAGGCCCGAGGGGTGGGCCAGGGTGGAGGTGCCGATCTTGACCACGATGCGTGCGTTCTTCATGGAACCAGACTCCTTGCTGCGGGCAGGCCGGGGCCTGCCGGTATTTGTCATCATTATTGTAGTCGATGGAGAAAGGGCTGTCAACGACAAAGGTGGCGGCGGGGAAGGCAGCCGGAGAGAAAGGACGGCACCGGTCCGTTGACTTTTTTCCCGGAAAATTTTATACTAAAGACTATCTGTGGGCTGCCCCGCCCGGCGGGGCGGTCCCGGTGCAAGGAAACTTGAGAAAGAAGGTAGAAAACAGATGAAGAAAAGAGTCTCTGCCCTGCTCCTGACCCTGGTGCTGGCCCTGTCTCTGGTCTGCCCTGCCCTGGCCGCCAATGAAACGGTCAGCGCGGCGGCGTCCTCTGACCCGGTCACCTGGCAGGAGCTGACCCAGGACGCTCCCGACCTGGAGCTGCCCTTCACCGGCAGCGGGGACCAGACGGTCACCAACCAGGAGGCCGTGGCCTTCCTGCTGCGCTGGGCCGGCCTGGAGGCCGACCAGCTGGGCACCTATCCCGGCGACTACAACGCCATGGCCGAGAGCATGGGCATGACCGACGACATCGCCGGCTATGACCCCGCCGCCGTGTGCACCCAGGGGAACCTCTCCCTCATGCGCCAGTCGGCCCAGCTGCTCTATGACGCCCTGCACGGGGACACCCTGGAGCCCCTGTTCCTCAACGGCATGGCCCAGCCCATCTTCCCCTATACCACCGGGGCGGTCACCGAGGGCTATGACAACGCCACCAGCGACATCATCCGCTTCTGTGTCTATGTGGAGACCAACTACGACACCGACGGCGACGGCAAGCTGGACCTGGTCAAGGCCCTGGTCCAGCTCCCCCGGGCCGCCATGGAGGGGGACTATCAGGCGGCCACCATCTATGAGGCCCGGCCCTACATCACCGGCTGCACCTCCGGCGATGTGCCTTACGGCGACGGGACCTTCGACATCGACGAGCTGTACAGCCAGCCCGCCGCCCGCACCCCCGCCGGTACCGCCACCACTGCCGAGGCCGCCGCTGCGGCCCAGTCCTCCGACTGGTACTATTACAATCCCCACGAGGATATGTACGACTATGAGGACCTGACCTGGTACGACTACTATCTGGTCCGTGGCTTTGCCGTGGTGGAGTGCGGCGGCCTGGGCACCAAGGGGTCCGAGGGCTATGAGACCTGCGGCTCCGACCTGGAAATTGACGCCTTCAAGTGCGTCATCGAGTGGCTCAACGGCAAGCGCACCGCCTATACCGACAAGACCAGCAACATCGCCATCACCGCCGACTGGTCCAACGGCAAGGTGGGCATGACCGGCCGTTCCTACGCCGGCACCACCCAGTTCGGCCTGGCCACCACCGGCGTGGAGGGCCTGGAGACCATCGTCCCCGTGGCCGGCATTGCCAGCTGGTATGAGTACACCAACTCCCAGGGCATCTCCACCGAGACCGACCCGGCCTATACGGACTGGCTGGCCTGGTACTGCGCCGGCCGGTATCTGGACGCGGCCGACTGGAACACCATCGCCGACCGCTACGGCGACTACCTCAACCAGCTGCGCCTGGACCAGCAGGCCGCCAACGGCGACTACAGCGACCACTGGGCCTGCCGGGACTATACCCTGAACGCCAAGGAGATCCGGTGCCCCGCCCTCATCGTCCACGGCCTGAACGATGACAACGTGCGCACCAAGGAGTTTGACCTGATGTATCAGGCCTATGAGGAGGCCGGGGTGCCCGTCAAGCTCCTGCTCCACCAGGACGGCCACCTGACCCCCACCTACCCCGCCGGGAACCTCCAGTTCCTCATCGGGGATACGTCCTATGACGCCATCCTCAACCAGTGGTTCAGCCACTACCTCTACGGCGTGGACAACGGCATCGAGAACATGGCTGCCGTCACTGCCCAGAGCAACAACGACACCCATGAGTGGAACACCTATGACGATTGGAAGACCGACAAGTCCGTCACCCTCACCGGCGCCAGCGCCCAGGGAGAGACCTCCTCCATCAGCAGCGACTACGCCGCCATCGGCGTGGACCGGAGCAACTGGAAGGACACCTTCGCCAGCGGCACCACCGCCTCCAGCGCCATGTACACCATGGACGTGACCGGCGACACGGTGGTCAAGGGCGCCGTGGCCGTAAGCTTCCGGGCCGCCACCACCAACGGCGACACCGTCCAGACCCCCAGAGGGGAGAGCAGCCAGACCGTGGTGGACCACGACAGCGCCGTGGACCCGTCTGCCCTGGACCATGACAACTACATCGGCCAGGCCACCTCCGGCCGCACCATCCAGACCCCTGACAAGGCCCTCATCGACCGGGACGGCCTGATGGTCAGCGCCATGCTGGTGGACATCGCCCCCGAGGGCCAGAACTTCCCGGCCTTCAACACCAACCCCACCTATGTGGACAAGACCACCCTGGCCGCCGGCGGTGCCTGGCAGGGGGGCGGCCTGCCCAACCTGGACCTGGTGGAGCTGAAGACCAGCAACGTGCCCTATAAGATCATCGCCCGGGGCTGGATGGACCTGTGCAACCCCACGGCAGGCTATGACTCCGTCACCGCCGCCGACAAGGTGAAGCTGGAAGAGGGCAAGTACTATGACTACACCATCTACCTCCAGCCCAACCTCTATGAGGTGGAGGCCGGCCACAAGCTGGCGCTGGTGATCTATGCCTACGAGCCCGGCAAGGCCAGCTACAGCCAGAACTACACCATCACCGTGGACAATGCCTCCGTCAGCGCCAGCATCCCGGTGGACCAGCTCCCCGCCTCCCAGCCCACCGCCCTGCCCTACACCGACGTGGCAGCGGACAGCTGGTACTATGACGCGGTGCAGTACGTCACCGACGAGGGGATCATGAACGGGACCTCTTCCACCACCTTCTCCCCCATGACCACCACCAACCGGGCCATGATCATCACCATGCTCTGGCGCATGGAGGGCAGCCCGGCGGTCAACTACGCCATGGACTACACCGACGTGCCCGCCGACGCCTACTACACGGAAGCCGTGCGCTGGGCCACGTCCGAGCAGATCATGGGCGGCTACGGCGACGGCCTGTTCGGGCCGGAGAACGCCGTGACCCGGGAGCAGATGGCCACCATCCTCAACCGCTACGCCGCCTATAAGGGATACGACGTCAGCGGACAGAATGACCTGGCCGCCTATCCCGACGCCGGCACGGTCAGCGAGTATGCCAAGACCGCCATGGGCTGGGCAGTGGATGCCGGCCTGATCAGCGGCATCGACGGCAGCCTGGTGCCCAAGGGCGGCGCCAACCGGGCCCAGGTGGCCACCATGCTCATGCGCTTTGCAGACAGCGTGGCCCAGTAAGGACCCCCAAACAGCAAAAAAAGGACCGCGGCAGAAGCAAAATGCTTCTGCGGCGGTCCCTTTTTATATCTGTCATGATTGGTCAGCCGTTTACTGCCCGGTCTTCCCGCCGCCACAGGGCGATGCCCACGGCATCGGCAAAGAACCAGCCGATGGGGATGGCAGCCCAGATGGCGGTGACGCCCAGGGCGGGCAGGGGGGAGAGGGCATAGGCCAGGGCCACCCGTGTGCCCAGGGAGCAGATGGTGAGGATCACCGACACCGCCGGACGGTCCACGGCCCGGAAGTAGCCGTAGAGCAAGAAGAGGATGCCGATGCCCAAGTAGAAGGCGCCTTCAATGCGCAGATAGCCCACGCCAATGGCGATGACCTCCGCCGCCTCTGCCCCCACAAAGACGGCCATGAGCCAGGGGGCCAGCAGATACACCAGGCCCCCCATCACCAGGCAGAAGACCACCACCCAGAACACCGCCCACCGGATGCCCCCCCGGATGCGCGCCCGCCGTCCGGCCCCGTAGTTCTGGGCCACGAAGGTGGAGAAGGCGTTGCCGAAGTCCTGCACGGGCATGTAGGCCATGGTGTCGATCTTCACCGCCACGGCAAAGGCGGCCATCACCGCCGTGCCAAAGCTGTTGACTAGCCCCTGGATCATGAGGATGCCAAAATTCATCACCGACTGCTGCAGACAGGTGAACAGGGAGAGGTTGAGCAGGCTTTTCAGTGCCCCCCGGTCCCACCGGCAGTCTTCCTTCCTCACCCGCAGGTCGGGGGAGGTTTGCCAGGTGTACAGGGCCAGACCCAGGCCGGCGATATACTGGGCGATCACCGTGGCCAGGGCCGCCCCCATGACCCCCAGCCCCAAGGGCAGGACAAAGAGAAGGTCCAGGCCGATGTTCAGCACCACCGCTATCCCCAGAAAGAACAGGGGGGTGGCGGAGTTGCCCACCGCCCGCAGGAGGTTGGCAAAATAGTTATAGAGAAAGGTGGCCGGGATGCCGCCAAAGACCCAGGTGAGATAGACCCGGGTCAGGTCTGCCACATCGGCGGGGATGCGCAGGAGGACCAGGATGCCCCCCATGGCCAGATAGACGATCAGGCACAGCAGGAGGGTGAGGGCCCCGATGAGCAGAAAGGACTGAAAGATCCCGTTGCGCAGCTTCTCCGGGTCCCGCCGCCCGAACTGGATGGCAAAGTACACACTGCTGCCCATGCACAGCCCCAGCAGGATGGAGGTGAGGAAGGTCATGAGGGTGTAGGAGGACCCCACGGCGGCCAGGGCCCCTTCGCCGAGGAAGCGGCCCACCACCCAGGTGTCGGCTAAGTTGTACAGCTGCTGCAGGAGGTTGCCCAGAATCAGGGGCAGGGCGAAGGCCAGCAGGCCCCGGGGGATGCTCCCCTGGGTCAGGTCACGTTTGGCGGGCATGGGCAGGCCGTCCTTTCTGAAAAGTCCTGCCCAGTGTACCACGGCGGGGGGAGAATTGCAATCTGGAGAAGCGGGGCGGGACTGTCTGCGGTCCCCTCAGCGCCCCTTGGGCTTTTTCGCCAGCTTCAGGGAGATGCCCTGCCGGTCTGCTTCGGCCTGGAGCAGGGCGGCGGCGGTTTTTGCCCGCCCTTTCGGGCCGGCCTCTTCCGGGGTAGCGGCCAGCCGGGCCATCACCTGGCGCAGGGAGGGCAGGTCCAGCAGGGAGACTGCGGTCAGGAAAAAGGTCTTGCGCCGGCCGTCGTTGTAGCCGGCCAAGAGGGCGTCCAGCAAAGCCCGCTTTTCCGCCAATCCTTCCAGATAGGCCTCCAGCCCCACGGCCTGGGCCTGGGCCACGTCCCGCTGCCGGCCGCGGTGGGGGAGGAAGGAATCGTAATCGTCAAACCCCTCATAGCGCAGGCAGGGATATTCCCGGCACTGCCAGCAAAACTCCGGCTGCCCGTGGTCCAGGGAGCACCGGGCGATGGCACAGCTCTGGTTGCCCGGCCCGCCGCCGCAGCCGGGGCAGTGTCCTCCCAGGTGCATGGGGCACAGGAGACAGTTGAGACCGCACAGGGAAAAGGCGGTGTCTTTTCGATAAAAACCCTTCATGATTCCTCCTTTCGCACCGGCAGGCGAAGGACGGTTTTCCGCCTCTCCGGCCTGCCCCGGCGGGGGTCGCTGAGGTAGAGCTCGTGGTGCCAGCGGTCCGGGCCAAGGTCCATGGTGTAACCCTGTTCTCTGGCGTAGTCCTCCATAGCCCGGAGGGTGGCCGGCTCGCCGTCATAGGGGCCTAAGTGCATACACTGTACGCAAAGCCCTTCCGTCCAGGGGAAATAGGTCACCGGGGAGAGGTCCAGCTTCTTTTTCTTTGCGGCTTCCCCCACGGCCCAGTGGAAAACCTCCTCCGTGACGAAGTCCGGCAGGCGCAGCAGGGAGACCCACTGAAAGTCCGCCTTCCGGGTCAGGTCCATGTGCCCGCTCTCCCCCTGCCGCCACAGCCCTTCCAAGGGGGGCATCACATAGTCAAAATAGCCCTCCGGCTGCCGGGGTCCCAGCTTGCTCATCTTGATGGTGAAGGCCACGGCGTACAGCAGGCCGATGGCCTGCTGATAGGCCCCGCCCGGCTGGTTGGGGTCCCCCTGGCCGCGCACCGCCAGAAAGGTCATGGAGGGCACGGTGACCAGGGCCGGCTGCTTCGGGGGCAGGTAAAATTCCTTGTAGGCTTTCTTGAAATCAAAGGTCATGGTCAGTTCCTCCCTTTCTTCTTCCCCAGGGCCTGGCAGGTCAGCTGGGTCAGGGAGGTCAGCAGCGCCCGGTCCTCGATGTCCTCGATCAGAAACGAGTCCTTCGCGCCCTCGTAGGGTGGGGCTTTGGGCAGGTGGGGAAACGTTTCCTCTCCCTGGGGCGTGCATTTGATGAAAAGCTGGTCGTCACAGACCACCGCGAAGAACACCTCGTCGCAGTACAGCCCATACTCCCCAAACATCTTGCGGGAGCGAATGGTCCCTGCCGGGGCCAGCTGTTCGACCACATAATCCACAAAGTCTTTATGAGACGCCATCTTCCGCGCTCCTTTCGTATTGTTGGGCCAGCCGCTGGGTCAGCCGGGCCAGGTCTTGGCGCAGCGCTGCCGGGGCCAGCAGCTCTGCCCGGTCCCCAAAGGGGAGCAGCCAGGAGAATACACTCTATTTGTCGGGAAACCGGCCCCGGAAGAGCAGTTTGCCGTCGGGGCGGCGGGTAAAACTGTCCGCCCCATATTCCTCCACCAGCCGCCATTGGCAGGACGGGTCAAAGAGGATTTCCACCTGCCAGACCGGGGGAAAGACCCGCTCCGGGGTCAGGTCAGGGGTGGGGGCAGGCCGGGGGGAGAAGGGCTCGCCCACGGTCAGATCGGTCATGCGGTTGAGCTTGAACAGGCGGAAATCCTCCCGCACCAGACACCAGGCCCACACATACCAGGCCGACCAGTGAAAGACCAGGGTGTAAGGCTCTGCCCGGCGGCGGGTTTCCCCCTTGGGCGAAAAATAGGTGAAGGCAATGGTGCGGGCCGCCTCGATGGCGGCCCGGATGGCCTCGAACTTGGGGGGCAGGCTGGTCTTGTACCAGGAGGACAGGTCGATGAGCAGGTGTTCGCCGCCGGGGGCCAGAGGGGCCTGTCCGGGGGAGAGCTTTTCCATCAGCCGGGCGTAGCGCCGGGTGGCGCTGACGCTGTCCAGGCTCCCCAGCCCGGCCAGGATGGCCTGCAGCTCAGGCGTGGTGAGCAGGGTGCGGTCCACCCGATAGCCGGGCAGGAGGGAGATGCCGCCGTCCCGCCCTCGGGTGGTGACCAGGGGGATGCCCGCCCGGCAGAGGGTGTCGATGTCCCGGCGGATGGTCCGGGGGGAGACTTCAAACCGTTCCGCCAAAGCCGGGGTGGTGACCTGTTCCTGCCGGAGCAGGAGGGAGAGGATGCCGATGAGCCGGTCGATCTTCATGGGGGAGCCTCCTTCCGCCGTCTGTCTGGGCCCCATTATACCACGGGAAGGGGACAGCAGGCTGTCCTGTTTCCGGGAAAGGGAAAAATTTTTCTTGCTTTTTGGGGAGAGATGGGGTATCATGCCGTTAGCTGATGCTAATTAGCAAGAACTAACAAACCGAAAGACGCCCGGCAAGCCCATGGGCGGCAGGAGGTGCAGACCATGCTGGCAGAATTTTTGCAAAAACGAGAAGGGGATGCCGTGGGGTGTCACCAGATAATGGACGGGGTCCGGGTGTGCCGCTTCACCCTGGCAAAGACGGAGACGGTGGACCTGCCCGTCTGCCTGGCCCCCCACCGGTTCGAGGCCTTTTTCTGCCAAGGGGGCTGCCTGGTGCTCGAGCGCGACGGGGGCCGCCTGCTCCGGGTGGCGGACGGGGAGATTTTACTGCTGTCCGACGCCGGCGCCCTGTGCCGGGCGGAGATCTCCGGGGCCCTGCGGGGGGTGCTGGTGACGGTGGACGCCCAGCAGGCCCGGGAGAGCCTGTCCGCCCTGTGCCGGCTGATGGACCTGTCCCTGGATATCCCCGCAGTGCGGGCGCGGATGGCCGCCCGGGCAGGCTGCGCGGTGCTGGCCGAGACCCCCTGGAGCGGGGGCCTCTTTGCCTGCCTGGAGCAAATGCCGGAGGAGGAACAGGGGCGGTACGGCGTCTTTAAGGCCCTGGAGGTCCTCTACCTGCTGTGCAGCGGCAATGCCCTGCTCCAGCAGGAGCGGGAGGGATATGGAAATTATCTCATGCACACGGCGGCGGAGATCGGGGCGTATATGGAGAGCCATTTGGCGGAAAAACTCACCATCCCCATCCTGTGCCGGCGGTTCGGCATCTCCCAGACCGCCTTGAAGGTGAGCTTTCAGCGGGTCTATGGCACCTCCCTCCACCGCTGGCTGCTGGGCCGGCGGATGCGTCGGGCAGGGGAGCTCCTCCGTCTGCCGGGGGCGGAGATCAGCCAGGTGGTCCGCGCCGTGGGATATGAGGGGGCCAGCCAGTTCTACATCGCCTTTAAGCGCTACTACGGCATGACGCCGGGGCAGTATATAAAAATGTCCGAAACCGGTCTGCGCGGACGGATTTGAAAAAGACAGGGGCGGTCCTTTCCGCTATACTGATCAAAAGTCCCAAGAGATTTCAGAAAACGCGCGCGGAAGGAGGAGAGCTCCTTGAAGCAACACCGTTTTTGGGCCTGGGCTGCCGTGTTCTGCATGTTCATGGTCATGGCCACGGGCTATCACAGAAAGTAAGGGAAAGGACGAAGAACGATGATCGGATATACAAAACTGGCCTTTTTTGCCGGCGGCGCTCTCTTTGGCACCGTGGGCGTGAAGCTGCTGGCCAGCAGGGATGCCAAGCGGGCCTATGTCCACGCTGCGGCGGCGGGCCTGCGGGTGAAGGACACCGTCATGGAGACGGTGACTACTGTGCGGGAGAATGCCGCCGACGTGCTTGCCTCCGCCAAGGACCTCAACGAGTCCCGGGCCGAGCAGGCAGCCCAGCAGGAGACCGAGGCCCAGCTGACCGACGAGGCAGAGGAAGCCTGACCCAAGGGGAGCCGTGACCTGCGGCTCCCTTTTTCCGTGAAGAGGTAACGAGATGAATGCAACCATTGTACATGAGAGCCGGGGGCGCATCCGCCTGCGCCTGCGGCAGGAGAGAATGACCATCGCCCAGGCGGATCTGCTGGAGGCCTGGTGCCAGAGCCAGCCCTGGGCGGCCCAGGTGACCGTCCACGAGCGCACCTGCTGCCTCATCCTCCGCTACACCTGCCCCCGGCAGGAGCTGCTGGCGGCTTTGACGGCCTTTACCTGGCAGCGGGCGGCCCAGACCACTACCCTGCCCGCCCACAGCAGCCGGGCACTGAACCGGACCTTTGAGGAAAAGCTGGTGACCAAGGTGGTCATGAAGGCCGCCTGCACCCTCTTCCTGCCCGCCCCTGTGCGCATTGCCCGCATTCTGTGGCACATGGTGCCCTTCCTGGGCCGGGGGCTGGGCTGTCTGCGCCGGCGGCAGATGAAGGTGGAGGTGCTGGATGCCCTGTCCATCAGCCTGTCCGCCTGCCGGGGGGATTTCTCCACCGCCGGGGCGGTGATGTTCCTGCTGGAGGTGGGGGAACTGCTGGAGGAGTGGACCCGGCGGAAATCCGTGGCCGACCTGGCCCAGAGCATGGCCCTGCATGTGGACCGGGTGTGGCTGCACACCGAGGCCGGGGAGGTTCAGGTCCCCCTGGCTCAGGTCCGGCCCGGGGACCAGGTGGTCCTGCGCACCGGGGCCATCATCCCCGTAGACGGTCTGGTGCGGGAGGGAGAGGTGACGGTGAACCAGGCCTCCCTCACCGGCGAATCCATCCCTGTGGCCAAGCGCCCCGGCGGCGCCCTGTATGCGGGCACCGTAGTGGAGGAGGGCGAATGCCGCATGGAGGTCAAGCAGGCGGTGGGGGAGAGCCGGTACGACCAGATCGTCCGCCTCATCGAAGAGGCCGAGGGCCTCAAGTCCGCCGCCGAGAGCAAGGCCGCCGGGCTGGCGGACAAGCTGGTGCCCTATACCTTTGCCGGCAGCCTGCTGGGCTTCCTGCTGACCCGGAACGTGAGCCGGGCCCTGTCGGTGCTCATGGTGGACTTCTCCTGCGCCCTGAAGCTGGCCATGCCCCTGGCGGTCCTGTCTGCCATGGGCCAGGCCAGCAAGGCCCACATCACCGTCAAGGGGGGCAAGTTCCTGGAGGCCGTCGCCCAGGCGGACACCATTGTGTTCGACAAAACGGGGACCCTCACCCACGCCTGTCCCCAGGTGGTCCGGGTGGTCCCCTTCGGGGGGCGGGAGGAGGGGGAGATGCTCCGCCTGGCCGCCTGCCTGGAGGAGCACTTCCCCCACTCCATGGCCAACGCCGTGGTGGCCGAGGCCAAGCGCCGGGGCCTGGACCACGAGGAGTTCCACACCAAGGTGGACTACCTGGTGGCCCACGGCATCGCCAGCACCGTGGAGGGCCAGCGGGTCCTCATCGGCAGCTATCACTTCATCTTTGAGGACGAACTCTGCCAGGTCCCGGCGGGGGAGCAGGAGAGGTTTGACACCCTGCCCGACGAATACTCCCACCTGTATCTGGCGGTGGGGGGCCAGTTGGCGGCGGTGCTGTGCATCGCCGACCCCTTGCGCCAGGAGGCCGCACAAGTTCTGGCCGCCCTGCGGGCCCTGGGGATCACCCAGACGGTGATGCTCACCGGAGACAGCCGGCGCACAGCGGCGGCCATCGCCGCCCAGGTGGGGGTGGACCAGTTCCGGGCAGAGGTTCTGCCCGCCGACAAGGCAGCCTTCGTGGCCGACCTGCGCCGCCAGGGGCACACGGTGCTCATGGTGGGCGACGGCATCAACGACTCCCCGGCCCTCTCCGAGGCCGACGCAGGCATCGCCATCCGGGACGGGGCGGCCATCGCCCGGGAGATCGCCGACATCACCATCTCCGCCCAGAGCCTGTGGGAGCTGGTGGAGCTGCGGCGGATCGCCCTGGGCCTTATGGGGCGCATCCGGGCCAACTACCGCTTTGTCATCGCCTTCAACAGCGCCCTCATCGCCCTGGGGGTGGCGGGGGTGCTGCCGCCGGCCACCGGGGCCACCCTGCACAACCTGTCCACCCTGGCGGTGAGCCTGCGCAGCATGGCCCCCCTGCCCAAGGGGCAGGATTGAGGGTCACGGTTCCTCCCGGGGCACGATTGGTCTGCCCTCCGGGGTGAAGGAAAAGACCACATGGGGCCGCCCGCCCAGGTTCTTTACCTGAGCTAGACAAAACAGGGGGGCCAGGGGGAAGGGCTGCCGGGGCTGCCAGGGCCAGGCCAGCAGGAATTCCCCTGTCTCCTTGCGGCAGCGCAGGCAGGGCCCTGCCCGCCGGGCAGCCTGGGCCAACACCGGGTCCTGGGGAAAGCACTGCCAGGGCTGGGCCAGCCGTCCCCATCCTTTTGGCGTGGCGGGGCCGGGTGCAGCACCGGAAAAGGCATAGGTCATCTGGACCTGTCCCCCGGTCACCGGCCAGCACC
>DXEA01000069.1 GCA_019115225.1 Candidatus Evtepia faecigallinarum
TCCTTGGCCTGCTCCGGGGGAGGCACGGGCTGGACCTGTTCCACCTGGGCGCAGCCGGCGCTGATGGCCTGGATGTAGCCCTCCAGGTCCCGGGGGTAGGCGTACCGGTGGCCCTGGAAATAGGAGTGGGCCCCGGGGCCGAAGCCCACATACTCCCGGCCCAGCCAGTACTTCAGGTTGTGGCGGGACTCCCTGCCGGGCTTGGCAAAGTTGGAGATCTCATACTGCCGGTAACCGTGCCGGCGCAGCAGGTCCACGGTGCGCAGGTAGAAGTCGGCCTGCTGGTCCTCGTCGGGCAGGGCCAGGCCCTCCTCCACCTGGCGGGCCAAGGGGGTGTCCGGCTCCACCTTCAGGCCGTAGCAGGACAGGTGCTCGGGGTTCAGGTCCAGGGCTTTTTCCAGGGTGTCCTCCCAGTCGGCCATGGTCTGGCCGGGCAGGCCGTAGATGAGGTCCAGGCTGAGGTTTTCGATTTTGGCCTGGCGGATGTCCGAGACCGCCTGGATCACCTGCCGGGGGGAGTGGACCCGGTGCAGGCAGCGCAGCTGCTGGCCGTCGGCGGACTGCATGCCCAGGGAGATGCGGTTGACCCCCGCCCGGCGCAGCCGGGCCATGGACCGGGGGTCCACGCTGTCGGGGTTGCACTCCACGGTGATCTCCGCCTGGCGGCTGATGGTGCACAGGCGCTGGATGAGGGAGAGGATCTCCCGTAGCCGCTTATCCCCGTAGTAGGAGGGGGTGCCGCCGCCAAAGTAGATGGTATCCACCACCCAGCCCTTGAGCTTGGGGCCGAAGGAGCGCAGATGGGCGAGCAGGGCCTTCTGATAGCGGTCCATCTCCTCCTCCTGGCCGGCCAGGGAGTAGAAGTCGCAGTAATCACACTTGCTTTTGCAGAAAGGGATGTGAATGTAGATGCCGATGGTATTGGCCATGGTGTCCCCTCCGATCTCCCAGGGAATGACAGATACACCTCTATATTATACGCATCTTTGGGACGGATGGCAAGAGGGGAGCGAAAACCGGAGGGCCGACGTTGTCAGCTCCTCCGGTTTGGTGTATAATAGGCGGGCTTTATTCCTTGGCCAGCCAGGCCTGGATGGGGGCCAGGGTGTCAAAGTCGATGAGATTGACTGCCTGCCCGTAGGTATCCAGGATGGTCTGGGTGTCTGCCGAGCGCTCCTGGGGAGGTTTGCGCCGCAGGACGGCACACAGCCCCTTCATCATCACCCGGTGCTTCAGGCTCAGCTTGGCGTAGTCGATGGCCCCCCGCAGGTGGACGTGGGTGGTGCGGACGAAGATGGCCGGGGAGAGGTCCTTGGCCAGGGCCTCCCGGATGCGCAGGAGGTTGTCCTCATCTGCCGGGTCGGCCAGGCCCACCGTGGCCACCAGCAGCCGGAAGGGGTGGTCTGTGGGCAGGCGGCGGGCGGTTTTGGCCAGGCCCGTGGTCTTGCCGGCGTAGAGACCGCCCAGGTAGATCACGGTGTCAAAGGGGCCGAAGTCCCGCACTTCCTCCCAGGAGACGGCGGGCAGGCCGGTCCTTTCCTCCAGGGCCTGGGCGTACTGCTGGGACGCGCCGTAGCGGCTGCCGTAGAGAATGATGCCATTCATAGAGGTTCCTCCTTTTCTCGGGCCGGGGCCATGAGGTCTGGCTTCGTGGCGATCTCCTAAAAACTGGGATACTATTTGTCCCAGTGTATCACAAATTCCCGCCCAAGGAAAGAGAAATCCTACAGAAAAGAGAGAAGGTGAAGGCTGTGCGCCGGTTGAGCATCCCCATCACTGCCCCCCAGGCGGGATCGTCGGTCCAGACCATCCTGCGCCGGGAGCTGGGCCTGTCCGCCGCCGCCGTGCGCCGGGCCAAGGCTCTGGAGGACGGGATTTTGCTGGACGGCCAGCCGGTCTTTACCAATGGGCGGGTGGCGGCCGGACAAATCCTCTCCGTGGCGGTGGGGGACCAGACCGGCAGCCACCAGATCGCCCCCGTCCCCGGCCCTCTGGACATCGTCTATGAGGATGAAGATCTGGTGATCGTGGACAAGGCCGGGGGCGTGCCCGTCCACCCCAGCCAGGGCCACCATGGGGACACGTTGGCCAACTTCCTCCTGGCCCACTACGCTGCCCAAGGGCTCGTTGCCGCCTTCCACCCGGTCAACCGCCTGGACCGGGGGACCTCCGGCCTCATGGCGGTGGCCAAGCACGCCCACGCCCATGAAAAACTCCAGGAGCAGCTGCAAAACGGCCAGCTCCGGCGGACCTATCTGGCGGTGTGTGAAGGGGTCCCCGTCCCCCGGCGGGGGTGTGTGGACGCCCCCATCGCCCGGGCGCCGGGGTCGGTGCTCCAGCGGCAGGTCTGCCCCCAGGGGGCCGAGGCCCGGACCCACTATGAAGTGCTGGGGACGGGAAACGGGCGGGCCCTGGTCCGCCTGTCCTTAGAGACGGGGCGGACCCACCAGATCCGGGTCCACCTGGCCCATGTGGGCTGCCCCCTGGCGGGGGATTTCCTCTACGGCACCGAGCTGCCCCAGCTGCCGGGGCGCTTTGCCCTCCACTCGGCGGCCATCCGGCTGTGCCAGCCGGTCACCGGCCAGCCCCTTTCCTTCACCTCCCCGCTGCCGCACGCCCTGGCGGATTTATTGGCCGCCACGGAGAAAGAAATAGGAGAGATTCCATGACAGAACCCTTGTCCATGCTGCCCATCCCCCTGCTCCAGTGGTACCGGGAGAACGCCCGGGACCTGCCCTGGCGGCGGGAATCCACCCCCTATCGGGTGTGGGTGTCGGAGATCATGCTCCAGCAGACCCGCGTGGGGGCGGTGCTGGGGTACTTTGCCAACTTTATGGCGGCCTTTCCCACGGTCCAGGACCTGGCCGCCGCCCCGGAGGACCAGCTCATGAAGCTCTGGCAGGGGTTAGGCTATTACAGCCGGGCCCGGAACCTGCAAAAGGCCGCCCGGCAGATCGTGGAGGACTTCGGCGGCGCGTTTCCCACCCAGTACAAGGACATCCGCGCCCTGGCCGGGGTGGGGGACTACACCGCCGCTGCCATCGCCTCCATCTGCTACGGCCAGCCCGTGCCCGCCGTGGACGGCAATCTATTGCGGGTGGCTTCCCGGGTGATGGGGGACGACACCGACATCACCACCACCCAGGGCAAACGCCGCTTTACCGCCGCCCTCCAGCAGGTCATCCCCCTGGACGAGCCCGGCCGCTTCAACCAGGCCATGATGGACCTGGGGGCCATGGTCTGCCTGCCCAACGGGGCGCCCCTGTGCGACCGCTGCCCGGCGGCAGAGTTCTGCCGGGCCAGGCAGACCGGGCGGCAGCGGGACCTCCCCGTCCGCCCGGCCAAAAAGCCCCGGCGGGTGGAGGAGCGGGTGGTCTTTCTGCTCTTTTATCAGGGGCAGGTGGCCCTCCGCCGCCGTCCGGCCAAGGGTCTGCTGGCGGGGCTTTGGGAATACCCCAACGAGCTGGCCCCCGCCCGGGATTGCCCCTCCGATTGGGGCCTGCCGGAAGAGGGGACTTTTGCGGGCACCGGCAAGCACATCTTCACCCATGTGGAGTGGCGCATGACCGCCCGCCGCTGGGACCTGACAGACCCCGCCCTCCCCGAGGGCTGGGTGTGGGCCGGCAGGGAAGCTCTGGCCAGGGACTACCCCATCCCCAGTGCCTTTGCATCGTTTCAGGAAGCGGTAGAGGAGGGTTTATTGTGAACAAACTTCTTCACGACCCCACCCACTGCACCCTCTGCCCCCGCCGCTGCGGCGGGGACCGGACCAAGGCCGCCGGCCGCTGCCGGATGCCCCAGGCCCCGGTGGTGGCCCGGGCGGCCCTCCACCACTGGGAGGAGCCACCCCTCTCGGGCACCCGGGGGGCGGGGACGGTGTTCTTTTCCGGCTGCTCCCTGGGCTGCGTGTTCTGCCAGAACGACAGCATCAGCCAGCAGGATTTCGGCCAGGAGATCACGGTAGCCCGCCTGCGGGAAATTTTTCAGGAGCTCATCGCCGCCGGTGCCCACAACATCGACCTGGTCAACCCCACCCACTACGCCCATGTAGTTGCCGCAGCCCTGGAGGACCCCCTGCCGGTGCCCGTGGTGTGGAACAGCGGGGGCTATGACCGGGTGGAGACCCTCCGGGCCCTGGAGGGGAAAATTCAAATCTATCTGCCCGATTTCAAATACCCCGACGCCCAGGGAGCCAAGGACTACGCCGGGGCGGCGGATTATCCCGACATCGCCAAGGCGGCGATCGGGGAGATGGTCCGCCAGACCGGCCCCTATCAGCTGGATGAGGACGGGATCCTCCAAAAGGGGGTCATCCTCCGCCACCTCCTCCTGCCCGGCCGGCTGGCCCAGGCCAAGGAGGTCATGGACTGGGCGGCGGCTGCCTTCCCGCCCCACACCATCCTCTTTTCCCTCATGAGTCAGTACACCCCCTGGGGCAAGGCAGCGGAGTTCCCCCCGCTGGACCGCCGCCTGCGCAAGAGCGAGATCCGGGCGGCCATCGCCTATCTGGAAAACCTACCCCTGGACGGGTTTTCCCAGGGGGTGGAGGCTGCCCGGGCCGAGTACATCCCGGCCTTTGACCTGACCGGGGTGGCCCGGGCGGCAGAGACCCAATAAAAAATTTGCAGATAAGTGCATAAGACCTCCCTGCGCGGTCAAGAATAGGCTTTGAAGGCGAGCTTCCCCCGGGAAGCCACGGAAAATTCGCACACAGCGTATGGAGGTTTCGTGATGAAACAAAGACCTACTCAGCATGGTAAGCTGGGCGGCTTTCTGGAGGGCAAGGGCTATTACATAGTCCTGTTCCTCTGCATCGCCGCAATTGGAATTTCGGGCTATTTTCTGTTCCGGGGGCTTTTTGCTCAGCCGGAGGGGTTCGGGTCGGAGCCGACCGCTGTGGTCAGCGGCCAGGCGGAGCTGACCCAGGACCAGGACAAGCAGGACCAGCAGTCTGCCCTGCCGCCGAAGGCGGAGGAGGACACCGCCGCCGCACAGCCGGAGGCGGATACCCCCTCCCAGACCCAGCAGGCTGCACCCCAGGAGGAGACCACGGCACCCGATGAGGAGGCAGCCGCTTCTTCCGCCTACGTCTGGCCGGTAGAGGGCAGCGTAGATCGGGATTTCAGCTTAGAGGTCTTCGCCTATGACGCCACCATGGGGGACTGGCGCACCCACGACGGCATTGACATTGCCGCGCCCCTGGGCACCCCCGTGGCCGCCTGTGCCAAGGGCACGGTGACCGATGTGAGCACCGATGACATGATGGGTGTGACGGTGACCATCGACCACGGCAAGGGGATGGAGAGTGTTTACTCTAACCTGGCCGAGACCGTCGAGGTGGAAGTGGGCACGGAGGTAGAGGCCGGCACGGTGATTGGCGCCGTGGGTACCTCTGCCATCTCCGAGAGCGCCGACCCCAGCCATCTCCACTTCTCCCTGCGGGAGTACGGTGTCACCATTGACCCGCTCAACTACCTGCACTAAAGAATTTTTGAAGCCGCTTCGCTGGGCTTCAAAAATTGGGGGTTGCAGCCCCCTGTGGGGGCCACTTTGGAACCCGCTGCGCTGGGCTTCCAAAGTGAAAGATTGCAGCCCCCTGCGCGCAAACACCCCGGCCGCTTGCGGCCGGGGTGTTCACACTTGTGGGCTGAGAAGTATTTTTTCCCCGGCGGAGCCGGGGAAAAAATTCATTGGAATTGGTTCCAGCGCCTGCGGGCGCTGGAAGTCTGCGACGCTTTTTTGGGAAATTACCAGACGAAGTGGCGGTAGAGGAAGGTGACGATCTGGCCCCGGGTGCAGATGCTGGTGGGGGAGAAGGTGGTGGGGCTGGTGCCGTTGGTGACCCCTTCGGCCACGGCCCAGGCTACGGCCTGGGCATAGGGGGCGGTGGCGGGGACGTCGGTGAACTGCTGGGTGGCCGGGGCGGCGGGGCTGCCGGCCAGACGCCAGAGGTAGAGGACCACGTCGCTGCGGGAGCAGGGGGCGCCGGGGTCCAGGGTGCGGTCGGTGACGATGTCCTTTTCATAGGCCCAGAGGAGGGCGGTGTAGTAGTATTGGTCCTCTGTGATGCCAGCGTGGGTAAAGGGGTTGGCGATGGTGGTTTCAGGGTAGTCCGCCGCCCGCCAGAGGAAGGTGAGGATCTGCCCCTGGGTACATACCGAGGCGGGGGAGAAGGTGGTCAGGGTGGTGCCGTTGGTCACCTCATCGCTCACCGCCCAGAGGATGGGGGTGTAAAAATAGTCTCCGGTCTGCACATCGGTGAAGGGGCTCTCCACCACCTCCAGCCCATACGCCTGCGCGGCGGTCCCCTGGGCGGCGGAGACGCCCAGGGTCAGGCCCAGGGCCAGCAGCAGGGAGAGGGCGCGATATCGTTTCATGGTCATATACTCCTTGTGTCGGTTGGGCCGTGCCCCAAAGGGGCAGAACCCTGCGACCATCATAAAAGAAATCCCGGTGGGAAGCAAGGATTTTCTTTCCCCACAGCCAAACTTCCCCCCTCAGAGGCCCACTTCAGGGGCGGGGTTGGCCGCCCGCTGTCCCACCTGGAGGTAGGGCGGCCAGGGGTCGGGATGGTTTTTGGCCAGCATCCGGTCATCGAAGCGGGCGTAATGGGGGGCGGGGGAGACATCCAGCGAGGCAAAGGGGATGGGCAGGCCGGGGGAGGCAGTAAAACTGGCCCCCTGCTGGAGCTGGAAGTGGAGATGGGGCTCGCTGCTGTTGCCCGAGTTGCCGCACCGGGCAAGGGCCTCTCCCCGGCGGACCTGCTGCCCCACAGTCACCAGAATACTGTCCGGCTGCAAGTGGGCCAGCAGGGAGAACTCCCCCTGTCCATGGTCCAGCAGGATGTGGTTGCCCCGCAGGTCCCGGGCCTGGCAGGAGGCCTTGCGGTCCTTGGTGATCCGGCTGTCCGGCTGGCCGGAGAGGACCTCCGCCACCACCCCGTCCGCCGGGGCCAGGATGTCCTGGCCGTAGCAGTAAAAGGCGGCGGGGTCGGTCTCGTCCCCCTGAAAGCTCCTGCCCTCCTCATCCAGGATAAGAAAGTCATAGGCGTAGCGCTGGGTGGGGATGTCCCAGGAGTGGGAGGTCTCCTTGGTAACGCCCCCGTTGACCACCGTCCACGCCCCCCGGAAGGGGAGACTGTATTGCCGGGGGGAGCGGTAGTCCGCCGGGCCGGGCAGCCTGCCCCCGTAGCGGTGCTCCAGGACGACCAGCCCCCACATCTGCTGGAAAATTTGTTTGAGAAGTGGGAAATTCACAGCCCATCCCCCGGCCCTTTGAGAAGGCCCCCTTGGAAAAAGTTCTTTCCCCCCAAGGGCTTGGCGGTCAGACGAAAGAGGACGCAGCCGTCCGGGCAGACCAGGTCCTTGGTGTAACGGTCGCTGCCGCCCACCTTGGTCAGGTCACCGCCGCTGCGGATGGCCTCCATCAGAGGAAAGAGCAGCAGCATGGTCTTGGAGCAGATGCCCTGTCCGTCCTGGTTCACCGGGCAGCCGTAGGTGCAGGTGTAGCGGTCGCCGATCTCCTCTCCGTTGCGGCAGTATCCCACGGTATCCTCTCCCCGGAGAAAGCCGGTCACGTCGATCTGAAATTCATATTCTTCCTCAACCCATTTCTTCATGGTGACACTCCTGTTCTCCTGCGGTCAGCGGACCGCAGGGGGATATTTCATCCTCTCCGCCCTGCTCCCGCCGCTGGCGGCGGTATTCGGTGGGCAGGACCTGGAAGGTCTGGCGAAAGACGGCGGAGAATTTGCTCTGGTTCTCATAGCCCACCTGCTGGGCGATCTCCCCCACGCTCCGGTCGGTCTCGGCCAGCAGCCGGGCGGCCTGCTGCATCCGGTGGGCCTTCATGTGGGCGGCGATGGGCTGGCCGTATACCGCCTTGAAGACGGCTTTCAGGGTGGAGGTATTCAGGTGGTGCTCCCTGGCCAGGGCCTCGATGGTCACCCGCTGGTCCGGGCGGGATAGAAGCTGGTCGTGGATGGTACGCACCAGCTCCACCTGCTGGGACTGATACTCCTGGCTCCCCCCGGCCGCCGGGGCGGGCTGATGGGAGAGGTAGAGGAGAAGCTCCTGGGCTTTCAGGGTATAATAGGGCACGCGGAGCCCCTCCGGCAGGTCGTACAGGGGCAGGAAGATGCAGTCCAGATCCCGCCGGGCGGGGAGGGCCGCGGGCCGCCCCTGGGGACAGAAGGTCTCCAGCAGCCCCTGGAGGTCCAGCCCTGCCAGCGCCTGGGGCGGCTGAGCTGCTAAGGCTTCCGGGTCCAGGGAGAGGGAGAAGCCCTCATAGTGCTCCAGGGGAAAACGGAGGAGTGACCGGGCGCAGCAGGCCATGGGGTGCAGGGCCAGGTCGCCGGGGCCCAAGTAGAGGGTCAGCCCGTCCGCCATCTCCCAGCCCACCCGGCCCCGGCGGCAGTGGGTGAGCTCCAGGGCGGCGGCCTTGGGTGGGTGGTGGTGGGCCAGTGCCTCCCCCTGGACCACCAGCCGGGTGAAGGTCAGGCCGGGGAAGAGGGGATAGACCTGGGCCAGTGCTCTGCCGGCCTGGCCCAGGGGACGGCAGACCGGGGCCCGGCCGGGGGTGCAGGTCATCTGCTGCCCCGGGGGCACCTGGGCCAGCTCCTGCCGGATGCTCTCCTGCCAGTTCTCCTGCATGGCGGGGCCTCCTTTTCAGCTTGATATGGGCCATTTTACCACAGCCGGACAGGGGCGGGCAAGGGAAGGGTGGCTCCATTTGGAAGGGCTTTTCCTCCAAACGGGAGAAGGTGTCCTCGTCACGTTGCCTTTTCCCGCTGCCGTGCTATCATGGGGGCACAGACGAGAAACAGCGCCCCCCTTTTCGGGCAGACAAGAAAGGAGCCTTTTGATGAAAAAGACCTACAAGATCGATGTGGACTGCGCCAACTGCGCCAACAAGATGGAGCAGGCCGCCAACAAGACCCCCGGGGTCAAGGAGGCGGTGGTGAACTTCATGACCCTGAAGATGAACGTGACCTTCGAGGACGGCCAGGACCCCAAGACCGTCATGGCCCAGGTCCGTGCCAACTGCAAGAAGGTGGAGGACGACTGCGAGATCTTCCTGTGACGGCAGACCCTGCAAAGAAAGTGTGAGACCGTGAACAAGAAGCAAAAAATCATGCTCGGGCGCATCCTGGTGTCGGCAGCCCTGATGGTGGCCCTCCACTTTGCCCCCCTCACCGGCTGGGTCCGCTTTGGGGCCTACCTGGTGCCCTACCTCATCATCGGCCATGACATCCTGCGCAAGGCCGCCAAG
Source organism: Candidatus Evtepia faecigallinarum (assembly GCA_019115225.1). Taxonomy (GTDB): domain Bacteria; phylum Bacillota; class Clostridia; order Oscillospirales; family Oscillospiraceae; genus Evtepia; species Evtepia faecigallinarum. The sequence continues at coordinate 9,271 of DXEA01000069.1, forward strand.
GGCATCAAAAACCGCCAGGTTTTTGACGAGAGCTTCCTCATGGCCGTGGCCACCCTGGGGGCCATCGCCCTGGCCCTCACCGGGGACGGGGACTACACGGAGGCCATCGCCGTCATGCTCTTCTACCAGGTGGGGGAGTGGTTCCAGAGCTACGCCGTGGGCAAAAGCCGCCAGAACATCAGCCAGCTCATGGACATCCGCCCCGACTACGCCAACGTGGAGCAGGACGGCCGGCTGGTGAAATGCGACCCCGATGAGGTAGCCGTGGGCACCCTCATCCTGGTCCAGCCGGGGGAAAAGGTCCCCATCGACGGCGTGGTGGTGGAGGGCTCCTCCACCCTGAACACCAGCGCCCTCACCGGCGAGAGCCTGCCCCGCCAGGCGGAGGTAGGGGACGAAGTCCTCAGCGGCTGCGTGAACCTGACGGGCGTTCTGAAACTGCGCACCACCAAGGAGTTCGGGGAGTCCACCGTCTCCCAGATCCTGGACCTGGTGGAGAATGCCAGCTCCCGGAAATCCCGCTCCGAGGCCTTCATCACCAAGTTTGCCCGCATCTACACCCCGGCGGTGTGCGGGGCGGCCCTGGTCCTGGCCCTGCTGCCGCCCCTGGCCCGCCTGGGGATGGGCCTGGACGGGGCCTGGGGGGACTGGATCTACCGGGCCCTGACCTTCCTGGTCATCAGCTGCCCCTGCGCCCTGGTCATCAGCATCCCCCTGAGCTTTTTCGCCGGCATCGGCGGGGCCAGCAAGGCGGGGGTTCTGGTCAAGGGGTCCAACTACTTAGAGACCCTCTCCCAGACCGCCTGGGTGGCCTTTGACAAGACAGGGACCCTCACCCAAGGGGTCTTTCAGGTGGTGGGCATCCACCACGCCGCCCTGCCCGAGGAGAAGGTGTTGGAATACGCGGCCCTGGCCGAAAGCGCCTCCTCCCACCCCATCAGCAAGAGCCTGCGTCAGGCTTACGGCAAGGACCTGGACCGCCGCCGGGTGACGGCTGTCCAGGAGATCTCAGGCCACGGGGTGATGGCCCGGGTGGACGGCATCTCCGTGGCTGCGGGCAACGAGAAGCTCATGGCCCAGGTGGGGGTCCGGGCGGAACCCTGCCGCCAGCCGGGGACTGTGGTGCATCTGGCCGTGGACGGGGCTTACGCCGGCCACATCCTGGTGGCCGACGTCCTCAAGCCCACCACCAGGCAGGCCATCGCCGACCTGCACCGGGCGGGGGTGACCAAGACCGTCCTGCTCACCGGCGACCGGGAGGAAGTGGCCCGGCAGGTGGCCCGGGAGGTGGGGGTGGACGAGGTCCGCGCCCAGCTCCTGCCCGCCGATAAGGTGGCCCAGGTGGAAGTCCTGCTGGAGCAGCTGCCGCCCCGGAAAAAGCTGGCCTTTGTGGGCGACGGCATCAACGACGCCCCCGTCCTCTCCCGGGCGGACATCGGCATCGCCATGGGGGCCATGGGCTCGGACGCGGCCATCGAGGCCGCCGACGTGGTCCTCATGGACGACGACCCCCGGAAGATCGCCAA
>DXEA01000070.1 GCA_019115225.1 Candidatus Evtepia faecigallinarum
GGTGGTCTTGTTGTTCACCATGCCGATGGCCGCCTCGTCGGCGATGATGGCGGCGATGGTCTCCGCCGGGGTGTCGCCGGGCACGGCGATCATGTCCAGACCCACGGAGCAGACGCAGGTCATGGCCTCCAGCTTGTCCAGGTGGAGGGCGCCGGAGGCGGCGGCCGCGATCATGCCCTCGTCCTCGGAGACGGGGATGAAGGCGCCGGACAGGCCGCCCACGTGGTTGGAGGCCATGACGCCGCCCTTCTTCACCGCGTCGTTGAGCAGGGCCAGGGCGGCGGTGGTGCCGTGGGTGCCGCAGACCTCCAGGCCCATCTCCTCCAGGATGCGGGCCACCGAGTCCCCGATGGCGGGGGTGGGGGCCAGGGAGAGGTCCACGATGCCAAAGGGGACCTCCAGCCGGGCCGAGGCCTCCCGGGCCACCAGCTGGCCCATGCGGGTGATGCGGAAGGCGGTCTTCTTGATGGTCTCGGCCACCACGTCAAAGGGCTGGCCCTTCACCTGCTGCAGGGCGTGGTGGACCACGCCGGGACCGGAGATGCCCACGTTGATGACGCACTCAGGCTCCCCCGCCCCGTGGAAGGCGCCGGCCATGAAGGGGTTATCCTCCACGGCGTTGGCAAAGACCACCAGCTTGGCACAGCCGAAGCCCCCGGCAGCGGCGGTGAGGTCGGCGGTCTTTTTGATCACCCGGCCCATCTCCGCCACGGCGTCCATGTTGATGCCCGCCTTGGTGGAGCCCACGTTCACCGAGGAGCACACCAGCTCAGTGGTGGCCAGGGCCTCGGGGATGGAGGAAATGAGTTTCAGGTCCGACCGGGTGGCCCCCTTCTGGACCAGGGCGGAGAAGCCGCCGATGAAGTTGATGCCCACGGCTTTGGCGGCCCTGTCCAGGGCGGCGGCGAAGGGGACGTAGTCGGCGGTGTCGCTGGCGGCGGCCACCAGGGAGATGGGGGTCACGGACACCCGCTTGTTGACGATGGGGATGCCGAACTCCTTCTCGATGGTCTGGCCCACGGCCACCAGGTTCTGGGCCCGGCGGCAGATTTTATCATAAATCTTCTGGCAGGCGGTCTTGGGGTCGGGATGGGCACAGTCCAGCAGGGAGATGCCCATGGTGATGGTGCGGATGTCCAGGTGCTGCTGGTCGAACATGTGGATGGTTTGCAGGATCTCGGAGGAATTGACCATAATAAATCGTAGCCTCCTTCCTCAGATCCGGTGCATGGCCTGGAAGGTGTCCTCCCGCTGGGCCCGGATGTCCATGCCCATCTGCTGGCCCAGCTCGGCCATCTGGTCGGCCAGCTCGCCGAAGGGGACGGTGGACTGGCCGGCATCCACCAGCATGACCATGGTGAAAAAGTCGGGGGGCAGGATGGTCTGTGTGATGTCCAGGACGTTGACGTTCTGCTTGGCCAGGGCCTGGGTGACGTTGGCGATGATGCCCACCCGGTCCTTGCCGGCCACGGTGATGACTGCGCGCATAGTAATGATACCTCTCTTGTGTCGTATGGTTTCTATATGATTTGTGGGGGGGAATGTATGATGCAAACACAGGTCAGTCCTGGCCGGACTGGTCCTGCAGCTCATCCAGGGTCAGGGAGAAGGCGGGGAGGAACTCGGCCAGAAAGTAATCCAGCTCGGGCAGGCGGTAGCCCTCCAACGCCGCCCGGGTCTGCTGGGCGGCGGACTGGAACTCCCGGTTGCCCGCCTTCAATTCCTCCAGGCATTTTAAGTGGGCCGAGAGCTTGTCGGCGGCCTTTACCAGCTCCGTCACCGCAGGGTCCTCCTCCTCCAGCAGGGCGGCAAAGGCCGGGCGGAGGGTTTGGGGCAGCATGGCCGTCAGGCGGCGGGCGGCGTCGTGCTCCACGGCCTTGTAGGCGGTCTGGATGGCGGAGTTGGCGTACTTGACGGGGGTGGGCAGGTCGCCGGTGAAGATCTCCGGGGCGTCGTGGTACAGGGCCACGGCGGCCACCCGGCCGGGGTCGATGTCCCCGCCGAACCGGTCCCGGCGGATCACCGCCAGGGCGTGGGCCAGCACGGCCACCATGTGGGAGTGCTCCTGGATGTTCTCCGGGACGGTATTGCGCATCAGGCCCCAGCGGCCGATGTATTTCATCCGGGCGATGTAGGCGAAAAAGGTGTGGGCCATGGGGGAGTATGCCTCCTGCTCTCGGCGGGGGAGGGGTCAGAAAAGGTCTTTTTTTCCCATTTCCCCCCTTCTCGGCCCGCCTGGTTTGTGTTAAGATGGGGTCGTGTGAAAACACACGACAGGAGTGTTATATTATAGCAGACTTTTTCCCGAAAGGAAAGGTTTTTCGGTATTTTCGCAAAGGAGGACGGCCATGCGCGTTGCCATCCACACCCTGGGCTGCAAGGTCAACCAGTACGAGAGTCAGGCCATGGAGGAGCTCCTCCAGGCCAGGGGCCACACCCTGGTCCCCTTTGAGGGGGAGGCCGACGCCTATCTCATCAACAGCTGCACCGTCACCGCCGTCAGCGACAAGAAATCCCGCCAGGCGGTGCGCCAGGTCCGGCGGCGGGCCCCGGCGGCCCTCATCGCCCTGTGCGGGTGCTATCCCCAGGTCTCCCCGGACCAGGCCGCGGCCCTGGGGGCCGACCTGGTGGGGGGCACCGGGGACCGGGTGGCCTTTCTGGACAAGCTGGAGGCCCTGGCCCGGGACCGGGAGGCCGGGGGAGAGGTCCTGGTGGACGACCCCTTCCGGCGGATGGACTTTGAGGTCCTGCCCGCCGGGGGCTTAGCCGGGCGCACCCGGGCCATGCTGAAGGTGGAGGACGGCTGCACCAACTTCTGCACCTATTGCATCATCCCCTATGCCAGAGGGCGGGTGCGCTCTCTCCCCCTGGACCAGGCGGCGGCGGAGGCGGCCCGGCTGGCCAAAGAGGGCTACCGGGAGCTGGTGGTGACGGGCATCGAGCTCTCCGGCTACGGCCGGGACCTGCCGGGGCGGCCCTCCCTGGCCCGGCTTATCGAGACCGTCTGCCGGGCGGCCCCCGGCCTGCGGGTGCGCCTGGGGTCCTTAGAGCCCCGGACGGTGACGGAGGACTTCTGCCGCACTCTGGCAGACCTGCCCAACCTGTGCCCCCACTTCCACCTGTCCCTACAAAGCGGGTGCGACGCCACCCTGGCCCGGATGGGACGGAAGTATACCGCTGCCGACTATGCCCGGACGGTGGACCGGCTGAACCACTGGTTCCGCCGCCCGGCGGTGACCACCGACCTCATCGTGGGCTTTCCCGGGGAGACCGAGGAGGACTTTGCCGAAAGTTTAGACCTGGTCCAGCGCTGCCGGTTATCCCGGGTCCACGTCTTTCCCTACTCCCGCCGCCAGGGGACCCCGGCGGCGGCCATGCCCGACCAGATCCCCAACGCCGTCAAGGCCGATCGGGCCCACCGGGCGGGGGAGGCGCTGGGGCAGCTCCACGCGTCCTGGCTGGCAAGCTGGGTGGGCCAGCGGGTGGACGTCCTCTTTGAGGAGGAAAAGGACGGCTGGTGGCGGGGCTACGGCCCCCAATACATGGAGGTGCGGGTGAAAGGGGAGGACCTGCACAACCGCATCCTGCCGGTGACCATCACCGGCCATGACGACGACGTGCTGTATGGCCAATGCCAGAAGGAGGAACCATGAGCAAAGCCGACGAACTCTTTTTACAAAACTGCCGGGACATCCTGGCCAAGGGGACCTGGGACAGGGACCTGCCCGTCCGCCCCCGGTGGGCCGACGGCACCCCCGCCCACACCATCAAGCTCTTCGGGGTGGTCAACCGCTACGACCTGCGCCAGGAGTTTCCCATCCAGACCATCCGGCGGATGTATCTGAAAAGCGCCGTGGACGAGCTGCTGTGGATCTGGCAGAAGAAGTCCAGCAACGTCCACGACCTGGCCACGGGCATCTGGGACGCCTGGGCGGACGAGAGCGGGTCCATCGGCAAGGCCTATGGCTACCAGCTGGGGGTGAAGCACCGCTACCCCGAGGGGGAGATGGACCAGGTGGACCGGGTGCTGTATGATCTGAAACACAACCCCTCCTCCCGGCGCATTTTAACCAATCTCTACAACCACCACGACCTGAGCGAGATGGCCCTGTACCCCTGCGCCTACTCCATGACCTTCAACGTCACCGGCAAAATCCTCAACGCCATCCTCCACCAGCGCTCCCAGGACATGCTCACCGCCAACGGCTGGAACGTGATGCAGTACGCGGTGCTGGTCCACTTCCTGGCCCAGGTGTCGGGGCTGGAGGTGGGGGAGCTGGTCCATGTGATCGCCGACGCCCACATCTACGACCGCCATGTGCCCATCGTGGAGGAGCTCCTCACCCGCACCCCCTACCCGGCCCCCAAGCTGTGGGTGGACCCGGCTGTGACGGATTTTTATGCATTTTCACCGGATAGCGTCCGTTTAGAGGGCTACCAGTGCCACGAGCTGGCGGAGAAGATCCCGGTGGCGGTATAAGGACAGGAGGGGAGACCATGGAACTGATCGTGATGGCAGACGCCGCCTGGGCCATTGGCCGGGCCGGCGACCAGCTGTGCTACATCCCCCCGGATTTGAAGCGCTTCCAGCGCCGCACTTCGGGCCACCCGGTGCTGGTGGGGCGCAAGACGGTGGCCACCTTCCCCGGCGGCCGGCCCCTGAAAAACCGGCGCAACCTGATCCTCAGCCGGGACCCATCCTTTGCCCCCGAGGGAGGGGAGGTCTATCCCACCCTGGCCGCTGCCCTGGCCGCCGCCCCGGCGGACACCTATGTCATCGGCGGGGAGACGGTCTACCGCCAGGCCCTGGCCCACTGTGACCGGGCCCATGTGACCCGGCTCCACACAGCCTTTCCCCAGGCGGACACCTACTTTCCCGACCTGGACCGGGACCCGGAATGGGAGCTTACCGGCGCCGAGGGGCCCTATGTGTGGGGGGAATTTGCCTACTCCTATCTGACCTATGAACGAAAGAAGGAACGGACCTGACGGTCCGTTCCTTTTTTGATCTATGGGGTCCGCTTCCGGGGACCGGTCAGGCGTCCCGGCGGCGGAAGGTGGCCTTGGGGGTCTTTGCCTCTGCCGGCGTGGTCAGCCGGCCGATGAGGGCGGCGGCGGTCCAGGCGATGGCGGTGAGGACCAGGAAGATGGCCGCGGTGCTGGCCATGTCGGTGCTGGTGTACAGGCGATAGTAGATCATACCCACGCACAGCAGGTCGATGAGGCCGAGAAGAACGATAGCGATGGTTTTCATGGTGATACTCTCCTTTTCAATCACTTTTGAGAAACTTTCCTGTTGCGCCGGCGGATCGTTTGATCTGTCTGTATCATACCCGAGGAACTTCCTGTTTTCAATGACAAAAAGTGGGGAAATTTATGATTTCCCTTCGGTATTCGCTCCGAAAAAAGGGAAGTTTCCTTCCGAAATCAGAGAATGAGGTAGCAAATATAATTAGAAACAACACCGGAAGGCTGGGGGAAAAATCCCTTGCGTTTCCCCCGAAAGGAGGGTAAAATCAAAAAGACGCGTCCCTGCCCCAGTTTCCCCCAGGAGGGTTTTATGGAAAAGAACGACTTTCTGCTGTACAACGAGATCATCTACCACATCCACACCTGCAAGGACATGGACGATTTGAAACGGTCTATTCTGGCCCAGGTCAAGTTCATCGTCCCCTATACCTACGCCAGCCTCATGCGGGTGGACATCGACCCGGACACCCGGGCCATCCGCCACCGGGACCCCTTTTGTATGCCGGACAGCTTTACGCCCCTGGAGGAGGCGTGGATCGACCGGGACTACCTGGACGAGAGCCTCTGGGTCAGCCATGCCCCCGAGTCCATCGTGGTCCGCAGCAGCGACCTCATCGGCGAGGGCCGCCTGCAAAGCCCCCTCTTCCAGGGCATGTACCAGCAGTACAACATCTACGACACCATGAGCGTGAACCTGGCCTACGACCATCAGGTGATGGCCCTGATGACCCTGTACCGCACCCGGGCAGACGGGATCTTTACCGACGAGGAGGCGTTCTACCTGCGCTCCCTG
>DXEA01000071.1 GCA_019115225.1 Candidatus Evtepia faecigallinarum
CTGCTGCCGCCGGGGCGGACGGCCAGGATCACCGGCAGGTCTCCGGTCCGGGCGGTGTGCCAGGCGCTGGCCTGGTCGGTGCCGTTCAGGCCGTCGTAGTAGCCCATGGCCCCCTCGATGAGGGCCAGGTCCGCCTGCTGGCCGGCAAGGGTATCCCGGACCCCTTGCTCCCCCTGGAGGAAGAGGTCCAGGTTGCGGCTGGGCAGGCCCAGGATCTTTTTGTGGAACATGGGGTCGATGTAATCCGGGCCGCACTTGAAGGCTTCGGTGGAGACACCCCGTGCCTGAAAGGCCGCCAGCAGGCCGCAGGTGAGCACCGTCTTGCCGCTGCCGCTGGCCGGGGCGGTCACCATGAGCCGCCTCATGGCTTCCTCCCGGTGATGAGAAAGACGGGATTTTGCGCTAAGAGCAAGTGGAAGTCCTTGGCATGCTTGGTTCGGCTGACGGCGATTTGGACGATTTCCGTGTCATAGCCCAGAGCTTCCAGGCCGGTGACGGCCCGGTGGAGGGTTTCTATGGTGATGGCGGAGAGGCAGATGGGGGCTTTCGGCGCACGCTGGGAAATGAGAGACAAAATCTCTCCCAGCTCTCCCCCGATGCCGCCGATGAACACCGCATCGGGGGCGGGCAAGTCCTCACAGGCTGCCGGGGCGGTTCCCTGGACCAGATGGAGGTTCCAGGCCCCGAACGTTTCCCGGTTTTGGCGGATCAGCTCACAGGCTTCCTCCCGTTCCTCCACCGCCCAGACGGCCCGGCTGTGGAGGGCCAATTCCACGCTGACGCTGCCGGTGCCCGCCCCGATGTCCCAGCACAGGTCGTCGGGGCCTATGGCCAGCTTGGCCAGGATGGCCGCCCGGACCTCCTGCTTGGTCATGGGGACCTTGCCCCGGATGAATTCCTCGTCGGGAATGCCGGGGGTGCGGGGGGCAGGCCGGGGGGCGGGGTCCACCAGCAGGACGCTCAGGGGGGAGTACGTCTGCTCTGCCAGCCCGGCAGCCGTCCCCTGACGGATGCGTTGGGTGGGATAGGACAAGTCCTCCCCCACCGCCGCCGGCAAGCTGCCCAGCCCCGCCTGGGTGAGACGGCGGCACAGGTCCGCCGGGGTCACTTTGCCGCCGGTGAGGAAAAACACCGGCTGACCGTGGCACACCTCCGCCGCCGGGTCTGCGGCCACCCCGTGGGCCGAGCACAGCCGCCAGTCCTGCCAGCTGCGCCCCAGTTGGGCGGCAAGGGCCTGCAAGCTGGACAGGCCGGGCAGGACGACAGCCTCGATGCCCTTCTCCCGCAGCAGGGGCAGGAGCTTTTTGGCCCCGGAGTAAAAACCGGTGTCGCCGCTGAACACCACGCAGGGGGTTGCCCAGTTTTCGGCAGTGAGGTGGGCCAGCAGGTCCGCCGGCTTCACCCCCTCGATTTTTTTTGCAGCGCCGTCAGGCAGGGCGGCCAGCAGGCGGGGGGCCCCCAAGATGACATCCGCCTTTGCCAAGGCTTTCTGGGCCGCCAGGGTCATGGTCTCCGGGCTGCCGCAGCCCAGGCCGATGAGGGTCACTTGCATGGGTTCTCTCCCCTTTCCAAGTCGTTTAACAGGTCCTCCAAACGCTCTCCCCCATCCGGCGGGCGGCGGACCAGGAGCACAGGCACGCCCACGGCCTGAGCCGCAGTGAGCTTGTCTGCAAAGCCCCCCGGGCTTCCGCCGTCCTTGGTCACCAGCCAACGGATGTGATACTGCTCCAGCATGGCCTGGTTCATGGCCTGGGTGAAGGGGCCCTGGAGGGCGAGAATGTTGCTGTGGGGGATGCCCAGGGACAGGCAGGCGTCCAGTCCGGCGTGGGTGGGCAGGACCCGGGGGAAGAGCCGGTCCGGAGACAGGGCGGCAAAGGCCGCCAGCTCCTTGGAGCCGGTGGTGAGCAGGACATTCCCCTCCTTATCCTGGAGAAATTCCGCCGCCTGGGCGCAGCTGTCCACGGGGATGCACCCCTCCGGGTCCCCGGCCTGCCGGGCCAGACGGCGCAGGGGGGTGCCGGTCTCCGTGCTGGTCTCCCGGAGCAGGCGGCTGACCTCCTGGGCGTAGGGGTGGGTGGCGTCGATGCACAGGTCATAGGCGGGAAGGAGGGTTTTCATGGCCGTCCGGTCCAGGCGGCCGGTGAGGACCTCCCCTGTAAAGTGGCCCGCCAGGACCTCTGCCCCCAGGGGGGTGGCCACGCTGACGGTGACCTGATGGCCCCGCTGGGTGAGGGCGCAGGCCAGCAGGCGGCCCTCGGTGGTGCCGCCGAAGAGTAAAATTTTCATCGTTTCCTCTCATAGCCCCGGGGGGTGACCATCCAGGGGCCTACGGTCTGTGTGGTGCTGGAGCCGATAAAGACGGTGGTGAACATGTCAACTTCTGTCTCGCGCAGTTCTTTTAGGGTAAGGGTCTGGTGGGTGGTCCCCTCCCTGCCGATGTTGCGCACCCAGCCGCACACCGTCTCCGGGCTTTTGTATTGGAGCAGGAGATCACAGGCCCGGCGCAGATAGTCCCGGCGCTTTTTGGAGCCGGGGTTGTACAGGACGATGACCCAGTCCCCCTGGGCGGCATGTATGAGGCGCTTTTCGATCTGCTCCCAGGGGGTGAGCAGGTCCGACAGGGAGATGAGGCAGAAATCGTGCATCAGGGGGGCCCCCAGCACCGCCGCCCCGGACAGGGCCGCCGTGACGCCGGGGATGACCTGGATCTCCACATCCTGCGCCCCCTGGGTCAGCTGGAGCAGGGGGCCGGCCATGCCGTACACCCCCGCGTCCCCGCTGGAGAGGAGGGCCACTGTCCTGCCGCCCCGGGCGGTCTCCAGGGCCCAGCGGCAGCGGTCCAGCTCCTGGGTCATGGGGGTTGCATAGGTTTCCTTTTCGGGAAACCAGTCCTTGGCCAGGGCGATGTAGCCCGTGTAGCCGCAGAGGACGTCCGAGGCCGCCAGGGCCTCATAGGCCTGACGGGTGAGCTGCAAGGGGCCGCCGGGGCCCAGGCCGATCAAATAAAGTTTTCCCATCTTACCACCGCCATTCCGGTTGGAAGGACCCTTGGGCCACGGCTGCCGTGACCCCGTCCCCCGTGTATTTCTTTTGGCACAGGACCCCGCCGCCGCTGCCCAGCACGGCGCTGCGCTCGCAGACGTTGTCGGTGCCGGTCACCTGCCGGACAAAGTCCGACGGGGTGAAGGTCCCCGGCGCCTGTTCCAACGCCTGGGCGGAGTAGGTCACCAGGGGAAGCCCCCAGGTACGGCAGAAGGCCACCAGGCCAGCTTCCTCTGCCTTTAAGTCGATAGAGCACACCCGGGCCAGGGCCTGGGGGGCGCAGCCTAACCCCTCCAGCACCTGGGTGACGGTCTCCGCAATGGCCCCCTCTGACGTGCCCCGCCGGCAGCCCACCCCCAGCACCAGAATCCGGGGGATCAGGTGGAGGGCGCCTGTGGGGCCGGGAAAGAGGGTGACATCCACGTCGCAGTCCTCACTGTCGGTGAGGATCACCCCTTGGGGGATCTCCCCCGCCACCGGCCAGGGGCAGCGGAGGGTGATGCTCTCCCCCGCCAGCAGCTTGCCGGAGACGGTTTTGATGCGCTCCGGCTCCAGAACCCGGCAGCCCTGGGCCTTGGCCCAGGTGTCCACCGCAAAGAGGCCCCGGAGGTCGGTGGCCGTGGTGATCACCGGGGTGGCACCCAGGAGCTCCGCCGCTTGGCGGGCCAGATGGTTGGCGCCCCCCAGGTGGCCGCTGAGCAGGGGGATGACGAAGGTTCCCCCCTCGTCCACCACCACCACGGCGGGGTCGGTGGTCTTGCTTTCCAGATAGGGGGCCACGGCCCGGACGGCGATCCCGGTCGCCCCCACGAAGATGAGGCCGTCGCAGCGGGCAAAGTGGGCCTGGGTCCAGGTGTCCAGGGGGTGGTCCTTGCCGCAGCGGGTGACGGTGCCGCCCAAAACATCCGCCAGCCGTTGGGCCAGGGTCTGGCCCCGTTGGGTGAAGGCAGCAAAGGCCAGGTTCATTCCGTGGTCCTCCGATAGCCCGTGGAGAAGTCCGGGGCGTACAGGCGGCTGCGGTCATAGGGGCCGTTGAGAAAGTCCCCCACCAGCACCAGGGCGGTTTGGGAGATGCCGTGGTCCCGGCCTGTCCGGGCCAGTTGGCCCAGGGTGCAGTGGACCACCTTTTCCTCCGGCCAGGTGGCCTTGTAGACCAGAGCCGCCGGGGTCTGGTGGGTGTAGGCCCCTTGGAGGAGGGCTTCCTGCAAGCCCTCCAGCAGGGAGGCGGAGAGGAAGATCACCATGGTAGCACCATGGGCGGCCAGGGCGGCCATGCGCTCCCCCTCGGGCACCGGGGTCCGGCCTGCCATGCGGGTGATGATGACGGTCTGGCTGATGCCGGGCAGGGTGTACTCCCGCTCCACCGCCGCCGCCGCGCCGCAGAAGCTGGACACGCCGGGGGTGAGGTCAAAGGGGATGTTTTTGGCTTTCAAGACGTCCATCTGCTCCTGGATGGCCCCGTAGAGGCAGGGGTCGCCGCTGTGCAGGCGGATGGTGTCCTTTCCCTCCCTCTCCGCCTGGTCGATGGCGGCCAGGACCTGCTCCAGGGTCATCTCCGCGCTGTTGAAGATGCGGCAGTCCGGGGGACACAGGCCCAGCAGGACGGGGTTAACCAGGCTGCCGGCATAGATGACGACGCTGGCGGTTTTCAAATATTCGGCACCCCGCAGGGTGATCAGATCCGGGGCCCCCGGCCCCGCGCCTACAAAGTGAACCATGGTCTCACTCCTTTACGATCACAGTGGTGTAATAGCCTGTGGGGGCGGAAAATTTTCGCAAATCCCGACAGACCACTTCCCCCGGCAGGCCGCAGTTGGCCACCAGGGAAGCCCGGGACGGAAGGTCCCGGCGGGAGAGTTCCTCCATCAGCGGTCCCAGGTTCCGGCCGGACTTCATAAGAATTTTTGTGCCGGGTAAGGACAGGCCCTCCCATTGGTCAGCCTGGGAGGCGGGGAGGATGTGGAGGGGCTCCTCCATGGTGGTCAGGCTCATGCCCAGGCGGGCGGCGATGGCGGAAAAGCTGGTCACGCCGGGGATCATCTCGGTGGCATAGCCCTCCCCCTGCAATATCTCCATGAGGGAGCAGTAGGTGGCATAGATGGACACGTCCCCTAGCACCACCATGGCCACGTCCTGGCCCCGGTCCAGGACGGCGCGGACCTGGCCGGCGGCCTTTTGCCAGGCGGCCTTGCGGACTGCCTCGTCCCGGTCCATGGAAAAGGCCAGGGGGAGCAGTTCCTTGTCTGCCAGGTCCACCGCCTGGCGGGCGATGGACAGGGCCAGCTGTTCCCCACCGGCGGTCCGGGGGGCGGCGATCACCGGGCAGGCCGCCAGGATGCGGAGGGCTTTCGCCGTGAGCAGCTCCGGGTCGCCGGGGCCTACGCTCACCCCATAGAAAGTTCCTGTTTTTGCTGCCATCGCTGCAATACCTCCTGTGTGTCCGGGGTCCGGCCCAGCTCTCCAAACTGGTTGGAGAAGAGGATGGCCCCGATGGGATACCTTCCCCCCACCCGGCGGGTGAGGTGGCTGTGAATGGCGGTGAGCAGGCGGTCCAGCACCGCCTGCCGTAAGCCGGCTTGTTCTAAAATCGCCAAACAGGCGTCGGTGGTGGCTGACGCCAACAGGGCCCGGCAGGTCGCCTGGTCTGCGCCGCACACGGCGGCGTGGGCGCAGAAGAGCTCTGTCCGGCAGTCTCCATAGCGGCTGTGGGTGTTCAGGATGCCCCCGGCCAACTTGACCAGCTTGCCTGCGTGGCCCACCAGGAGCACCCCTTCCATGCCGTCCTCTGCCGCCTGGTCCAGGGCCTCCCCGATGAAGTTGCTGCACTTGACCACCGGCACCCCCAGTTTGTCCAGACCATGGTGTTGGAGAAAATCCTGGCCGTAGTTGCCTGGAGTGAGGATGACGTTCCTCTCCCCCTGGGCGGCCAGCTGGCGCAGCTCCAGCCGGAGGCTGTCTGCCATGGCGGTCAGGCTCATGGGCTCCACAATGCCGGAGGTCCCCAAAATGGAGATGCCCCCCTGGATGCCCAGGTGGGGGTTGAAGGTCTTTTCCGCGATGCGCGCCCCCTCCGGCACCGAGATGGTCACCGTCAGGCCCCCCCGGTAGTCGCTTTCCCGGCAGAGGGTTTCCAGCTCCTGCCGGATCATCTGCCGGGGGATCCGGTTGATGGCGGGGGAACCCACGGGCTGGTCCAGGCCGGGCTTGGTCACCCGGCCCACGCCGGGGCCGCCCAGGATGGTGATGCCGGGGGGATCGGTCCGGGACACGGACGCCACGATGAGGGCGCCGGTGGTCTGGTCCACGTCGTCTCCCCCGTCCTTGCGTACCCCGCAGACGGCGGCATCCCCCTCCAGGCGGCAGTCCTCCAGGGGGACTTCTACCACCAGCCCCTTGGGGGTGCGCAGGCGGACGGTGTCCGGCCAGCGGCCCAGCAGGAGTTTCCGGGCGGCCCCGGCGGCGGCCAGGGCGGCGCAGGTGCCGGTGGTGAAGCCGCAGCGGCGGCGCTTGCCGTCGGAGAACAGATAGTGCTCAAAGGCCATGGGCGTCCTCCTTTCCGGTCTCCCAGGTCAGCTTGTTCCGGGCCTGGGCGGCCTGGAGCAGCTGGCGGTTTGCCTCGTTCATGGGGCCGAAGGTCCGGCAGCAGCACAGGACCCGGGGGCACCGCTCCACCCACGCAAGTCCTTCCCGGAGGGCCTGGGGGCCGATGGGGGCAAAGGCCCGCTCGGTCACCACCGCCGCTGCCAGGGCCCGGGCTGCGGGAAAGTCCAGATCGTTTTCATGCAAAATCCCGGCGGCAAAGGGGATGCCCTGCCGCTGAAGGCGGCGGTAGGCGGCAATGCCGCTGCCCCCGCCCCCGATGACGAAAACCTGGGGCTCTCCCTGCACCGGCGGCAGCTCTAAGCTGCCCCAGGCGGGTTCGTAGCTACCTTGGGTGAGGTCGTAGAGGTGGGGAATGTAATCGGCGGTAAAGACCTCCTCCGGGGGGCCCCAGCGCTCGATGGCGTTGTTGTGGATGCACACCACGGTGTCGGAGATCCGCTGGGCCAGGTCCAGCTCGTGCAGGGAGAGGAGGACGGCCAGGTTTTGCCGGCGGACCAATTCTTTTAAGGTAGTCAGCAGTTCTAATTTGTAACGGATGTCTAAAAACGACGTGGGCTCGTCCAGGACCAAGATCTCCGGCTCCTGGCACAGGGCCCGGGCCAGAAGGACCCGCTGGCGCTGGCCGTCGCTGACGGCGGTGAAGGGCTGGTGGGCCAGGTCGCCGGCGTGGACCTGGTCCAGGGCCCGGTCCACCTTGTCCCAGTCGTCTTGGGTGAGAATCCCCAGGCGGCCGGTGTAGGGATAGCGCCCGGCAGCGGCCACCTGGCGGCAGGTCATCAGCTCCGGGGAGCGCTGGCCGGTCATGAGCACCGACAGGCAGCGGGCCAGCTGCTGGTTGGTGAGCTCTTCCAGGGGTACGTCCTCCACCTTCACCACGCCCCCCAGCAGGCGCAGCTGGCGGATGATGCTTTTTAAGATGGTGGACTTCCCCGCCCCGTTGGGGCCGATGAGGGCCATGATTTCCCCCCGGTGCAGGCACAGGTCGATCCCCTCCACCAGAGGCTTGCCGTGGTAGCCCACGGTCATCTGTTCCGTTTGCAGGCACTGGTGCTTCATGGTCCACCCCCTCACATGGCCCGGCTCTGGCGGCGGACCATCATATAAATCACCACCGGGGCCCCGAAGAGGGCGGTGACGGTGCTGATGCTCATCTCCACCGGGGCAAAGGCCGTGCGGGCGATGAGGTCGCAGAACAGGCAGAACACCGCGCCTCCCAGAAAGCAGCCGGGCAGGACCACGATGGGCTTTGCCGTACCCAGCAGGCTGCGCACCAGATGGGGCACGGCGATGCCCACAAAGGAGATGGGCCCGGCAAAGGCGGTCACACAGGCGGACAGGAGGCTGGAGAGGAGGATGAGCTCCACCCGGAAGCGGCGGATGGACACCCCCACGCTCTGGGCATAGCTCTCCCCCATCTGATAGGCCCCCATGGGCTTGGAGAGAAAGAGGGCCCACACCAGGCCCACCCCCACAGTGATGGCAATGGTGCCCACATTGCGCCAGGTCAGGCCGGAAAAGCTGCCCACGGACCAGTTGTGGAGGTTGACGATGTTGGCATCCTCTGCAAAGGTCACCGCAAAGTCGGTCACCGCCGAGCAGATATAGCCCACCATGATCCCGCACAGGATGAGCACCGACATCCGCCGGACCTTTTGGGACACCGCCAGCACCAGGGCCATGGCGGCCATGGCCCCAACAAAGGCCGCCCCGATGAGCAGCCAGGAGCTGGAGGCCACGCCCCGGCTCAGGAGAAAGATCATGGTCAGGGCCACGGTGAGCTTGGCCCCGGAGGAGATGCCCAGGACGAAGGGGCTGGCGATGGGGTTATTGAAAAAGGTCTGGAGCAGAAAGCCCGACACCGACAGGGCGCCCCCCAGCAGCACCGCCCCCAGCACCCGGGGCAGGCGGAGGTCCCACAGGACCCGGTAGGCGGTCTCATTGGTGTCCTGGCCCATGAGAATGGCCGCCACCTGGGACACCGACAGGGAGAGGGTGCCCGCATTCAGGTTCCAGGCCGCAAGAGCCGCCAGCAGCACCGCCAGCAGGCCGAAGGCCAGGACATAGCGCCGTCGTTCCCCGTTCATAGACACCCTCCTTCCTGGTTATGTTAAGGGATACAGATAGGTCAGGTCCTCTGCGGCGACCTGGTCCTGGGTGAGGATCTTGTTTACATCGGCCATGAAGTCGCCCAGGCCAAGGCTCTCCTGGAAGAAGTTCTTGCCGGTACACCAGACCTTGCCCTCCCGGACGGCCTTGCAGTCGGCCAGCAGGGGGCTTTTTTCCAGCAGCTGGTCTAAGCTTTCCAGCTCGCCCTCGATGGTGCCGCTGTAGATGAAGATGTCCGCATCCTTGGCCTGGGTGTAAAAGGCCTCCATCTGCAGGTTGGTGGTGGCCTGGGCGTTGTCCTCGCCGGCCAGGTCCTGGAAGGCATAGGTGCCGCCGGCCAGCTCGATGGCTTTGGCCAGGTAGTCCCCGGACTTGCGCACGTTGGCCGCGCCGTTGGCGGTGAGGTAGAAATAGGCAACGGTCTTGCCCGTGGGCTCGGTCCGGAACACGGGCTCCAGGTCCCGCATCAGCTGGTCAAAATAGGCCGTGGCCTCCTCCGGGCAGCCCAGCAGCAGGCCGTATACCTTGATCCACTCCATGCGGCCCAGGGGGTGGCTTTCGTAGCTGGAGCGCTCCACAAAGACGGGGATGTCAAAGCCCTCCAGCTGCTCCTTCACCTCGGGGTTGTGATAGATCATGGTGGACTCGATGGCCAGGTCGCAGTGCTTGGACAGGATGAGCTCGTAGTCCGGGGCACGGTATTTGCCGGCATAAACCATCTGGCCGGCCGCCATGGCGTCCTTGGCCTCCTGGATGTACCAGCCGTCGGCCTCCAGGCCGGAGAGAGTCACCTTGTCGATGGCGTCCAGGCCCCGGAAGAGATCCATGGCGGAGGTGGCGGCCAGGTAGATGTTCTCCAGGGGCTGGCGGATCACGGTGACCTCCGCCGGGACATCCCCGGGGACCGCCTTGCCCTCGGGGACCAGGAGGTAAGTCTCCCCGTCGGCCACGGTGAGCTTGGTGTAGCCGTCCTGGGTGGAGGCAGCATCGAATTGGGTGGCGTACAGGATTTCGATTTCCTGGGAAAAGTCCAGGTTAGCCCAGCTGGTCTCCCCTGCCGTGGCGTCCTGCTCCTGCCCGGTGCAGGAGGTCAGGAGCAGGCAGGCGAACAGGAAAAGGGCGATAGCAAGTGTTTTTTTCATGGGACAGGCTCCAAGGTGGCAGAATCAAAGGTGAGGGTATAGTCGATCTCATGGGGGGTGCTCATGGCCGTGGTGCTGGCCTGGACGGGGATGGCCCGGTCAAAGCCCGCCACGGGGATGGTGAAGGTGGCGTTGCCGCCGGTGTTTTCGGGCAGATACTGCTGCCCGTCCACCTTCATGTACTCAT
The DNA here is from genome assembly GCA_019115225.1 of Candidatus Evtepia faecigallinarum. Classification (GTDB taxonomy): domain Bacteria; phylum Bacillota; class Clostridia; order Oscillospirales; family Oscillospiraceae; genus Evtepia; species Evtepia faecigallinarum. The sequence goes on from DXEA01000071.1 coordinate 10,081, forward strand.
AATTGGCACTGCCCCAGACGATGGTGGCGGTGATCCGGCCGTCCTGGACGACGAGGCGGGCGGGAGATTCCACGCTGGAACGGCCGGAACCGCCGGTCAGGGTGACCGCCGCCTGGTATGTCCCGTCAGCCAGGCCCAGGTCTGCCGCTGTGGTCAGGGCAGTTTGGGCAAAGGCCTCCTGGGGCAGGGAGTCTGCCCGGAAGACCAGGGTGCGGTCATACCACATCTCCTTGCGCTTGCTGAAAGCGGCGCAGGGGATGCCCTGGTCCAGGGCTTCCACGGGCAGGGTGAAGGTGTGTTCTCCGCTGTCGGTCTCCTGGAAGGGGATGTAATCCTCCTCCGATGCTGCGGCGGCTTCCTCGGCAGTGCCGGGATAGACCCACAGATAGCCCGTGCCGCTCATGGTCATCTGAGCGGTCATGGTCCCGTCCTGCACCATCAGGGTGCAGGATGTCACCTGGAACATAGAGGAGCTGGAGTCCACCGTCACGGTGTACTCCCCGTCCTTCAGGGCGTCGGCTTTCACGGGCTCCATCCCCTCCTGGATTACCTCCTGGGGCTGGGCCATGTCGCTCTCGTCGGCCACCTGCTTGGTGCTCTCGGTCTGCTGGCCGCCGCAGGCGGTCAGGGTGAGGGCCATGAGGGCGGCCAGGAATAGGGTCAGTTTCTGTTTCATGTTCTGTTTCCTCTCTGTGGTTCCGGTTGTTTACTGGACGCTGTCCATGGCCTGCTGGGCGTGGGCGATGAAGAGCTGCTGGATGGCCTCCAGCTCCCCTAAACCGGTGAGCTGGCATTCCACCTCATAGCCGGCGGCGGTGAAAACGCTCTTCCAGGAGTCGTCCTCGTCCCCGGCCATGTCGTTGCTGGCATGGTCCCCGGCCACGATCATGAGGGGCAGGAGGACCACCCGCTCATAGCTCCCCTTCTGGACGGCGGCCAGGACGGTGTCCAGGGAGGGCTCTGCCTCCACGGTGCCGATGTAGTAATTGTCCTGTCCCTTCCCGGCCAGCAGGTCCTGGAGGGTGGTGTAGACGGCATTGGAGGCGGCGGTGGTGCCGTGGCCCATGAAGCAGATGGCGGTCTTGCCGTCGTCATACTGGGCGGTGGCCTGGGTGATGGCCGCTGCCACCCCCTCAAAGTCTGCCCGGTCGGTGAGCAGGGGCTGGCCGATGGCCAGGTGCTCGAAGGCGTCGGCATACTGGGCCGCCGTGTCCACCAGCTCTTCATACTCCAGGCCGTTCATCAGGTGGGTGGGCTGGAGGATGAGGGTCTTGACCCCGTTGTCCACCGCCCGGTCCAGGGCCTGCTGGACGTTGTCCATGGCCACCCCGTCCCGGTCCTTCACCTTGTCCAGAATGATCTGGCTGGTAAAGGCCCGGCGGACGGAATAGTCGGGGAAGGCAACCTCTAAGGCGTCCTCGATGGCCCCGATGGTCTGGCGGCGGTTGTCGTTGTAGCTGGTGCCGAAGCTCACCACCAGCAGCTCCTTCTCCCCGATCCCGTCCTGGTTGCGGGGGTTGTCCTGGGCGGCCTCCCCGGTGCCGGGCTGGCTCTGGGTGTCCTCTGCCGTGGTCTCCTCCGTGCCGGCGGGGGCGCCGCCGCAGCCGGCCAGCAGGGCCGCCAGCAGGGTGGCGCTGAGGAGGAGGGATAGCAATTTCTTCATGGTACTGTCCTCTTTCTGTGTGATTTTTCCCGACAAAACACTGCAAAATAAAAAACGGCCGCGCTGACGCGGCCGCCTCTCAGTCCATGAAGCTACAATACTCCCGTATTTTCGTCGTCATTTGTGAGAACAAAAATCTGTGGACCGCAGATTTCAGATTCCACATACAGGCAGGTCTCCTGACTTTGTTCCGCGCGGCTTTCCTCTTCCCGGTCTCCCAGTGAGCTGCGAAAGCTGCTCCCATACACAGTGACGGCATCGTTACGGATTCTCACCGTATTCCCTTTTCACCCGCCCGCAGGCGGGCACCTGTATGCTACAAATACTCTACAATATTTTGTTTTCAGGATGCCTCATTGTAACAACCTTTTCTCCCCCTGTCAACCGCAGCCGGCCCCCCTGCGGCTTTTTCCCACAAATTCCCCCCAAACCGCTGCCGGTGTCTGTCCATGTATACAATCCTGGGGCGCAAAAACTCCTGTCGAACTACATTTGATTGACGGAAGGGCCGGAGAATGCTATAATTTTCTATCGGTCCTGTGGCACCCCGCCGCCCCAGGACGGTGGGAAGGCAGCTTCCCCCACAAAACCGCCGCCGGACAGGCGGCAAAAAAGGGAGAATTGACATGTGGGCATCGACTGACTGGAAGGATTACACCCTGCTCGACTGCGGCAGAGGCGAAAAGCTGGAGCGCTGGGGAGACTATACCCTGGTCCGCCCCGATCCCCAGGCCATCTGGAACACCCCCCGCCGGCACCCCGGCTGGAAGAAACCCGACGCCCGCTATGCCCGCTCCCACACCGGTGGGGGCCAGTGGGTAAAAAAGGACCTGCCACAGCGCTGGCAGGTCCGCTACCGTAACCTTACCTTTAATATTAAACCCATGAACTTCAAACACACCGGTCTCTTCCCCGAGCAGGCCTCCAACTGGGACTTTGCCATGGACCAGATCCGCCGGGCGGGCCGGCCCATCTCGGTGCTCAACCTATTTGCCTACACCGGGGCGGCCACCATCGCCTGCGCCGCCGCCGGGGCCTCGGTGTGCCATGTGGACGCCGCCAAGGGCATGGTCAGCTGGGCCCGGGAGAACGCCAAAAGCTCCGGCCTGGAGGACGCCCCCATCCGGTGGATCGTGGACGACTGCGCCAAGTTCGTGGAGCGGGAGATCCGCCGGGGCCGGCGGTATGACGCCGTCATCATGGACCCCCCCTCCTACGGCCGGGGCCCTTCCGGGGAGATCTGGAAGCTGGAGGAAAACCTGTATCCCTTTGTGGAGCTGGTGGCCGGGGTCCTGTCGGACCATCCCCTGTTCTTTCTCATCAACTCCTACACCACGGGCCTGGCCCCGTCGGTGCTGACCTATATTTTAGAAACCCTTGTGACCAAACACCACGGCGGCAGCACCGTCAGCGACGAGCTGGGGCTGCCGGTGGAGCAGACCGGCCTGTTCCTCCCCTGCGGGGCTGCGGGCCGGTGGACGGCAGAGGGGAAGTGAGGCATCATGAGCACGATCATCAAGGCAGAGCATCTGACCTTTTGCTATCCCGACGAGCCGGCGGGCCATCCGCCGGTGCTGGACGACATCAATTTAGAGATCGAGGCCGGGTCCTTCGTGGCCATCCTGGGCCACAACGGCTCGGGAAAATCCACCCTGGCCAAGCACATCAACGCCCTGCTCACCCCCACCCAGGGAAAGCTGTGGGTGGAGGGGCTGGACACGGCTGACCCGGAGAACCTGCTGGCCATCCGGGGCAAGGTGGGCATGGTCTTTCAGAACCCCGACAACCAGATCGTGGCCAGCGTGGTGGAGGAGGACGTGGCCTTCGGGCCGGAAAACCTGGGCGTCCCCCCGGCGGAGATCCGCCAGCGGGTGGACGAGGCCCTGAAGATGGTGGGCATGTACCACCTGCGCCAGCACTCCCCCCACCTGCTCTCCGGCGGCCAGAAGCAGCGGGTGGCCATCGCCGGCATCATCGCCATGATGCCCCGGTGCATCGTCCTGGACGAGGCCACCGCCATGCTGGACCCCGTGGGCCGGCGGGAGACCGTGGAGACCATCCGCACCTTGAACGAGAAATACGGCATCACCGTGGTCCTCATCACCCACCACATGGATGAGGCCGCCCAGGCCCAGCGGCTGATCGTCATGGCCGGGGGCCACATCATCGACGACGGCCCGCCGGCTGAGGTCTTTCAGCATGTGGACACCCTGCGGGGGGCCGGTCTGGCGGTGCCGGAGACCGTGGCCCTGCTGTATGAACTGCGCCAGGCGGGACTGCCCGTCCCCCTGGACGCCATCAGTGACGAGGCCTGCGCCGCCGTTTTGGCCGGCCTTCTGCAATGACCCCGGGCACACAGGGAGGAGCGACCGGATTTGGAACCTATCCTCGAGATCAATCACCTGACCCATATCTACAGCCCCAACACCCCCTTTGCCCAGCGGGCGCTGGACGATGTGTCCCTGACCATCTATGGGGGGGAATACCTGGGCATCATCGGCCGGACGGGCTCTGGCAAGTCCACCCTCATCCAGCACCTGAACGGGCTGCTGCGGCCGACCCAGGGGGAGATCCTCTTTCAGGGCAAGGACATCTGGAGCAGCAAGGAGCTGACCCACAGCATCCGCTTCCAGGTGGGGCTGGTGTTTCAGTACCCGGAGTACCAGCTGTTTGAGGAGACTGTGTATCAGGACATCGCCTTCGGCCCCCGGAACATGAAGCTGCCGGAGGAGGAAGTGGACCGGCGGGTCCGCCAGGCCGCCTCCTTCGCGGGGCTGGGGGACCATGTGCTGGAGCGCTCCCCCTTTGAGCTCTCCGGCGGCCAGAAGCGCCGGGTGGCCATCGCCGGGGTCATCGCCATGGAGCCCAAGGTCCTGGTGCTGGACGAGCCCACCGCCGGGCTGGACCCGGCCGGGGCGGCGGCCATTCTGGCCAACATCGAGGCCTACCGCCAGGCCAACCACGCCACCATCATCATCGTCAGCCACTCCATGGAGGACGTGGCCCGGCTCACCGACCGCCTGGTGGTGGTCAGCCAGGGGAAGCTGCCCTATGTGGGCACCCCCCGGGAGGTCTTTTCCCACGGGCCCGCGCTGGAGGAGATGGGCTTAGGCGTGCCCGCCATGACCCGAGTCTTTGCCCGGATGCGGGCCCTGGGCGCAGACGTGGACCCGGCGGTATACACCGTGGAGCAGGCCAAGGAGGCCTTTTTGACCGCTTTGCAGAAAAAGGAGGGGATGTGAATGGCGCTCAAGGACATTACCCTGGGCCAGTACTTCCCCGGCACCTCCCTCGTCCACCGCTTTGACCCCCGGGCGAAGATCCTCTTCACCGTCTTTTTCATCGCCACCATTTTCCTCTGCAAGCACCTGGTCTCCTATGGCCTGACCCTGGTGGTGCTGCTGGTCTTCATCGCTATTTCCCGGGTGAAGGCCAAGGTCTTTCTCAAGGGCATGAAGCCGGTGATCTTTATCGTCATCTGTACGGCGCTGCTCAACCTTTTCTATACCTCCGGCACGGTGGTGTGGAGTTTTGGCATCCTCAGGATCACCGAGGAGGGGCTGTGGAAGGCGGGCTTTATGGTCCTGCGCATCCTCATGCTCATCGCCTGCACCCTGCTGCTGACCTATACCACCTCCCCCATCGCCCTCACCGACGGCCTGGAGCGGCTGCTGCGGCCCCTGAAAAAGGTCCGCTTCCCCGTCCACGAGCTGTCCATGATGATGAGCATCGCCCTGCGCTTCATCCCCACCCTCATTCAGGAGACCGACAAGATCATTTCTGCCCAGAAGGCCAGAGGGGCCGACTTCGACACCGGCAACCTGGTGCAGAAGGCCAAGGCCCTCATTCCCATCCTCATCCCCCTGTTCATCTCCTCCTTCCGCCGGGCGGAGGAGCTGGCCATCGCCATGGAGTGCCGCTGCTACCACGGGGACGAGGGCCGCACCAGCCTGCGGCAGCTGACCATGGCCGGGCGGGACTGGGGCCTGCTGGTCTTCAGCATCGCCCTGTGCGCCGGCATCGTGGTGCTGCGCGTTTTCGGGCTGTGAGTCACTTTTTCCCCGGGAGGCTTTCATGCGAAACATTGCTCTGACCCTCATGTACGACGGCACCGCCTATCACGGCTGGCAGGTGCAGAAGCGGGATGTCACCGTGGCCGAGACCCTGGAAAAGGCCTTGGCCCAGGTGGTGGGCCATCCGGTGAAGTGCACCGGCGCCGGCCGCACCGACGCCGGGGTCCACGCGGAACGCTATGTGGCAAACTTCCGCACCACCTCCACCATCCCCTGTGAGCGCCTGCCCCTGGCGGTCAACTCCCGCCTGCCCGGGGACATCGTGGTCACCAAGGCCACGGCCGTGCCCGAGGACTTCAACGCCATCGGCTCCTGCCTGAAAAAGGAGTACACCTATCAGATCTACAACTCCCGCATCCGCAACGCCTTTCTGGTGGACCGGGTGTGGTTCTATCCCAAAAAGCTGGACGAGGCCGTCATGCAGCGGGCCGCCGACCACTTCGTGGGCACCCACGACTTTGCCTGTGTCCGCTCGGTGGGCACCGAGACCAAGACCACCGTGCGCACCGTGCACTACTTCACCATCACCCGGGAGGGGGAGATGATCTCCTGCCGGGTGTGCGCGGACGGCTTTTTGTACAATATGGTCCGGGCCATGGTGGGCACCTGCGTCTATGCCTCGGAGGGGAAGCTCTCCCCCGATGACATCCCCGCCCTGCTGGCCGGCCGCAACCGCACCGACGCCGGCCCCACCGCCCCGCCCCAGGGGCTGTACATGACCAACCTCTGGTATCCCATCCCCGGTCTGCCCTGACCGGTCCTTTCCCGAGGCAACGCCATGGAGGTATGCCAATGAAGATCCCCAATAAACTGCAGACCTTTCAGGCCGCTCTGACCAAAAAGCAGCGGGTCATCCTGCTGGCGGCCGTGGCTGTGGTGGTGCTGGGTCTGCTCACCGCCACGGTCTTTCGCAGCAACGTGGCCAGTGTGCTGCGCTGGATGACCTATTCCCAGGCCGACGACAACTTTGCCCACAATGCCCAGTCCAGCAGCCTCTTTTTGGGCATGGGGGATAACCTGCTCATCTGCACCAAGACCCAGATCCAGCTCTTCTCCCCCACCGGGACCCTGCGGCTGAAGGAGTCGGTGGAGATGAAGTCCCCCGCCCTCAACGCCTCTGGCGACTACGCCGTGGTGTATGACGTGGGCGGGCAGGAGCTGCGGCTGGTGGGGGATGAGACCATCCTGCACACCCTCACCCTTCCCTCGGAGGAGTCCTTCCTGTGCGCCACCGTCAACGAAAAGGGCTGGGTGGCCGTGACCACCAAGGTCAGCGGCTACAAGGGCGTGGTGACCGTGTACAACCGGGACTTTGAGCCCGTGCTCACCATCCGCCTGTCCAGCCGGTATATCTCCGACGC
>DXEA01000072.1 GCA_019115225.1 Candidatus Evtepia faecigallinarum
ATTGAGCCCAGAAAGCTCGACAGTTCTGCTTTAACATTGAAATTTTATAGCAAAGGATACGATGGTACGCCAACAGCAGAGCCGGAGATTCAGGTAAACGGGGCCCTTCCGGGGGACAGTGTCACTGCCAAAGCACTGTCGGCATCGTTTGATACACCCTTTGTGGGGGCAAATAAGCAGATAACCGTCTCTGGCATTCAGCTCAGCGGCCCGGATAGTGGCAACTATGTTTTGGAAAATAGCAGTTCTTTGACGCTGACCGGAAACGATGGCCAGATCACAAAACAGGCCCCCACGGTGGAGAACGAAATCGAGATCACCAAGGGCCTGGACCGTGACCTCCTCGACTACATCCCGGACCCGTGGAAGAACACTACGACGTTTTCCATCGATGAGGAGTATCAAGAGGCAGCTGCGGCGATGGGATGCCGTCTGGAGGGAACCCACTTGATTGCGGGAGAGACCACAGGCAGCTTCGTCGTATATGCCCAGATGCAGGAAATAGACATCAACAAGGATAGAGAGGCGGAATACAGCGGCGCGCTTCACCCTTTCACCGTCTCCATCGTTGGCAAGGAGGCTCAGCCGCCGGTGGACGGCGGGGAGAGCAAGGAAGAGGACCAGCAGAATCCAGCCCAGCAGGAGCCGGCGTCTCAGAACCCGGCGACGACCCAGGAACAGACGGGCTTTGCCTTGTCCGGGCCCGATACCGTGACCTATGGGCAGTCCATCCGCCTGACCGCCTCCGGCGGGGCGGGCAGCGGGAAGGTCTCCTACTGGGTGGAGCCCCGGGGGCAGCGGGGGAGTGCCACCATTGACCAGCAGGGGCTGCTGACCGCCACCCAGGCAGGGACGGTACTGGTTTATGCCAAAAAGGAGGGGGACGAGCGGTACAAGGAGGCCAGGGCCAACCCCATTGAGGTGACCATCCAGCAGGCCCGCCTCACCATCACCGTCCAGGACCGGACAGTCACCGTGGGAGATCCCCTTCCGGTTCTGGGGCAAAAAGATTATGTCGTCTCCGGCCTGGTGTCAGGGGACGTTTTGGCATCCGAACCCACGCTGCTCTACTCCCCGGAGCCCGACCTGACCCAGCCGGGGCGCACGGCCATCCAGGCCATGGGGGCCCAGGTGCCGGAGGGAGGCAATTACAACACCCAGATCACCTATCTGCCCGGGACCCTGGTCATCCAGGCGCGGCCCACCTATGCCATCACCGTTGCGGCAGCGGACCTGGGCACGGTGACGGCCAGCCACCAGCAGGCCCTGCCGGGGACGGAGATCACCCTGACGGCGTCTCCCGACCAGGACTGCACCCTGGAAAAGCTGACGGTCCAGGGCACGTCGGGCAAGGTCCCTGTGTGGGAGGAGGGGGAAGGCCGGTACACCTTCGTCATGCCGGAGGAGGGGGTGACCGTCACAGCGGTCTTTGCCCAGGAGGAGCCGGAGCCCGAGCCGGAGGAGCCAGAACCGGAGCCGGAGCCCCTGCCCTTCCTGGATGTGCAGCCCTGGCACTGGTACTATGAGGACGTGGACTATGTCTATCGCCTCGGCCTGATGCAGGGCACCGGCGCGTCGTCGTTTTCGCCCGACGGGGTGACCACCCGGGGGATGGTGGTGACCATCCTCTACCGCCTGGCGGGCAGCCCCAACGGCGCGGGCTGGGCGCCCTTCGCCGACGTGGACCCGGATGCCTATTACGGCACGCCCGTGGGCTGGGCTGCCTGGTATGGGATTGTCAACGGCTACAGCGCCGTCTCCTTCGGCCCCGATGACCAGATCACCCGGGAGCAGCTGGCCACCATTCTCTACCGCTATGGGGAGTACGAGGGCTGGGACCTGTCCGCCGTGGGGGCGACGGGGCAGTTTGTGGACTGGCACGACAGCCATATCTGGGCCCGCCAGGCACTGACCTGGGCGGTGGGGGAGGGCCTGCTCCAGGGAAAGGGCCAGGGCAGGCTGGACCCCTTGGGCCAGGCCAGCCGGGCCCAGGTGGCCGCCATGCTCCACCGGTTCCACGCCCGCTACCTGGCGGAGCCGGAGCCGGCAGAGCCGGCGCCCTTCTGAGCAAAACGGCCCCCCCGCCGGACGGGAAACTGTCCGGCGGGGGCCCTCCGCCCCGGGGAGAAACAGGGGGACAGGCCGGCCGCAAAAGGCGCGAAAAAGTTTTTGCAAAAAAATGAAAAAACTTCTTGACAAATCGGAAAAGGGTGATATAATCTATCTTGTTCGCGTGAGAAGTTCAGCGCTACGAACGAAAGAAATAGCGGGATTGTGTAAGGGTAGCACGACAGACTCTGACTCTGTTTGTGAGGGTTCGAATCCTTCTCCCGCTGCCAAAAAAGGCCTGGGATCGAAAGATCCCAGGCCTTTTTTCTATGCCGGCAAAGGCAGGTCCTTCTCCCTGCCGGCTGTTTGGTTTTCTGCCGTTACAGCAGGCCCTTCCGGCCCAGAACGGCGATGACCTCGTCCCGCTTCATGGCCCGCTCCGGGTCGGTGCCGTCCACGATGCCCTTGGCGGTGGCGGCTTGCCAAAAGCCCTCCTTTTTGCTCCAGTCGGGCTCCGGCAGGGAGCCTGCGTGGCGGATGGCCTTGACCATCAGCTGATAAGCCTGTTCGTCGGTGAGCTCTGCCACCAGTTTTGCAATGTCCATCTCTTCCTCCTCCTCGTCTTGGGGGGCGCCGGCCAGGCGGCGGTTGACTTCGGCGGCGATTTCGCCGTGCCTGCTGTACAGGAAATCCCCCGGACAGGCCTTGGCGGCGAACCACCGGTGGACGGTCATGTTCTGCTTTTCCACCTGTCCGATGAGCCCTTTGTCTCCCTGCCAGCGCAGCTGACCGATGCCGGGATTGCGCCGGCAAATGTCCGTGAGCAGGTCCAGCAGGGCGGCGTAGGCTTTGTCCGACACCGGCCAGGAGGGGGCCCCGCCGTTGTTGGCCACCTCGATGGTGATGGCCCGGTGGTCGTTGTCCGGGGACGAGGTGCACCAGCTGCGGTTGGCCTCGTCCACATACAGGGCGATGCGCCCGTCGCTGCCGATGCCGTAGTTGCTGCTGGCCTGCCGGGCCGGGTCGGCAAAAATGGCGCCGCAGGTCTCCACACTGCCGTTGCCCGCCATGCAGTGGATGGAGACGGTGTCGATGACATGCTTTCGCTTCCCCGAGTGGTTGGGGGAGAGCCTGGTGTAGCTGACCAGGGAACTATTGCTCATTGCCGTCCTCCCCCTTTCCGTTGGCAAACTCCTTCTCCATGGTCTCCGGCAGGGGATCGCCGGGGGCCAGGACAGGCAGACTGCGTGGGGTCTGTTGGGATTGTTGCTGTTCTGTCATGCGCGTTCCTCCCTTGTTGTGTGGTGGTTTATGGGTCGGGTTTGCCGGTGGTCTGCAGCTCCACTTCCGGCAGACCGGCCACGTTGGTCAGCAGGGAGACCAGGCCGGCCAGCACAGAGGCCGAGCCCACCATGGGCCAGTTCACATCCCCCAGGGCGGCGGCAGCGCCGATACAGCCCACAGCCGTCTGGGCCATGGTCTTGACCGCCCGGATGGCGGCGGCCTGCCACCGGATCTTCCAGGTTTCACGCATCTCTCTCACCTCCTTTCCAGGGGGCGAAGCCCGGGCCGGGTATGTCGTTCCCTGTCATACTACGCCGGTGCCGGGGTCAGATGTGCCTGTCCTCCTGGCCGCCGTCCCCCTGCTCCCGCAGGGCCTCCAGGGCCCGGCGGAGGAAGGCGGGGAAGGGGATGCCCATCAGCCCCAGGTTTTCCAGCAAAGACAGCCCCTCGTTGCCCAGGAAGAACAGCACCACCGCCATGCGGACGTATCCGGCCCCCACGGCCTCATCCAGCAGCACCCCCAGCCACACCAGCAGCAGGATCATCCCTTTCTTCACCAGCCCCCGGAAGCCCGCCTTGCTGTCCAGGGCTCCCGTGGCGCTTTTGTCCGACCGCTGCCACACGGCGGCCACCAGGACCCCGGTGAGATAGTCCGCCGCCATCAGGGCCACCAGCAGGGCCAGCGGGGCATCCCAGCCCCCCAGGGCGCCGGCCAGAAAGCTCCCCACGGCGGCCAAACCGGCCAGGACGCTGTTTTTGAGTTCCATTGCCGTCATCCTCTCTCTCCTTTCCCTGTCTGCCGGGCATAAAAAAGCCCGGCTCGTCGTGCTTGACAAACCGGGCGGGGATGGTATAATGAGCACAGAAAGGGCGCTGCAGCAAGCGGTTTAGCCCAAGTGAGAATTTAACAAAAGCTTGTTAGAAACCGTCACTTGGCAGGGTGGCGGTTTCTGCCTTTAATCCGAATCGTTACGGTATATCCGAAGATATGTAACGTGATCGTGATTGGCATAGCCTCACCCCCTTTCAGAGGGTGTAGCCAAACCGCCTGCCGAATGCAGCAGCGCCTCTTTCCTGCCCCCGGTGGGGGCAGGACCATCGTACCATACCGCGCCGCGCTGTGTCAATTTTCCTTTCTTGACAAACGGGGCGGGGATGGTATAATGAGCACAGGAAGGGCACTGCCACAAGCGGTTCGCCCGGTTACAGTTCTAATGGATGTTAGAAACCGTCACTTGGCCGAGTGGCGGTTTCTGCCTTTGATCCGAATGGTTACAGTATATCCGAAGATATGTAACGTAATCGTGATCGGCATAGCCTCACCCCCTCTCCGGGGATGTGACGAACCGCCTGCCGTATGAAGCAGTGCCTCTTCCTGCCCTTTTCAGGGCAAGAACATGATACCACACCGCGTTCCGCACTGTCAAAATGCTCCGCCCCGTCAGGGGCGCTTTTTTTGCGCCTTGCCGGGGCAGAGCAGGAACCAATACACCTTTATTGTAGAACGTGCGTTCTAATTTCGCAAGGTGCGCGGCGGCAGCGGGACCCTTCTGGGGCACCAAATTCAGGACTGAAAAAACCCTCCGGTCCGCCGGGAGAAGGCCCGACGGACCGGAGGGGGTCCCGTCAAAGTTTCTGATACTGCCGGAAAAAGAGACAGGCCGTGGTGCTCACGGCGATCAGGTCGGCCACCGGTTCGGCCAGAAAGACGGCCAGGACCTGGTCGGCCAGCAGGTGGGGCAGCAGGTAGATGAGGGGGATGAGCAGGATGCCCTTACGCAGCAGGGCCAGGAAGATGGAGGTCCTGGCGTTGCCCAGGGCAATGAAGGTCTGCTGGCAGGCGATCTGGATGCCGAAGAGGAGGGCCACTGCCATATAGATCCGTATGGCCCAGCGGGTGAAGCCGGTCAGGGTGGGGTCGTTGGTGAAGATGCCGATGAACACCTGGGGGAAGAACATGCAGATGGCCCACACCACCCCCGAAAAGATCAGGCAGCAGGTCAGCAGCAGCCGGAAGGTCTCCTTCACCCGATCCCCCTGGCCCGCCCCGTAGTTGAAGCCCACAATGGGCTGTGCCCCCTGGGTCAGCCCCTGGAGGGGGAGCATGCAAAACTGCATCACGCTGGCCAGGATGGTCATGGCCCCCACGGCGATGTCGCCCCCGTAGCGCAGCAGGCTGGTGTTGAAGCAGATGTTCAGGATACTCTCTGTAAACTGCATGATGAAGGGGGAGAGGCCCAGGGCCAGGCAGGGGAGCAGGACCTTCCGGCGCAGGCGGAAGCACTGCCGCCGCAGGGGGATCGTGGCCTGGCCGCCGGTGAGAAAGCGGAGGATCCACAGGCAGGAGATCCCTTGGGAGAGCACTGTGGCCAGGGCCGCCCCCTGGACCCCCATATCCAGGGCAAAGATAAAGAGGGGGTCTAAGACGATGTTGCAGGCCGCGCCGATGGTGACGGTGAGCATGCCGATCTTGGCAAAGCCCTGGGCGTTGATGAAGGCGTTGAGCCCTAAGCTCAGCTGGACGAACAGGGTGCCCAGGGCATACAGCTGCATGTAGGACCAGGCATAGCCGATGGTCTCCTGGCTGGCCCCGAAGAGCAGCAGGATGTCCCGGCCAAAGAGCTCCAGAATCCCTGTGAGCACCAGGGCCGTGACCACCAGCAGGGCAGCGCAGTTGCCCAGGATCTGTTCGGCCTGGTCCGGCTCCCCCTTGCCCAGCATGATGGAGGACCGGGGGGCGCCCCCCATGCTCACCAGGGCGGCAAAGGCGGAGATGCACAGGATCAGGGGCAGGGTGACCCCCACCCCCGTCAGGGCGGCGGCCCCCACGCCGGGGATGTGGCCGATGTACATGCGGTCGACCATGTTATACAGCAGGTTGATCACCTGGGCCAGGATGGCCGGCAGGGCCAGGCGGAAGAGCAGGGAGGGGATCTTTTCCCGTCCCAGGTCGGCCCCGTGGGTTTGCATGGGATGCACAGCACACCCCCTCCTTTCGTGGGACAGTATAGCACAAATCCCTCCCCGGGGAAAGGCCCCCCTTGACGGGGCCGGCGGGATGTGTTACCCTAAAGCCAGACCCGCCGCCGGGTGGGCTGATCGCATTGGCGCCTGTGTCAGTAGGCCATAGAAGACACAGGAGCGAAGGCGGTCTTTTTTTATTTCTGCCAAAAGAGGAGGAGAAACCATGGCGTGGATCTGTCTGCTGGCCGCCGGCTGCCTGGAGATGGTGTGGGTGACGGCCATGAAGCTTTCCGAGGGGTTTCACAAGCTGGGCTGGGCCGCCCTGACCCTGGCGGCCATGGTGGCCAGTGTGTGGCTGCTGGGCCGGGCGGTGAAGGTGCTGCCCATGGGCACCGCCTATGCCGTCTGGACGGGCATCGGGGCCCTGGGCGCGCTGGTCATTGGCATCGTGGCCTTTCGGGAGCCGGCCACGGCCCCGCGGCTCTTTTTCGCCTGCCTGCTGCTGGCGGGTATCGTGGGCCTGAAGCTCACCGCCTGAGAAAAAGGGTGCCGCCCCTGAGCCATGGAAGCTCAGGGGCGGCGGGAAAGAAAAAATTATGGAGTTCAAACGAAACAAAAACGCCGGCCGTTTTCCACGACCCGGCGGTTGGACCACAGCGCGCTGACCAGGCACATTGTGCCGCCGGGGCCTGCCCCAGGGCGCACAACGCCCGTGGAGGAAACCCTGCATTTCTGACGGCGGTCAAGGCGGTGAGAGGTGCGGCTCTGCTGGGAATTGGGGGCCGCTGCTGAGAGAAGGAGGGTACCTGCCTTCCGCCGCTACCATAGGATAGCACAATGCAGGAAAAATTGCAAGTCCGGCGTGCAAGAAAAACTGCACGAAAAATAACGGGGAAAACTATTCAAAACAGAGATTTCCTCACAGGTTTTCTGAGGAAATGAGGAAAAAGCCCCGCCTGCCGGCAGTTGCCGGCAGGCGGGGCTTGGTGTGTGGAAAAAGGGGATCAGTCGGCGTAATTGCCCTTGCCGCCGTTCCACTGCCAGTCGCGGATTTCCGGCAGGTCCAGGCCGTATTCGGCAATATACTGCTTGTGCTCCACCAGCTTGTCCTGGAGCTGCTGGATGAGGAAGGCCCCCCGGGTGCCCAGCTTTTCGGGCAGCAGGTGGATGACATCCATGGTCAGGTGCCAGCGGTCCAGGTTGTTGAGCACCCGCATGTCGAAGGGGGTGGTGATGGTGCCCTCTTCGATATAGCCCCGGACGTGGAGGTCCTTGTTCTTCCGGCGATAGGTCAGCTCGTGGATGAGGGAGGGATAGCCGTGGAAGGTGAAGAGGATGGGCTTATCCTGGGTAAAGAGCATGTCATACTGCTGGTCGGACAGGCCGTGGGGGTGCTGGGTGTTGGCCTGCAGGCGCATGAGGTCCACCACGTTGATGACCCGCACCTTCAGGTCGGGGAAGTGGTGACGCAGGATGGTCACCGTGGCCAGGGTCTCCAGGGTGGGGGTGTCGCCGCAGCAGGCCAGGACGATGTCGGGCTCGCAGCCCTGGTCGTTGGAGGCCCACTGCCAGATGCCGATGCCCTGGGTGCAGTGCTTGACCGCCTGCTCCATGGTCAGCCACTGGGGCCGGGGGTGCTTGGAGGTGACCAGGACGTTGACATAGTTCCGGCTGGCGATGCAGTGGTTGAAGCAGGAGAGCAGGCAGTTGGCATCGGGGGGCAGATACATGCGCACCACGTCGGCCTTCTTGTTGGCCACATGGTCCAAAAAGCCCGGGTCCTGGTGGGTGAAGCCGTTGTGGTCCTGCTGCCAGACGTTGGAGGAGAGGATATAGTTCAAGGAGGCGATGTCCTGCCGCCAGGGCAGCTCGTTGCAGGTTTTCAGCCACTTGGCGTGCTGGGCGAACATGGAGTCCACGATGCGGATGAAGGCCTCGTAGCTGTTGAAGAAGCCGTGGCGGCCGGTGAGCAGGTAGCCCTCCAGCCAGCCCTCGCACATGTGCTCGGAGAGCATGGAGTCCATCACCCGGCCGCTGTGGGCCAGGAACTCATCCCCCTCGGCGCTCTCGGCGTTCCACACCCGGGTGGTGGCCTCGAAGATGGGGGTCAGGCGGTTGGACTTGCTCTCGTCGGGGCCGAAGACCCGGAAGTTCTTGGCATCCTCGTTCTCCCGGATCACATCCCGGACGAAGGTGCCCAGCACCAGCATGTCCTGGGCCTCCACGGCGCCGGGGGCGGGCA
>DXEA01000073.1 GCA_019115225.1 Candidatus Evtepia faecigallinarum
GGTACCCTCCCCCGGCCCCCCCACCCGGTGGGGACCCGGGCCCCCGCGGCAGCGTGCCACATCCGTCTCCCCACATCCGTGGGGAACAAAGCCCCCCGCGGCAGCGCCCTGCCGCATACACCCCCACCAGGGGATGATTTGGAAAATTTTAACACCCCCTCAAACTTTGACAAAATCGCCCCGCCCCCTTCCGCTATGCTGAAACCATTCCAACCAAGGACAAGCCGAAAGGGGCGCGAACGCCATGGAACAAGCAGTATACACCGGAACCACCCAGCGCTTGCTGGAGTCCCTGGACACCGACCAGGACCAGGGGCTCACCCCCCAGGAGGCGGAACGACGATTGGACCGCTTTGGGGAAAACCGCCTGGCCCAGGCCAAGCAGCGCAGCCTGGCCCGCCAGGTGGTGGGCCAGCTGAAGGACCCCATGATTCTGGTCCTCCTGGCCGCCGCCGCCCTGTCCTTCTTCGCCGGGGGCGGGCGGGACTGGTTGGATGCCGCCATCATCCTGCTCATCGTCCTCTTCAACACCGTCATCTCCGTCTCCCAGGAGGACAACGCCCGCAAGGCCCTGGAGGCTTTGGGCAAACTCACCGCCCCCAAGGCCAACGTCCTCCGGGGCGGCCTGGAGCGCCGGGTGGAGAGCGCCCAGCTGGTGCCCGGGGACATCCTCCTGCTCCAGGCGGGGGATTACGTCCCCGCCGACGGCCGGGTGCTGTGGGAGGCGGGCCTGCAGGCCGACGAGTCCGCCATGACCGGGGAGTCCCTCCCCGTCCACAAGAAGGCAGGGAGCGGCCTGGCCCCGGACACGCCTCTGGCCGAGCGCAAAAACATGGTCATCGGCGGCACCATGATCACCGGCGGCCGGGCGAAGATCGTGGTCACGGCTACCGGTATGGACACGGAGATGGGTAAGATCGCCGGCCTCCTCCTCCACCAGAGCCAGGGGGAGACCCCCCTCCAGCGGCGGATGAGCGAGGTCTCTAAGGTCCTCTCCCTGGTCTGCCTGGGGGTGTGCGCGGTGATGTTCGGGGTGGGGATGCTCCAGCACCGGGATATTCTGGATCTCTTCCTCACCGCCGTGGCCCTGGCCGTGGCCGCCATCCCGGAGGGCCTGCCCGCCATCGTCACCATCGTCTTAGCCATGGGAGTGGGGCGGATGGCCCGCCGCCACGCCATCATCAAGCGCCTGCCGGCGGTGGAGACCCTGGGCTGCGCCTCCGTCATCTGCTCGGACAAGACGGGGACGCTGACCAAGAACCAGATGACCGTCATGGAGCTCTGGACCCCCGCCCCGGGCCAGGTCAAGCAGGCCCTCACCCTGGGGGCCCTGTGCAACGACGCCAAGGAGGGCCCCGGCGGCTACATCGGCGACCCCACGGAAGTGGCCTTAGCCCAGAAAGCCGCCTGGGAGGGGTTAGAAAAGGCCCAGCTGGAGCGGGACATGCCCCGCCGGGGAGAGGCCCCCTTTGAGTCCGTCCGCAAGCGCATGGCCACCTGTCACAGCCGCCCCGCCGGCGGGGTCCTCATCGCCGTGAAAGGTGCCCCGGAGCGGGTGCTCACCCAGTGTACCCAGGTGATGAGTTTGCAAGGGCCCCGGCCCCTCACCCCCCTGGACCGGCAAAAAATCAATCAGATGGCCGCCGACATGGCCGGCCAGGCCCTGCGGGTGCTGGCGGTGGCCCAGCGGGAGGACCCGGCCGCCCCCCGGACCATGGACCCCCAGACCTTAGAGAGCGACCTGACCTTCGTGGGCCTCATCGGCATGATGGACCCGCCCCGGCCCGAGGTCCGCACGGCGGTGGACCGGTGCGCCGCTGCCGGGGTGCGCCCGGTGATGATCACCGGCGACCACAAGGACACCGCCGTGGCCATCGCCCGGCAACTCAACATCTTCCGGCCGGGGGACAAGGCCATCGACGGCACCAGCCTGGACTTCCTGCCCCAGGAGACCCTGGAGGAGGAAATCGAGCAGTTCTCCGTCTACGCCCGGGTGACCCCCGAGCACAAGACCCGCATCGTCCAGGCCTGGCAGAAGAAAGGCCATGTGGTGGCCATGACCGGCGACGGGGTCAACGACGCCCCCGCCCTCAAGGCCGCCGACATCGGCTGCGCCATGGGTAGGACGGGCACCGACGTGGCCAAGGGGGCGGCGGATATGATCCTCACCGACGACAACTTCGCCACGGTGGTGGCGGCGGTGGAGCAGGGGCGAGGGATCTATGCCAACATCCGCAAGGCCATCCACTACTTACTCTCCTGCAACATCGGAGAAATTCTGACCATCTTCCTGGCCACCGTCCTGGCCTTCCCCCACACTCCCCTGACCCCGGTGCAGCTGCTGTGGCTGAACCTGGTCACCGACTCCCTCCCCGCCCTGGCCTTGGGCATGGAGCCGGTGGAGGAGGACGTGATGGAGCGCCCCCCCAGGGGGAAGAAGGAGCCGCTGTTCTCCAAATCCTTCTCCTGGCGGCTGGCCTGGCAGGGGTGTCTGGTGGGGGGAATTACCCTGCTGGCCTACGCCCTGGGCCTGCAGGCCAACTATGCCGTGGCCAACACCATGGCCTTTGCCACCCTCACCCTCAGCCAGCTCTTCCACGCCTTTGACGCCCGCAGCGAGGACGGCTCCCTGTTCCACTTGGGCGTGTTCTCCAACCCGGCCATGAACAAGGCCTTCCTGGCGGGCCTTCTCCTGCAAGGGGGCGTCCTGCTGGCCCCGCCCCTCCAGGGGGCCTTTTCGGTGGTGCCCATGGACCTGTCCCAGTGGGGCACCGTCCTGGGCCTGGCCCTGACGCCCCTGGTGGTGTGTGAGATCGAAAAGGCCGTCCGCCGGGCCCGGCGCAAGCAGCCGGTTTCCGAGGAAGCCAAGGCCCCGGCATACCGATAAGAACAACGCAAGCCCCCAGCCGCACGCTTTGCGGCTGGGGGCTTTTGCGCGTTGGGAAGTTACGGCATGGGGATGGTCAGGTCGCCGATGGTGACGCTTTCAATGGTGTCCAGGGGAATTGCTTCTTGGAATGGAAGGGAGATGGAAATCTGATTGTCGACAAGTGCATCTATAGCGGAATGGCCCAAGTCGTGGAACATGATCTGGCGGCCATCCGTCAAGGTCAAATAGGAAACCTCGTCCATGCGCGTTTCCGCCAATTCTGCCCGCAACCAGGAATCCAGAGGAAGCCAGGAGGAGTAGGAAGGGTCATAACCTTTTTTGAGCGTGTCCAAGTCTTCGGGGGCTACCGTATAGGTGTACTCCAGGGATAGGGTGATAGGGGAGAGGCGGAGAGACTGGATGGTCCCTTCGATGGGAATGTCGTTGTAGGTTTCCAGGTGGAAAACCTGTCCGGCCTCCAGTTCGGTGCTGGGGTCTTGCCAGTCCAGAGTAAAGGAGAAGGTCCAGGTGCCGTCAACCAAGGGAATGATCCGATCCACAGGGGGTGTAGTGATTACGCTGGAAGGGGTGCAGGTCTCGTAGTACTCGTGAGAGTAGAGGTTTTCTAAGGTAAAGGTCACATCCCCCCGGGGGAAGTCTTCGGCGTATAGGAACAGGTCAAAGAAGAAATACAGGGTGTGGTCGTCCACGGTAAAGTCCAAGAATTCCGGGGACATGCCCATATCGATGCCATAGGGGGCAGTGGCGCCCTTGTCGCCTACCGGGTGCCTGCCTACTAGGGTGGCCTGGTCAAACAGCAGCGTGTTGTCTCCGTTGGAGACGTTCTTGGTGTCTTCGTTCTGGGGGAGCACCGGTTGGCCGTCTTCGCGCTCCATGCGGCAGAGGAGGAAGCCCCGCGTCTGATCTCCCAGTACAGCCTCCACAGAGACGGTCACGCCGTTATCTGTGTCCTGGGCCAGAACGGGATGGGTGATTTGCTGCAAGGTCTGCACCTGCTCCGGTTGCGAGCCGAAGCGTGCGGATAAGGCAACCATGGCATCCTGCAGTACCCCCGTGGCGCAGGCGGCGCACAGGGCGGCGGCCACCGCCGCCACGGCGATGAGGGCGGCTTTCTTCCGCCGCTTCGTTTTTGCCGGGGCAGAGGCGGCCTGGAGCAGGGCCTGGGTCATGGCCGCCTTCTCTTCGGGGGAGAACCGGAGGTCCTCCATGGTGTCACGATAGGATCTCATGGATATCCCTCACTTTCCAATAACGGCTTGAGCTTTTCCCGCCCCCGGCGCAGCTGGGTGCTCACGGTGGTCCGGGGACAGCCCAGCAGGTGGGCGATCTCCTGGGCGGAATAGCCCTCGAAGTAGTACAGATAGATCACCAGCCGGTACTTGGCCGGCAGCAGGTTCACCGCGGCCAGCAGGCTCCCGTCCTCGGGCTGGGGGGCGGGGATGGCGGCGGCGGCCTCCATGGGGGCGGCGGTCTTGCGCCAGTGGCTTTTGAGTAAGTCCTTGCAGGTGTTCACGGTGGTGCGGATGATCCAGGCTTTCTCGTGGTCCGGGGAGGCGAAGGCCGGGGCCCGCTCCAGCAGCTTGAGAAAGACCGTCTGACACACGTCCTGGGCGTCCTGGGTGTGGCTGAGATAGGTGTAGCTCAGGCGGAGGATCAGGTCGGCGTAGGTCTGCACCAGGCGTTCTGCTTCACGGGGTTCCAAGGGGGGCCTCATATCCATCACTTCCTTTGGCTGGTCTGGAAAGATCTTTCTATCTACAAAACGATCCAGGGGGGCAAACTGTTTCACCGGAAGGCAAAAAAGAGAAAAAAGCCGCCGCAAAGTCTGCGGCGGCTTTTAGGAAGCTGGCCTTACTCGTCCAGATAGTAACTGTCGCTGAAGGACCCCTGGACGGTGGTGCCGTCGGCCTGGGTAGCGGTGTAGGTGAAGGAGAACTTCAGCAGGGGATAGGTCACGCCGCCCACCGTGTAGTGCTCGTCGGCAGCGGCCAGTGCGGCGGCTTCGTCGTAGGTGATCTCCACATACCCGAAGCCCCCCATGTCATAGCCCAGGGAGGCCAGATAGGCGGCCACTTCCTGGGGAGTGGTCACCTGGAGGGTCTCACAGGGCAGGCCGTTGACGGTCACTTTGTCCACTTTAAAGGAGGTGAAGGAGGCGGGGCTGCCCTCCACGGGGTAGAAGAGGAAGGAGGCAAAGTCGTCGTCGAAGAGCAGGGGGCCGTAGTCCCAGATGACCACGGTGCTGTCCGTCAGGGCGCCGGCGTCCAGCAGCTGCTTGAGCAGGGTCTTGTCGCTCCCCTTCACCGGGGCGTACAGGGCGCTGGCGGAGACGGCGGCGGCGTCGGCCCGGAGGAAGGTGGTGGTCTGCTCGTTGTACTGGCCATAGGTGATCTCCAACTGGTCGGTGAGGGTCCAGGGGGAGCTCCAGGAGAAGTCGGTGCCGTCGGCATACCCCAAAGAGCGCAGCAGGAAGGTCAGGAACTGGGCGGCGGAGACGGGGGTGGAGGACCCGAAGCGGGTGGCGTCCACGCCGTTGGTGTAGCCCTTGCTGTAGGCATAGCCCACATAGGGAGCCGCCCAGTCGGGCACGTCGGTAAAGGGGGTGGTCCAGGTTCTCGACTGGGCCTCCTGCTCCTTGCCCAGCAGGCGGACCAGGATGGTCACCGCCTCAGCCCGGGTGGGGGCGCGGTCCAGGGAGAACTGGGGGGAGCCGTCGGCGTTTACGCCGGTACCTTTGAACAGGCCCAGGTTATAGAGGAGTTCGGCGTCGCTCTGGGCCTCCTGGGCGGTCACCGCCAGGGCGGGCACAGACAGGGACAGGGCCAGGGTCAAGGCCAGAAAGAGGGATAACAGCTTTTTTTTCATGGTCGATCCTTTCATCCGTCAGCCCCGGGAACGGGGCAAAAATGTCGGTCAAATCGCCCCTATTCTATCATAAACCGCCCAAAAAGGCAAGAAAGGCCCCGCCGGGGCCCGGTCCGCCGGTACATAACCGCCCCCCGGAATGCCCATACTATCCCATATTCCAGCCAAGGAAAGGAGGGGTCCCATGGGCCTTTTCACCCCCAAAGGGGAGGACATCCCGCCCCACCCCAGACAGGAGCCCCGGTTCGAGGGGGACCTGACGGCGGAGCACATCCGCTTCCTCTTTCAGGACTGCGCCGACTTTGGCGAGCGCACCGTCCTCATCGGCGGCGACCCGGCCAAGCGCACCACCGTCTTTTTCCTCAACGGCCAGATACGCAACGAGCGGATGAACGACTACATCCTCCGCCCCCTGGCCACCAGTGAGCTGCTGCGCCAGGCCACCCCGGAGGCCGCCTTCCGCATGATGGTGGACGGCATCGTCTACACCCAGCTGGTCCAGGTGTGTACCACCCTGGACCAGGCGGTTTTTGCCCTCATTAACGGCAGTGCCCTCCTGGACTTCCCCGGCCGGGGGCAGATGGTCTCCTACTTTGCCGCCACCGAGGAAAAGCGGGCGGTGAGCGCCCCGGAGAATGAGCCCGCCCTGAAAGGGGCCCGGGACTCCTTTGTGGAGTCCTTCCGCACCAACACCTCCCTGGTCCGCCGCCGCCTGCGGGCCCCGGAGCTGAAAATTTTAGAGGTCTTTGCCGGCCGCCAGAGCGTCACCCCCGTGGACATCCTTTATCTGAAAGGGACCACGGACCCCGCCCTGGTGGAGGAGGTCCGCCGGCGCATCGCCGCCATCGACACCGACGAGCTCTTCCAGACCGCCGCCTTAGAGGAACTCATCGTCGACGAGGTGGACACCCCCTTCCCCATGATCGCCTACACCGAGCGGCCCGACCGCTTCTGCGCCGGTTTAGTAGAGGGCCGGGTAGGGGTCATCGTGGACGGCATCCCCCTGGGCTACCTGCTGCCGGGGACGGTGGGCCAGTTTTTCAAAACCGGCCAGGACCGGTCCCAGAACTGGGTGGCCGCCTCCTTCCTGTCCGTGCTGCGGTATCTATGTATGCTGGGCTCCCTCTTTCTGCCGGCCTGGTATGTGGCGGCGGTGAACTTCCACCCGGAGATGATCCCCGCCCGGCTGGCCTGGTCCATCTCCGAGGCCAAGACCGACGTGCCCTTCTCCACGGTCTTTGAGGTCCTCATCATGCTCCTGGCCTTTGAGGCCGTCCAGGAGGCGGGGCTGCGCCTGCCGGGGCCCATCGGCCAGACGGCGTCCATCCTGGGGGGTCTGGTGGTGGGCTCGGCGGCGGTGGAGGCTTCCATCGTCTCCCCGGTGGTCCTCATTGTGGTGGCCATTGCGGGCATTGCCGGCTATACGGTGCCCAGCCAGGAGTTTTCCGCCGCCCTGCGGATCTGGCGCTTCGGCTTGGCCATCGCGGCCAGTATCGGGGGCCTGTTTGCCGTGACCGCCCTGGCGGCGGTGCTGGTGGGCAAGCTGGCCCGGCTGGAGAGCTTTGGGGTGCCCTACCTGGCCCCCTTCGCCGCCTCGGGAGGGGAGCGGGCCATGGGACACGGGGTGATCCGCTGGCCTCTGCACCGGGTCAAATTCCGGGAGCGGGCCCTGCACACCCGCAACCAAAGGAGGCAGGGATGAGAAAACTCTTGGCGCTGACTCTGCTGCTGGCCCTGCTCACCGGCTGCGCCGGCACCCCCCAGAGCCGGGAGGCGGGGGCCACCGCCGTGGTGAGCGTCCTGGGGGCCGAACCGGCGGGCCGTCAGCTGCGGCTGCTGGCCGCCGCTGAGGGGAGAGGGGGCGAAGACCCCTTCCTCTGCGACAGCCAGGGGGCCACCCCCGCCGCCGCCGTGGAGGGTTTGACCAACCGGGGGGAGCAGGTGGTCAGCTGCGCCCATGTGGAGCACCTGCTCCTGGCCGGCTCCGCCGCCGGAGAGCTGCCCGATCTGCTCAGCTACGCTTTTCAGGAACCCCAGCAGAGCACCGAGACCCAGCTGTGGGTGGTCCGGGCGGACACCCTGGGCACGTCCTTTGCCGGGCCGGGGGACGTGGCCAGGCGCATGGCAGTCATAAAAACCCAGGGGAAGAACCGGCAGGGGTTTTCCCCTCTGACCCTGCGGGAGGCGGCGGCCATCCTGGCCCAGGGGAGGTCCCTGCTCATCCCCGCCCTGGCGGTGGGGGATGAGGGCTTGTCCTTTCATGGGTATGCCCTCTACCAGGATGGGACCATCACCCAGTGGCTCACCGACGGGCAGGCCCTTGGGACCGCTCTGCTCCAGGGGGAGCGCATCCACTGGACGGGCTCCGGGCAGCACGGGGCCATGACCCTGCAAAGTACCGGCTGCCGGGTCAGCCCCCAGTGGGAGGGGGACACCCTCGCCGGCCTGGCCCTCCACTGCCGGCTGGAGGGCTCCCCCACCGGCGGCTGGCAGGGGGAGGAGGCCGACCTGGCCCGGTTAGAGGAGGAGACCGCCCGGGGGATGGTCCAGGCGCTGGCCGTCCTCCAACAGGCGGGGGCAGATGCCCCGGACCTGTTGGGGAAGGCGGGCCTGTCCCAGCCCTTCCGCTGGTCCCAACTGAAAGACCAGTGGCAGGGGGCCTTTCCCACCCTGCCCATCCAAGTCACCGTGACCATCACCCTATCAGGGGACCTGTAAAGGCCCCCGCCCGCCGCCGGGGCGGCAAGCAGCAGAAGGAGGAGCGACCATGAGCGACCGAAAAATCTCCCTGGGCCAGGGGCTGACCCTGCTTTTTCTGGCCCTGTTTCCCCTGGGCACCGAGGGCATCCCCGCCTGTCTGTGGCAGGTGGGGGCGGCGGCCTGGCTGTGCCCGCTGCTGGCCGGGGGAGTGGTGGTTGCCGCTGCCGCCCTGCTCAGCCGGCGGCCGGTGCTGGGGCGGGGGGATCTGGGAGAACAGATCGCCCGGCGGTGGGGCAGGGGGACCGGCCGGGTGCTGGCCGCCCTGTTCTTCCTGTGGGGGCTGTATGTGACCAGTGCCCACGGGGCCCGGATCGGGGGGCGGCTGTCGGACAGCCTGCGGGCCTCCCCGGTGCTCCTCACCGCGGTGGTTCTGGTGCTGGCCGGGTGGTTGGCCGCCGGCGGGGTGCCCGCCTTTGCCCGGGCCTGTGAGATCTTCGTGCTGGCGGTGGGCTTCGGATTCGGGCTCATCCTGCTTTTTGGGGCCTTCCGGCTGGAGTGGAACCAGGTGCTGCTGTGGGACTGGGGAGAGCTGGCCCAGGTGCCCCGGGGGGCGGCGTCCACCATCGGGGTGCTGGCGGTGGGCGGATATCTCCTCTTTCTATTGGGAGACATCCGGCCGGAGCAGCGCAGCCGGCGGCGGGTGCTGCTGCGGCTGGGGACCCTGTTCGTCCTGCTGGCCGGGGCCATAGTGCTGGTGCTGGGGCGGCTGGGGGCCCCGCTGGCGGCGGAGATCGACGCCCCCTTCTTTCAGATGGTCTCCGGCCTGGGCTTTGAGGGGGCCTTTCAGCGGCTGGAGGGCCTGGTGTCCGCCCTGTGGGTTTTGGGGGATGTGGTGCTGGTGGGCCTGCTGCTGCTGTGCCTGCGGCGGCTGCTGGGGCAGGTCACCGGCCGGGGAGAGGACCGGCGGCTGGGATGGATCGCGGCGGGGCTGGCCTTCCTGGGCAGCCTGAACGGGGCCTATTGGAATAAGGTGCTGGCAGGGCCGGTGCTGCCGGCAGGGAATTTCGTAGTCCTGGGGGCGCTGGTGGTGTGCCTGGTGGGGACGAGAGAAAAAATCAAAAAATTTGAAAAAAGGGATTGACAAATGAGGGAAGGGGTGGTATTCTATCAAAGCTGTCGCGAGACACGGCAGAGACGCGGATGAGAGAACGGAAAACTTCAAAAAAAGAAGAAAAAAGTTCTTGACAAGCCTCTGGAGTTGTGATAGAATACAACTCACTCCGCAAGAGCGGCGTGCACCTTGTAAATTAAACAACGTAAGAGAAACACGAAGCACCAAAACGGACATTAAGTTGTCCATGAAGCTTTAAGCTTTGTGGGACGACGTTAATTTTCTTTGAAGCTAAGAGATTAGCTCGATAGAATTGATTTGAATGAGTGGAAGCTCATTTAGATACCATTTTATTGAGAGTTTGAT
>DXEA01000074.1 GCA_019115225.1 Candidatus Evtepia faecigallinarum
TTTTGTCCCCTTGCCTTTTGCCCCGGGACCCGATACAATGAAGAAAACTGTCATTCCCCGCACAAGGAAGGGAGATCCACCATGTATAACCTGCTCTTCACCCCCGGCAAGATCGGCACCCTCACCATCCCCAACCGCATCGCCATGACGGCGGCCTCCGCCTCCCTGTCCCAGCCCGACGGGACCATGACTGAGGAGATGCTGGCCTATTACGAAGCCCGCGCCAAGGGGGGCGTGGGGCTCATCATCACCGAGATGGTGTGCGTGGACGAGGACCGAGGCGTCCTCTTCCCCCGGGAGCTCAACGCCGCCCGGGAGGAGAACATCCCCTCCTTCCGCCGCCTGGCGGACCGGGTCCACCCCTACGGCACCAAAATTTTCGCCCAGCTCTTCCACCCCGGCGCCAACGCCGACCCCAAGCTCAACCCCTGCCTGCCCCTGGTCTCTGCCTCGGCGGCCACGGGAAAGAAGCGGGGCCAGGCCGTGGAGGCCAGCCGGGAGGACATCGCGGATATCGTTCAGAAATTCGGTCAGGCCGCCCGCCGGATTCAGGAGAGCGGCTTTGACGGGGTGGAGGTCCACGCCGCCCACCACTATTTCCTCCACAGCTTCCTCAGTCCCGTCACCAACCACCGGCAGGACGAGTACGGGGGAAGTTTGGAGAACCGCACCCGCATTTTGCGGGAGATCGTAGAGGCCATCCGGGCCGCCTGCGGCCGGGACTTCCCCCTCATGTTCCGCATCTCCATCGAGGAGTACATCGGCCCCAAGGGGTATCACGGGGACACGGGCATCAAGATCTGCCAGCTGCTGGAGGGCTGGGGGGTGGATGCCATCAACACCACCGCCTCGGGCACCGACAGCAAGCTCAGCCAGAGTGTGGAGCCCATGTACTATCCCCAGGGCTGGCGGAAGCACCTGGCCAAGGCAGTCAAAGGGGTGGTCTCCATCCCTGTGCTGTCTGTGGCCCTCATCCGGGACCCGGCTTATGCGGAAAAGCTGCTGGAGGACGGGGTGCTGGACTTTGCCGCCTCGGTGCGGGCCCACCTGGCCGACCCCCAGTGGGCGGAGAAGGCGAGGACGGGCCGGGAGGAGGACATTCTGCCCTGCATCTCCTGCATGGCCTGCTTTGCCAAGTACGACAGCGAGGGGCACATCACCTGCGCCGTGAACCCCGAGACAGGGTATGAGGCCCACCTGCCTCCCCTGCCCCAGGACGGCAGCGGACGGCTCGTCGTGGTCCTGGGCGCCGGCCCGGCAGGACTGGAGGGGGCCTGGATGGCCGCCCGGCGGGGCTTCCGGGTGATTTTGTTTGAAAAAGCGGACCAGGCGGGAGGACAGCTCCGGCTGGCCGCCCTGGCCCCCCGGAAGGAAAAAATCCTGTGGCTGCTGGACAGCCTCCTCCACCGCTGCCGGCAGGCGGGGGTGGACCTGCGCCTGGGCCACGCCCCCACCCTGGACGAGCTGGCCGCCCTGGCCCCCTATGCCATCCTGGACGCCACCGGCAGCAAGCCCGCCCGGCCCGCCGGCATCCCCGGCGCACTGGACAGCCCCCTGGTCTGTACCCCGCCGGAAGTCCTCACCGAGGCCGTGGACATCCGGGAGGAAAGCGTAGTAGTCGTAGGCTCGGGGATGACCGGGCTGGAGACGGCGGAAGTTCTCTCCGACCGCAGCCGGAACAATGCCGTCCTGGTGCTGGAGGCCGCCCCGCGGCTGGCCCCCGGGGTCCAGGGCTCCAACCGCAACGCCGTGACGGCGGTGCTGGAGGTCAACAACGTGGTCCTGCTCACCGGGCGCACCCTCACCCGCATCGGGGAGGACCGGGTGTGGTTTGCCGACAGCCAGACCGGCGAGGAATATGTCTACCCCTGCGACCGGGTGGTTCTGGCCCTGGGCACGGTGCCCAGCCGGCCCTATGGGGACCAGCTGGCCGGACTTTGTGACCGTGTGGTCTCCATTGGGGACGCCGTCACCGGGGGGCAGATCTGGGATGCCGTCCACCAGGGGTACCACGCAGCCCGGGCGCTGTAAGGAAACAAAGAGGACCACCGGCCGGCGGTCCTTTTTCCTGCCCATTTACAAAGATTTTACCCCGGACGGGTGGTGGATTTTACCTCCCTGCGCTACACTGGGGACGATGAAATGGACGACAGGAGATGCGGGCCGGGCGGCCCGCACAGGAGGTACCGAATGCAAGACATGCTCAAGAAAAAGGGGTTTATCTGCGACATGGACGGGGTCATCTACCATGGCGACCGTCTGCTGCCCGGGGTGCGGGAGTTTGTGAACTGGCTGTACCGGGAGAAAAAGGAGTTTCTCTTTCTGACCAACAACAGCAGCCGCACCCAGCGGGAGCTCCAGGCCAAGCTCTCCCGGATGGGCCTGGACATCGACGAGAAACATTTTTACACCAGCGCCCTGGCCACCGCCGAGTTCGTGGCCAACCAGATGCCCGGGGCCCGGGCCTTCGTCATCGGGGAGCCCGGCCTGCTCAACGCCCTGTATGAGCGGGGCATCACCATCGACGAGACCAATCCCGACTACGTCATCGTGGGCGAGAGCCGCAGCTACACCTACGACAGCATCTGCCGGGCCGCCCGGTGCGTGCAGAACGGGGCCCGGCTCATCGGCACCAACACCGACCTGACCGCCCCCACGGAGCTGGGGGCAGTCCCCGCCTGCCGGGCCCTGGTGGCCCCCATCGAGCTGGCCACCGGCAAGGAGGCCTACTATGTGGGCAAGCCCAACCCCCTCATGATGCGCACGGGGATCAATCTGCTGGGGGTCCACTCCCAGGACACGGTGATCATCGGCGACCGGATGGACACGGACATCGTGGCGGGCATCGAGTGCGGCATGGACACCGTGCTGGTCCTCTCCGGGGTCACCAGCCGGGCCACCATCGGCCACTTCCCCTACCGGCCCCGGCTGGTCCTCAATGGGGTGGGGGACATCCCCGCCGCCGCCGAGGCCCAGGCCGAGCTGACCCTGCTCAAGCACGCCGCCGGCTGACCCCCCACCTCCATGAAGCTGCCTGGAAGGCTTTTGGCTCTTCCAGGCAGCTTTTTTGCTCTCTGCCCTCAGGGCTCTGCCTGTCCGCCGTGGAGGTAGGGGGACAGGGGCAGCGGGACGCTGGCGATGATCCCCTGGGCAACGGCGGCGGCCGGCGTTCTGCAGTCGTCGTTGATCCACTCCACCAGAAGGCCGATGATGCCGTAGCAGTACAGCTTGGCCGCCGCAGACAGGGTCTGGGGCACGCCCCCCGGCCCCAGCCCGCGCGCCAGCAGGGACTGCAGGTAGGCCAGGCTGTTCTGGTACCAGAAGTCCATGAACGGGTTCTGCCGCTTATACTCCAGCGCAGCCCGGAGGAAGGCGCGCTTTTTTTGCACCAGATCCAGCCCCTGTGCCACGGCCCGGTCCCACTGGGCGGGGGAGTCAAAGATCTCCTCCACCTTCTCCGCCTGGCTGATGTAGGTCCACTGCATCAGATCCTGCTTGTCCTTAAAATGCCGGTAGAAGGTGGCGCGGGCGGCGCCGCAGTTTTTGGTGATGGCGTCGACGGTGATCTCCTCATAGTCGTGTTTCTCCAGCAGTTCCTCCAGGGAGGCCGCCAGAATGCCTTTCGTATCCGGTTTCAGTCCCATGCTGCACCTCACAGACCATCTATTTTTGTGCACATTGTTGCCAAAGCATCAACAAAAGCCAAAATTTATAGCACATCGGGCAAGACAATTTTCCGCTTCTGTCTCTCAGAGAGACACCTTGCCCCTTTTGAGACTTTACGCCCCCGCGCCGGCACCGTACTATAAACACAAAGGCACCCGAGCAAACGGGCAAAACGCAAAGGAGGATTTTCCATGAAAGGTTATATTTTGGAAAGCGCCGGGCAGGCAAGATGGAGCGACAACGTCCCCGAGCCGAAAGCAGGTCCCCTGGATGTGATCATCAAACCCCTTGTGGTCGCCCCCTGCAGCACGGACGTGCATCTCATCCGCCACCCCGACATGCCGCACATCGTGGGAAAGCCTCTGGGCCACGAGGTGGCCGGTGAGATCGTGGAGGTGGGTGACCAGGTCAAGGATTCAAGGTGGGCGACCGGGTCATCGTGGGCTCCGTGGTGCCCAACTGGCGCAACCCCGCCATCCAGGAGGGCAACTATAAGTTCGACAACATCTCCCCCTACATGGTGGCCGACCCCGCCTTCGGCGGCTGCTTTGCGGAAAAGTGCAAGCTGTGCGATGCGGACATGAACATCGCCCGCATCCCCGACAACGTCACCCTGGAGCAGGCCCTGATGCTGACCGACATGGCCACCACCGCCTTTGAGGGGGTGGACGCCCTGGACGTCCCCTACGGCGCCACCATCGTGGTCTATGGCATCGGCCCTGTGGGCCTGATGGCCGTGCGGGCGGCGGTGCTCAAGGGGGCGGCCCGGATCATCGCCATCGGCTCCCGCCCCGTGTGCATCGAGGTGGCCAAGGAGTACGGCGCCACCGACATTGTCAATTATAAGGATGGCAACGTGGTGGACCAGGTGATGGCCCTCACCGGCGGCAAGCTGGTGGACGGGGTCGTCGTCTGCGCCGGCGGCACCACGGAGTGCATCGGCCTGGCCATGCTCATGGTCAAGTACGGCGGCACCGTGGCCAACGTGTCCGCCTACTACGGCGAGGACACCCTGACCCTCCCCAACTACAACATCAACTACGGCATGTTTGACAAGCGCTTCCAGCCCGTCTGCGCCCGCGGGGGCCGCCTGGCCCTGGAGCGGCTGCTGGCCCTGGTGCAGTATGGCCGTCTGGCCCCGGAAAAGCTCATCACCCACCGCTTCCACGGCATGGAGCACCTGGAGGAGGCCCTGAACATGATGGGCGGCCAGGCCCGGGACGCCATCAAGCCCGTGGTCTATTTCGACTGACCTTGGGGCAAGCCGGTCATGCTGCCGGAGAGGGATGTTCCGTTTTATTGTATGTTACCTTGGCACAAATGTCCATAGCCGTTTTCGTCCCCCTGGGGGCGGTGCGCGCCCCGTTCCGATAGAAAAATCCCCGAAAGCCTCGGCTTTCGGGGATTTACCTTTTGCGGGGAACCCGGCCCTTGCGGCAGCCTGCTTTGCTCATGTTCCTCCGGCATCCCCTCCGCCTTTGAGCGATTCCCGGGGGGAGGTGCCGAAATAGCGCCGGAAGGCTTTATAAAAGTTGCTGCTGTTGCGGTAGCCCAGCATATCGGCGATCTTTTCTATGGGCAGGTCCGTTTGCTGCAGCAGCAATTTCCCCCGCCGCATCCTGGCGGCCAGCAGGATGTCGGAAAACGTCCGCCCTGTCTTTTTCGGCAGAAGTTTGGAGAGATAGACCGGATGATAGCCGAAGTGCGCGGCGGCAGAGGCCAATGTCACGGTATCCGAGTTGGCCTCTATGTACTGCACGATCCGATCCTCCAAGCTCTCGTCTGCCGCCAGGGACTGCCGTTTATACTCCGAAGAGAGATACATGGACAGGGCCATGACCATGGGCTTGAGGACCTTCTGGGTGTGCTCCGTCTTATTGGCGTACTCCCAGACGATGAGGCCCAGCAGCTTCCAGACCGGCGAGTCATCGGGAATGATGAACCGGAGGAACTCCTGGGAATAGCGGTTCTTCTGGGGCTCCAGGAAAAACCGGAGCATGGCGGTGTCTGCCGAAAGGGCCTGCAGGTACTCCCGGAGGAAGGTGTCCCTGCGGATCAGGACGCCGATAATGATACATTCCCGGCCGGACACCCGGCGGGCCGCATAGCCGCTGTAGGGCTGCCCGATATAGCAGCTTCCCTCCGGCACATACATCCGGCTGCGATTTTTGGCGCTCAGGGTTTCATAGCCCTCCTGATAGGCAAAATGGATGAAAAAGAAGTCCTGGCGATGAAAGGGCTCCTGAATAAAAGTCCCTTTGAAGACATTTACCATCACCTCTTCCAACGCATCCCCCGGCCAGTAGGAGACCAATTCTCCGCTGCCGGAGGTGGGGTCCGGGCGAAAATCCCAATTCAGGCGGGGAAAGTCCCGCCCCAGGGTTTCCAGGGCAAGGAGGATCTCCCTCTCTGCATAGCGGTACATAGCGTCAATCTCCTTTGACTGTCTCTGGAAAGATTAAATTAAACCACACTTTATCTTAATATACGGCGCTGTTTTCCGTCAAGAACTGCGCTATGATTTTAGAAAAAAAGAAGGAAGTGTGTATACATGTTAAAAAATCTGGGACCCCACGCCTTTGGCTTCGGCTATCCTGTGCCGGTTCTGCTGGTGGCCACTTACAATGATGATGGTACGGTCAATGTGATGAATCTCCACGAGGCCATGCGGACCAACGCCGGTGATCTGGCCCTGTGTATCGGCCCCCGCAGCAAGACCCACGCCAATGTGGAAAAGCGCCGGGCGTTCACTGTCGCACTGGTCAACCAGAATCTGCTGGCAGAGGTAGACTATTGGGGCAGCGTATCCGGCCGGGACATCCCCGACAAATTTGCGCGGACCGGAGCCGTCGCCGTCAAGAGCCAGTTTGTCAATGCGCCGATCATCCAGGGCAGCCCCTTGGTCATCGAATGTCAGCTCATTGAAATTGCCTGGGGCACCAATTTTTCCACCGTTCTTGCAAAAATCGTGAATGTCGCTGCCGATACCTCCGTCCTGGGTCCAGACGGGCGGGTGGATTCCCTGAAAACGGGGATGCTCCTGTACGATCCCTTCGGCACCAGCTATGTGAGCCTGGGCCAGCGGGTGGGAACCGCCTGGGGCGAGGGAAGAAAATTTCTGTAAGCCACAGTCTCAGTCCTTCCCGCCAACCTCCTGTGTGATGGCGCCCTGTAGTCTCTTTTCTCCCCGTCAATGCCCCTGAATATGGAATGTACCCGCATAAATATGCACTTTTCCAGGTGCGGTATCTTCCCTTTGTAGGTTTGTCAAACATATTGGACAGTGAACTCTGCGGGCGAAAGCCAGCCAAGCGGCCTCATAGGGAAGTTATTGGAGCGGCGGTTGTGGACAGCAAGCTGCTTTGCGAAATCATCCAGGGAATAAAAGCTGTGGCAGGAATAAAAGCGTTTCTGGTCCTCCCGGTGGCTGCGCTCCACCTTGCCGT
>DXEA01000075.1 GCA_019115225.1 Candidatus Evtepia faecigallinarum
GCGCCCACCCCCTTGGGGCCGTGGAACTTGTGGCCGGACAGGGAGAGCATGTCGATGTGCTCGGCCCCCACGTCGATGGCCAGATGGCCCACCGCCTGGACGGCGTCGGTGTGGAAGGTGACCTTTTTCTCCCGGCAGATCTTGCCGATCTCCCCGATGGGCTGGATGGTGCCGATCTCGTTGTTGGCGTACATGATGGTGACCAGGCAGGTTTCCTCGGTGATGGCCTGGGCCACCTGCTCCGGGGTGACCCGGCCCTGGGGGCCCACGTCCAGGAGGGTGATGGTAAAGCCCTCCTTTTTTAGCTTTTCCAGGGTGTGCAGCACCGCGTGGTGCTCAAAGGCGGTGGAGATGATGTGGGTTTTCCCCCGCAGCTTGCCCCAGCGGGCGGCGGAGAGGATGGCCTGGTTGTCGGCCTCGCTGCCCCCGGAGGTGAAATAGATTTCCTCCGGCCGGCAGCGGAGACATTGGGCCACGGTTTTCCGGGCCTCTTCCAGGGCTTCCGCAGCCTGCTGGCCCAGGGAGTAGAGGGAGGAGGGGTTGCCGTAGTGCTCGGCCAGGTAGGGGAGCATGGCCTGCAAAGCCACAGGGCTGAGCTTGGTGGTGGCGGCGTTGTCGGCATATATCATGGAGAGACCTCCTTTGTGTTTTAATTCCTACTGGTTTATTAGGGTAATTGAAGGATAGCATATAAAACCTATAAAGTCAATAGGGAAATGAAAAAAGTTTTTCCCGTGGACAACCCCCGCCGTGCTGGCGTATACTGAGGGGGAGATTTTCCAAAAGGGGGAGACAGGGATGAAGAAGGTACTGATCCTGTATGTTTCGGTCCACCACGGCAACACCCGGCAGGTGGTGGAGCATCTGGCAGAGCAGGAGGGGGTGACGGCCGTGGACCTGCTGGACAAGCCCCTGCCCGACCTGACGGGGTATGAGCTGATCGGCTTTGCCTCGGGGGTGTATTTCCAAAAGCTCCACCAGCGGCTCAGGAAGGCGGTGGGGGAGGCGGCCTTCGGGCCGGGCCAGCAGGTCTTTTTCCTCTACACCTGCGGGGTGCCCTTTGGGGACTGCGCCAAGGACCTGAAGGGGGTGCTGGCGGAGAAGGGGGTCCCCTGGGCGGGGACCTTCCGTTGCCGGGGCTATGACACCTACGGCCCCTGGGGCAAGCTGGGGGGGATCGCCAAGGGCCGCCCCAACGGGAAGGACCTGGACCGGGCGGCGGCCTTCCTCCGGGGCCTGCGGCAGGGGTGAAACCGCCGGGCGCAACCGCTGGTAGCGCCCATGCACCCGGCAGTTGGTGGGCAAGGGGACGGGAAGGCTGTTTACTATGGGAAGAGATAAGGGAAAGGGGTGAGGGGGATGACCCTGGGCAAACGGATCAGCACCTAGCGCACGGCCCGTGGCGTCCGTCGCCCACCCGGTGTATCATTGGGGCCCTGCTGCTGTGTGGGGGATATGCCCTGGCCGCGTTCCTGCCCTTGGTCATCTGGACCTGGAACCGCTGGCGGGAGGGGCGAAAGGCCGCAAAAACAGGCAAAGAAAAAACTCTCTCAGAATGAGTCTGAGAGAGTTTTTGTGCGCTTAAAGAACTTTGGACAGGAAGATCTGGGTCCGTTCCTCCTGGGGGTTGGTGAAGATCTCGGCGGGGGTGTTCTCTTCCACGATCTTCCCGTCGGCCATGAACAGCACCCGGTCGCCCACCTCCCGGGCAAAGCCCATCTCGTGGGTGACCACCACCATGGTCATGCCCTCTTGGGCCAGCTGCTTCATGACGTCCAAGACCTCCCCCACCATCTCCGGGTCCAGGGCGGAGGTGGGCTCGTCAAAGAGCATCACCTTGGGCTTCATGGCCAGGGCCCGCACGATGGCGATGCGCTGCTTCTGGCCGCCGGAGAGCTGGCTGGGATAGGCGTTGGCCTTTTCCTCCAGACCCACCCGCTGCAGCAGCGCCATAGCCGTCTCGTCGGCCTCCGCCTGCTTCATCAGGCCCGTCTGGACGGGGGCCAGGGTGATGTTCTTGCGGATGGTCATGTTGGGGAAGAGGTTAAAGTGCTGGAAGACCATGCCCATCTGGCGGCGGATGCGGTTGATGTCCGCCTTGGGGTCGGTGATCTCCGCCCCGTCGAAGGTGATGACCCCTTTGCTGGGGGTCTCCAACAGGTTCAGGCAGCGCAGGAAGGTGGACTTGCCCGAACCCGAGGGGCCGATGATGACCACCTTTTCCCCCGGATAGATGTGCTGGTCGATGTCGTCCAGCACCAGATGGTCCCCAAAGGACTTGGAGAGGTTTTTAACGTCGATCACTTTGCCGCAGCCTCCTTTCCAGTTTGCCCTGGAGCCAGGTGAAGATGACCACCAGCACCAGATAGATCACCGCCACGCCGATGTAGGGGAACATAACGCTGTAGGTCTTGGCGCCCACTGCCTGGGCCGCATACAGCAGCTCCTTGCCGCCGATGACGGTGATGAGGGCGGTGTCCTTGAAGAGGGTAATGAACTCGTTGCCCAGGGCGGGCAGGATGGCCTTGAAGGCCTGGGGGATGACGATAAAGCGCATGGTCTGGAAGTAGTTCAGACCCAGGGACCGGCCCGCCTCTGCCTGGCCGGGGTCCAGGGACATGAGCCCGCCCCGGATGATCTCTGCCACATAGGCCCCGGAGTTGATGCCCAGGGCGATGGTGCCGATGACGGTGAAGTTGCGGCTGCTGGCGAAGATGACGGTGCCCATAATGAGCATCTGCACGATCATGGGGGTGCCCCGGATGACGGTGGTGTAGACCTTGCAGATGGCGCTGAGGATGGCCAGCACCGGGTTGTGCCGGCCGGGGCGCTGCTGGTCGTGGGCGGTGCGGATGACCGCCACCACCACGCCTAAGATGCAGCCCATGAGCAGGGCCAGAATGGTGACCTCCAGGGTGGTGACCACCCCGGACAGGTAGAGCTTCCAGCGGGCCCCGTCAATGAAAGCCCGGTAAAAGCCCACAAAGAAATCCTGGTAGAAGGGCAGGTCGACATTTGCCTGAAGCTGCGCGGTCAGTTCCGCGTAAAGCTGGGCCCAGTCCATGGACATTCTCCTCTCTTTGTGTCAAAAGTGGAAAGCGGGCGGCCTGTCCAAGACCGCCCGCTTTTGTCTCTGTGCTGTGTGGTTGTTGTCGGGGCTTACTCAGCAGCCTCGGCAGAGGTGTCGGTGGCGCCGGTGGCGTCGGTGGCAGCGGCGTCGGTGCCGGCATTGCTGGCGGGGATGTACTTGTCAATGATCTGCTGAACAGTACCGTCAGCGATGAGCTCCTTCAGGGCGCCGTTGATGGCGTCCAGCAGGGCGGTGTTGCCCTTGGCAACGCCGATGGCGTAGTTCTCGTTGGTGAACTCGGTGTCCAGGATCTTCAGACCGGGGTTGGCCTTGACAAACTCCTGGGCGGGGGCGTTGTCGATGACCACGCAGTCCACCTGGCCGTTGATGAGGGCCTGGACAGCGGTGGCGCCGTCGGCGTAAGCGGTGACGTTCTCCTCGCCATAGCCGCCGTTCTCGGGGGTGTCGGAGCAGTAGAGATAACCGGTGGTGCCCTGCTGGGTGCCGATCATCTTGCCCTCCAGGTCGTCAATGGAGGCGATGTCGGAGTCCTCCTTGACGATGACCACCTGCACGCCGTTGGCGTAGGTGTCAGAAAAGTCCATGACGGCCATGCGCTCGTCGGTGATGGTGACGCCGGCCATGACCATGTCGCTCTTGCCGTTCTGGGCGGCCAGCAGGGCGCTGTCAAAGTCCATGTCGTCTACCTGGAGCTCCAGGCCCAGCTTCTCGGCGATGGCAGCGGCGATCTCCACGTCGATGCCCTCGAAGGAGCCGTCGTCGGCCACCATCTCGTAGGGAGGGAACTGGGCGTTGGTGGACATGGTCAGCTTGCCGGCGGTGACGGTGGTCAGCTCGGTGGAGGACGTCTCCTGGGAGTCGTCGGTGGTGGTCTCCTCGGTGGTGCTGCCGCAGCCGGCCAGAGCCAGAAGGCTCAGCAGCATGGCAGCAGACAGGAGGACAGCAAGAATCTTCTTCATGATGCAACCTCTTTTCATTTTTTCCATTTCACGGTTTTGGCGGGACCCCTGCGGGGACCCACCATGGTTTGAGAACAGTTCGCATTATACACAACATTCATGGATGTTGCAAGCGATTTTGAAGAATTTTTTTCGGCAAACCACAACAAACAGGCGGTGCGTGGGGACGCACCGCCTGTTTGCCGCCTCAAAATATTCAATTCGACTGAATATTGTATATTCCCGGCTTACTGGAAGTTGGCCTTTCTCTTCTCCAGGAAGGCGGCCAGGCCCTCGTCGCCGTTGGCGTGGAGGCGGGCAGCGGCCTGGGCCTCGGTCTCCTCCTTGAGCAGGTCGTCCAGGTTGGTCTCGAAGGACTTGTTCAGGATGAGCTTGGAGCTGCTGTAGCAGTTCAGGGGGCCCTTGGCGATCTTGTTGGCCAGCTTCATGGCCTCGTCCATCAGCTGCTCCTTGGGATAGACGTGGTTGCACAGGCCCAGCTCCTTCATCTCGGGGGCCTTCACGGCGCGCTGGGTCATCATCAGCTCCTTGGCCATGTTCAGGCCGCAGGCCCGGGGCAGCAGCCAGTGGCCGGCGCAGTCGGGGATCAGACCCACGGCGCCGAAGGCCACCATGAACATAGCGTCGTCAGAGACCAGGGCGATGTCGCCGGCCAGCAGCAGGGAGGTGCCGGCGCCGGCGATGGCGCCATGGGCCACGGTGATGGTGGGCTTGACGAAGTTGATCATCTTCTTCATGAAGATGCCGGCCACGTTGTAGAAGTCAAAGACGGCCTCGGGGTTGTCCAGGCCCTTCATCTCGGGGATGTCGCCGCCGGCGCAGAAGGCGCGGCCCTCGGCGTTGACCACCACGCAGCGCACGGCGTCGTCCTTCTCGGCGGCGTCGAAGGCGGTGGTCAGGTCCACGAAGATCTGCTTGCTCATGGCGTTCAGAGCCTTGGTGCGGTTGAGGCTGACGATGCCGACGTTGCCCTCAACGCGATACAGTACGGTTTCCAGTTCCATGGTAAATCGCTCCTTTTTTTTCTTTCAGTAAGGTGTGGGTGGGGTCCTGAGACGACCCATGCGTATACAGCTTAAAGTATAGCATAAGAGTGGGGCGTTGAAAAGAAAAACTTTTATGCCGGCGGGGATTTTTCCGGTCCGGCGGCCGCTTCCAGGTCTGTCAGCACGATCCCCGCCAGCTTCAGCACGTCCTCCCCCTTCTTCAGCCGCAGGGCCAGATAGGGTTTTTCCCCGGCGGAGAAGAGCAGGCGGCTCTTGTATTTGGGCAGGGAGCACACGGCGGCCACCTGGGCAAAGTCCGGCTGGGGCAGGGCAAAGCGCAGGCTGCCCTCCTTCTGGGTCAGCTCCGGGATGCCCAGAGCGGCGGCCTTGGCCCGCAGCAGGGCGATGGCGATGAGGTTGGTCACCCCGGCGGGGGGATCGCCGTAGCGGTCGATGAGCTCGTCGGTGATGTCCTCCCCCTCCTCCGGAGTGCGGATGCGGGCCATGCGGCGGTAGAGGTCCATGCGCTGCTCGGGGGCGGGGATGTACTTGTCGGGGATGGCGGCGGGGACGGCGAAGTCGGCGGTACACTGGGTCTGCTTGGGGATGGGCTTGCCCTGCTCCTCCAGCACGGCCTCTTCCAGCAGGCGCAGATAGAGGTCATAGCCCACGCTCATGAGAAAACCCGACTGCTCGGGCCCCAGCAGGTTGCCCGCCCCTCGGATCTCCAGGTCCCGCATGGCGATCTTGAACCCCGAGCCGAAGGCGGCGTACTCCCGGATGGCGCTCAGGCGCTTGGACTGGTCCTCGGTGAGGACCTTGCTGGGCCGGTAGGTGAGATAGGCCGCCGCCCGCCGGGCCGAGCGTCCCACCCGGCCCCGGAGCTGGTGGAGCTGGGCCAGGCCGAAGGTCTCGGCGTTCTCGATGATGAGGGTGTTCACGTTGGGCAGGTCGATGCCCGTCTCGATGATGGTGGTGCACACCAAAATGTCCAGCTCCCCGTCGGTCATCTGGCTCATGATGTCCCCCAGCTGCTCCTGGTCCATCTTGCCGTGGGCCACGGCGATGCGGGCCTCGGGGCCCAGCAGGTCCCGAAGCTTGGCGGCGGTGCGCTCGATGGTCTCGGTGCGGTTGTGCAGGTAGTAGACCTGGCCCCCCCGGTCCAGCTCCCGGCGGATGGCGTCGGTGACCAGGCCCCAGTCGTGCTCCATCACATAGGTCTGCACCGGCTGGCGGTTGGTGGGCGGCTGCTCTAAGGTGGACATGTCCCGCAGGCCCGACAGGGCCATGTTCAGCGTGCGGGGGATGGGGGTGGCCGAGAGGGTGAGCACATCCACCTGGCTGGTGAGTTTTTTCAGCTTCTCCTTGTGGCCCACGCCGAAGCGCTGCTCCTCGTCCACCACCAGCAGCCCTAAGTCGTGGAAGCGGATGTCCTTGCCCAGCAGCTTGTGGGTGCCGATGAGGATGTCAACGCCCCCCTCCGCGGTGCGGCGGAGGATGTCACGGGTCTGGGCGGGGGTGCGGAAGCGGGAGATCATGGCGATCTCCACCGGGAAGTGGGCAAAGCGCTTGACGGCGGTGAGGTAGTGCTGCTGGGCCAGCACGGTGGTGGGCACCAGCACGGCGGCCTGCTTGCCCTCCAGCACGCACTTCATGATGGCCCGGAAGGCCACCTCGGTCTTGCCATAGCCCACGTCCCCGCACAGCAGGCGGTCCATGGGCACGGGCTTTTCCATGTCCCCCTTGATCTCGGCGGCGCAGCGGAGCTGGTCCTCGGTCTCCGGGTAGGGGAAGAGGGCCTCGAACTCCTTCTGCCAGGGGGAGTCCGGGGAGAAGGCATAGCCCGCCAGCCGCTGGCGCTGGGCGTAGAGCTGGATGAGGCCCTTGGCCATGTCCTTGGCGGCCTTTTTGGCCCGGCTTTTGGACTTCTCCCACTCAGCCCCGCCCAGCTTGGACAGGCGCTTGCGGCCGGGGTCGTCCCCGCTGCCGATGTATTTGGACACCAGGTCCAGCTGGAGGGCGGGCACATAGAGGACGTCCGCCCCGGCAAACTGTAATTTAATGTAGTCCCGGTCGGCCCCGTCCACGGGCATCTTCACCATGCCCACAAAGCGGCCGATGCCGTGGTGGTCGTGGACCACCAGGTCCCCGGGGGCCAGGTCGGTGAAGGACTCCAACCGCTGCCGGGTGGAGGGGTCGGCCTTGGGCTTCCGGGGCCTGGTTTTGCGGGGGGGCAGGGCCTCCCCCTCGGTGAGCAGGGCGAACTTCCCGTCGGGGAAGTCAAAGCCTGCCGACAGCCCCCCCACGGCAATGGTGATCCGCCCCGGCTGGGGCAGGTCGTGGAGGTTTTCGTCCAGGGCGGCATAGACCTTCTTCTCCCGCAGCATGGCCTGGAGGGCCTCCGCCTTGCGGCGGCTGGAGGTGAGGACCACCACGGAGAAGTCCTCCTTCTGGTACTGCTTCAGGTCCTCAATGGCAGACTCAAACCGGATGCCGTAGCCCGGCAGCTGCCGGGCGGTGACGGAGAGCAGGAAGGCCGGGGGCACCGGCAGGGCGCCGGTGGTGAAGGAGTCCAGATAGAGCAGGGTCCGTCTGGAAAGGGCTGTGCACAGGGCTTCAAAGGTCTGGGCGAAGGCGGGGGCCTTGCCGCTGAGGATCCCCTGCTCCTGGAGGGCCGTCACGTCCTGGGCCAGCTGCCACAGGTAGTTTTTCCCCCGGTCGGCCACCCGGGGGGTGTCGCACAGGGCGATGAGGGCGTCGGCGGGGAGGTAGTCGGCGGGGGTGGCCAGGGTGTCATAGACTTTGGGCAGGGCCAGGTCGGGGGGACCGATAAGCTCCTCCCCCTGGGGGGAGATGACCTCCCCGGCGGGCAGGAGGGTGCAGGTCTCCCGCTGGGCGGTGCGCCGCTGGGTCACCGGGTCAAACAGGCCCATGGAGTCGATCTCATCCCCCCAGAATTCCAGGCGCACGGGCAGGTCCAGGCCGGGGGTGTAGACATCCAGGATGCCCCCCCGCAGGGAGAACTGGCCCACCCCCTCCACCTGGTCGCAGCGGGTGTAGCCGGTGCGGGCCAGGAAGTCGGCCAGGTCCTCTAACTGGCAGACCTGTCCCACGCTCAGCTGGCGGCAGGCCCCGGCAAAGACCGCCGGGGGCATGGTCCGCTGGAGCAGGCCGTCCACGGTGGCGGCCAGCAGGGGGCAGCCCCCCCCATGGAGCCGGGCCAGAATTTCCAGCCGCTGGTGCTCCCACTGGCGGGAGGCGGCGCCGGGGCGGAAGAGGAAATCCCGGCTGGGCAGCAGGGGGACGGGCTGGCCGGTGAGGGACTCCAGGTCCCCGGCCAGCCGCCGGGCCTCCCCGTCGTCGGGGCAGACCAGCACCAGGGGCCGGCCGGTGGCCTGGTGGAGCCCGGCGGCCAGGTAGGCCCGGTGGACGGCGGCCAGGCCGGAGAGGGCTATGGGGGATTTCCCCTGGGCCACGGCCTGTGTCAGCCGGGAGAAGTCGCCCAGCCGGTCCAGAAACCGGGTCAGGCCGGGGCGGGAGGGGGAGGCAGACATAGGAACACTCCTTTTGTGGGGCGTTCTGCCCCACGGGAAAATGCCCTCACCGGAGGCCGGTGAGGGGAAAGAATTTTTGAACCCGCTGCGCTGGGCTTCAAAAATTGGGGGCGGGAAATCTTGGACCCGCTGCGCTGGGCTCCAAGATTTCGGGGATGGCAGCTTCCTGCGCGCACGGGCCCGGAGGGCCCGCACACTTGGAAGCTGAGAGGTAATTTTTCCCCGGCGCATGTCCGTGGAAAAATTATATTGGAATTGGTTCCAGCGCCTGCGGGCGCTGGAAGTCTGCGACGCTTTTTTGCGCCCTTCTTTGGGGAGTCGGTAGAATAAACTTCTTCCTTTGTTATCAAGACCAACGATAGAAAAATCTGCTCCAAAAATATCAAGGATTCCCTTTCTCTATATTTTTTCAAAGCATCTATCTAACAGTCTTTTTCAGCCCTAAAAAATCTAAGTTTCCCATTTCTCCCGTCAAATGCGTAAAAGTACCAAATCAGGGTTCAATCCCCCGTAAGATATAGAACCACGACCGCCCCTTCGGTCACAAACCCAAAATCCGACGAGCGCCAGCGAGGACCTTCACCCCCTCCGGGGGTCCAGGGGGCCGCAGCCCCCTGGTGCATATTTCACCCTCCCCACCGGGAGGGCTTTTCTCACCTTAAGAAAAACTTAATCTTCCCTCTCATTGTTTCTTAAGGGAAAAATCCCTTAAGATAGACCCAGGAGGAGGCGACGGATATGGAGACCTATAATATCTTAGTGTGCGACGACGAAAAGGACATCGTCTCAGCCCTGACCATCTACCTGACCACCGGCGGCTACCAGGTCTACCCTGCCTACGACGGCATCGAAGCCCT
The DNA here is from genome assembly GCA_019115225.1 of Candidatus Evtepia faecigallinarum. GTDB lineage: Bacteria > Bacillota > Clostridia > Oscillospirales > Oscillospiraceae > Evtepia > Evtepia faecigallinarum. The sequence goes on from DXEA01000075.1 coordinate 9,448, forward strand.
GAACGTCCTGGAGCGCCAGGACATCCACCTGGTCCTGCTGGACATCATGATGCCCAAGCTGGACGGCATCTCCACCCTGGCGAAGATCCGGGACCGGTCCAACGTGCCGGTGATCTTCCTGACCGCCAAGAGTGAGGATGTGGACAAGATCCAGGGGCTGAACCTGGGGGCCGACGACTATGTGACGAAGCCCTTCAACCCCGTGGAGGTCCTGGCCCGGGTGAAGTCCCAGCTGCGCCGGTACCTCCAGCTGGGGGGCGGCACGGTGAAACCCACCGCCCTGCACCTGGGGGGCATCGCCCTGGACGACCGGACCAAGGAGGTCACCCTGGACGGGGAGCCCGTCTCCCTCACCCCCCGGGAGTATGAGATCCTCCGCCTGCTCATGGGCAGCCCCGGCACGGTCTTTTCCCCCAAGCAGATCTACCGGGTGGTGTGGGGGGAGGAGCCCTATGGGGTGGAGAACGCTGTGGCCGTCCACATCCGTCACCTCCGGGAAAAACTGGAGATCAACCCCTCCGACCCCCGCTACATCAAAGTGGTCTGGGGCCAGGGGTACAAGATGGAAGGAGGGAAGCCATGAAAACCTTGCGAGGAAAGCCCGCCGCCAAAGTCCTGGCCTGGGTGCTGTGCCTGGCGGGCCTGGCCATAGGCACCGTCTGCGCCGGCCAGGCCATGTGGCTGGCCAACCAGGGGGCCTATCAGCCCCAGGGGGGGCGCCTGCTGCTGGAGCAGGGAGAGGATGAGCTGGCCCGGGAACGGCTGGATCTGCTGGTGAACAACTACGGGTCTTACCGGGTCTATGGCCAGAACATGGACCTGAGCGGCGACCTGAGCGACAGCAATTTCTTTTTCACCATCAAAAACGCCTCCGGGACCATCCTCCTGGCCAGCGACGAGCTGGGGGACTATCGGGAAAAGGCCGTCTGGCAGGGGGAGATCCAGGGCAGGCTGACCCGGGAGAGCGTCACCCGCTATTACGACAGCCCCGAGGAACGGGAGGTCGGCCTGCAGGAGCTGGCCGAGGTCTATGACAACATCTACGAGGTGGAGATGCAGGACTACGGCTCTCTGGAGGAGTCCCCCAAAGGCCGCTACGTCCTCACCGCCATGTGCGAGAGCTATGGGGTGTCGGAGCAGGTGACCATCTCCGCCTTTCTCCGGTCCGACCTCACCCCCGGCGGCCCCATCTACAGCCAGCTGACCTACCTGAGCCAGATGGGCGATGCCCGGTATACCCTGGCCGCCTTGGCGGTGATCGGCCTGGTGCTGGGGCTTCTGGGGCTGGCCTTCCTGCTCTACAGCGCCGGGTATGGGAAGGGACACCCCCAGCAGGCCGTCCTGCACCCCATTGACCACTACCTGCCCGCCGATGCCATGGCGGTGGCCGCCCTGCTCCTGCTGTTCATCTGGGCCCGCCGGCTGGACCTGGGGACCAGAACCCTGTCGGTGATCCCCCTGGGGGCGGTGCTGCTGAGCCTGGCCATGACAGCCCTGCTGGTGACCGGCGTTCTGTCCTTCCTGCGCCAGAAGCGGACGGGGACCTGGAAAGAGGGACTTCTCTGCTACCGCCTGCGCCACTCCGCCGGCAGCCGTTTGGGCAAGTGCAAGGACGCCCTGGGCCGGGCCATTGCCTCGATCCCCCTGTTCTGGCAGGCGGGGGTGGGCTTTGCGGTCCTGTGCTTCTTTGAGGGCCTGTGTATCCTGGGCATCCGCACCGGCAGCGGCGCGGCGGTGCTGTGGCTGCTGCTCAAGGCGGCGGAAGGCCTGCTGCTGCTGTGGCTGGTGCTGTCCATGCGCCGGCTCCAGGAGGGGGCCAAGCTGCTGGCCCAGGGCAAGCTGGACTACCGGGTGGAGACCGAAAAGCTCTGGGGCCCCTTCCGGGCCCACGGGGAGGATCTGAACAACCTGCGCCAGGGCATCCAGCACGCGGTGGAGGAGCAGATGAAGTCCGAGCGGATGAAGACCGAGCTCATCACCAACGTCTCCCACGACATCAAGACCCCCCTCACATCCATCGTCAGCTATGTGGACCTTCTCAAAAAGGAGGAGATGCCCAATGACCGGGCCAAGGAATACCTGGACGTGCTGGACCGCCAGTCGGCGCGGCTAAAGAAGCTGACGGAGGATTTGGTGGAAGCCTCCAAAGCCTCCACCGGCAGCCTCACCGTGGACCTACAGCCCACCGACGTGAACGTCCTGCTCACCCAGACTGCCGGGGAGTACCAGGAAAAGCTGGCCGCCCGGGACCTGGATCTCATCCTCACCCCCGCCGAGGGGACCCCGAACATCTCCGCCGACGGGCGGCTGCTGTGGCGGGTCTTTGAAAACCTCTTTAGCAACATCCACAAGTACGCCCAGCAGGGGACCCGGGTCTACCTGACCTGTCAGGCCACGGACCGGGAGGTGACCATCACCTTCCGCAACATCTCCGCCACCCCCCTGAACATCTCCGCCGACGAGCTCATGGAGCGCTTTGTCCGGGGGGATGCCTCCCGGAACACCGAGGGCAGCGGCCTGGGGCTGTCTATTGCCCGCAGCCTCACCCAGCTCCAGCACGGGACCTTTTCCCTTACCATCGACGGGGACCTCTTCAAGGCCACCCTCACCTTCCCCCGTCTCTCCTGACAGGACCCAAAGGCCGCAGACCGGACCCGGTCTGCGGCCTTCGGCAAAGGTTCCAAATTTCTTCCTTGACGGGACAAGGGGGGGCAGGCTATACTGGGGGGTACTATGATCCCTCCCAACCGCCGGTCCCCGCCGGCTTCTTTTTTTATCGGGAGGCCCGGACGGGACGCAGAGCCGCGTCCCGCGAAAGGAGGATTCCTATGAAAAAGATCATTGGGGCGGCCCTGGTGCTGGTGGTGGTCCTGTTTGCCCTGCCCTTCCTCATGGAGCGGCTGGACGGCGAGGAACAGGCCGCCGCCCCCAACGAGGCCCTTCCCCTGGCCCAGAGCGGCTACACCCTGCGCATCCAGGGCAGCGACGGCCAGATCACCGACATGGACCTGAACGAATACCTCTGGGGGGTGGTGGCCGCCGAGATGCCCGCCTCCTTTGAGCAGGAGGCCCTGAAGGCCCAGGCTGTGGCCGCCCGTACTTACGCCCTGAACAAAGGCCCCACCAGCAGCCACCCCGACGCCGACCTGTGCACCGACTACGCCTGCTGCCAGGCGTGGATCTCCCGGGCCGACGCCGAGAGCAACTGGGGGGAGAACGCGGTAACCTATGCCAACAAGATCACCACCGCCGTGGCGGAGACCAGCAACCAGGTCATTCTCTACAACGGCCAGCTCATCGACGCCGTCTTCCACTCCTCCTCCGCCTCGGCCACCAAGGACGCCGTGGAGGTGTGGGGCAACAGCGTGCCCTATCTGCAAAGTGTGGACTCCCCCGAGGGGGAGGGGGTGCCCAACTACCAGAGTCAGGTGACCTTTACCCCCCAGGAGTTCCAAAGCACCTTCCAGGCTGCCCGCGCTGAGGCGGTCTTTGGGGAGGACCCCGCCGCCTGGGTGGGCCAGACGGTGCAGAACGACGCCGGGAGCGTGCAGAGCATCACCATCGCCGGGGTGACGGTCACCGGCGCCCAGGCCCGGCAGATCTTCTCCCTGCGCTCGGCCTCCTTCACCCTGACCTATGACGGGGCCAATTTCGTCTTTGACGTGACGGGCTTTGGCCACGGGGTGGGCATGAGCCAGTACGGGGCGGACACCATGGCCGCCGCCGGCAAAACCTATGTGGAGATCCTCCAGCACTACTACACCGGCGTGACGGTGGAAGAGTGCCCGGCGGACCTGCTGCCCCAGTGAGGTGACATCATGCTTCAGATCGTACTTTGGGACCTGGACAACACCCTGTTGGATTTCCCCGCCGCCGAGCGGGCCGCCCTCCAGGCAACCTTTGCCGACTTTCACTTAGGCCCCTGCCCGGACGACCGGGTGGCCCGGTTCTCTATCCTCAACGCCCGCTGGTGGCACCGGCTGGAGCGGGGGGAGGTGGCCAAGGCCGTCCTGCTGCCCGGCCGGTTCCAGGAGTTCTTCCGGGCCGAGGGGATTGCCTGCACCGACTACGACGGCTTCAACGCCGCCTACCAGGACCACCTGGGGGAGACGGTGGTCTTTCTCGACCACAGCGACCAGGTGGTCAGGACCCTGAAAGGGCGGGGCGTAAAGCAGTACGCCATCACCAACGGCACCCGCCGGGCCCAGAGCCGCAAGCTGGCCAAGTCGGGCTTTGACCGCCTGCTGGACGGGGTCTTTATCTCCGAGGAGGTGGGGGCGGAAAAACCCAGCCTGGACTTTTTCCGCCCGGTGCTGGCCGCCGTGGGCCCCTGCCCCAGGGAGGACATGCTGGTGGTGGGGGACTCCCTCACCAGCGACATGGAGGGGGCCCGCCGGGCGGGCATCCCCAGCGCCTGGTATAACCCCAAGGGGGAGCCGGTGCCCCCCGAGCTGGGCATCCGGTACGACCTGCGCAGCCTGGCCCAGGTGGTCCGGCTGGCAGAGGGGACCCTGTGAGAAAATAACGGAGGGGCCAGCCCATTCCCGGCTAAGAGGATGGGCTGGCCTTTTTTTGGCTATGGCAAGCGAAAAACTCCCCGGGCCGTCACAGGACGGCCCGGGGAGTTTGGGTTTCAGAAAAAAGCGGCTTAGTAGTTGTCGGCCTTGATCTCGAAGAAAGCCTGGGGGTGGCTGCACACGGGACATACCTCGGGGGCCTGGTCGCCATACTCCAGGTGGCCGCAGTTGCGGCAGTACCACACCTTGACGGCGGGCTTCTTGAAGACTTCCTCGTTCTCCAGGTTCTCCACCAGCTTCAGATAACGCTCGTAGTGGGACTTTTCGATCTCGCCCACGCCGGCGAACATGTCGGCGATGCGGTGGAAGCCCTCTTCCCGGGCCTCCTCAGCCATGCGCTTGTACATGGAGGTCCACTCCTCGTGCTCGCCCTCGGCGGCGGCCATGAGGTTTTCGGCGGTGGTGCCGATGCCGGAGAGCTCCTTGAACCACAGCTTGGCGTGCTCCTTCTCGTTGTTGGCGGTCTCCTCAAAGAAGGCGGCGATCTGCTCATAGCCGTCCTTGCGGGCCTGGCTGGCGTAATAGGTGTACTTGTTGCGGGCCATGCTTTCGCCGGCGAAGGCTTCCCACAGATTGGCTTCGGTCTTGCTGCCTTTCAGTTCCATGATGATTTCTCCTTTCCATGTGTTCAAAATCCGTAATATCCCTGACTGCTTTCTCTGTGTGCCAGGAGTTTTTTCCTGTGGCCATAGCATACCCCACACAGGCAGTCTCACACAGTGACTTTAACACATTTCGGGGGAAAAGATAAGTGGTATTTTTGGTTTTTTCTTTCTTTCTTAAAATTTCTCTCCCGGCGCATACTATGGCAAGCGGCCACACCGCAAATTTTGAAAAACGGAGGAACAGTATGCTTTGCAAACTGACCACTGCCGCCCTCATCCTCACCCTGGCCCTGGCTCTGGCCGCCTGCGGCACCGACAACGCCGGCACGGCCGCCAAGGACTGGACGGGCACCAACGCCGCCAGCCAGGAGAACTGGACGGTGGGGCAGCAGAACCTGGCCCGGGGCCCCCTGGACGAGCGGGGGGACGGGGCCTATTATGCCGACGAGTCCGGCCATGTGAAGGGGTTTGACCAGGACGGCCGGAACGCCCTGGAGCAGGCCGGCCAGGACCTGGGCAACGCCGCCAAGGACGCCGCCGACGGGGCCAAGAACGCCACGGAAGAGATCGCCAACGCCGCCAAGGACGCGGCCACCGGAGCCGGCGAGGGGGCAGAAAGCCTCCTGGACGACGCCACCCAAAACGCCGACCGCTGATCTCCCC
>DXEA01000076.1 GCA_019115225.1 Candidatus Evtepia faecigallinarum
TCCTCCTACCGTCCCCCTGCCCCCCGGGTCTCCAACGCCCCTGCCCCGAGCACCGGCCAGGCGCCCGTCAGCCCGGAGGACGTGGACCGTATGTTCCAGGAGCTGGCCCAGCTCACCCCTCCGCCCCCGGAGGGGGAGAAGGGGTGAGGATAGACGGCGGCTTGCCCTCCAACCTGGCGATGGGGGACCGCTGGCTCTCCCGCTGCGTTGGGTAGGGCATCGCCCCCTCATCCGACCCGGCTGACGCCGGCCCACCTTCCCCCCGAGGGGGAAGGCTATGGCGGAGCCCTGCCACGCGGGAGCAATCCTGACAGAATGAGGTAGTACGTTCTGGATAATAACCACGTCCGTCGGCTTCCCCCTGGGGGGAAGCTGTCACCGAAGGTGACGGATGAGGGGGCGACCCTGTACCCAACGCAGCAGCAGAAAAACGTTATTTGACCGAAGAAAGGAGGCCCTCCCCATGGCGTATAGTGAAAGCATCCTGGTCCCGGCAGAGGAAGCCCTGGCCCGGGCCCAGCGGGAGCACCGGCAGGCCCAGGAAAAGCGGCGGGCGGAGATCTACCGGGCCCTGCCCCGCACGGCGGAGATCGACCGCCTGCTGCGGCAGACCGCCCCCCGCATCCTGGCCGCCTCCCTGCGCCAGGGGCTGGACGGGCAGCAGGCCCTGGCCGCCCTGCGGGCGGAAAACCTGGCCCTGCAGGAGGAGGAGGCCGCCCTGCTGGCCCAGGCGGGCTATCCCCCCGACGCCCTCACCGAGACCCCCTACTGCCCCCTGTGCAACGACCGGGGCTGGCGGGGGGCCGCCATGTGCCGGTGCCTGCAAAAACGCTGCCAGCAGGAGCAGATCGCCCAGCTGTCCTCCCTGCTGGACCTGGGGGACCAGTCCTTTGACACCTTCCGCCTGGACTGCTACGACCCGGCGGTCTGGCCCCAGTTCCGCCGCTCCCCCCGGGAAATCATGGGCCAGGTGCTGGCCATCTGCCGGGGGTATGCCGAGCAGTTCGACACCTATCCCCACAAAAACCTCTACCTCTACGGCTCGCCGGGCCTGGGCAAGACCTTCCTGTCGGCCTGCATCGCCCGGGTGGTCTCGGAGAAGGGCCGGTCGGTGGTCTATGACACGGCGGGCAACGTCTTTGCCCGCTTTGAGGCCAGGCGCTTTGCCCGCTTCGGGGAGGAGGCCCGCCAGGCCGAGACGGACACCCGCCGCTACCTCATCTGCGACCTGCTCATCCTGGACGACCTGGGCAGTGAGTTCACCTCCCCCTTCGTCCAGTCGGCCCTGTACGAGCTCATCAACACCCGCCTGCGGGAGGACAAGCACACGGTCATCTCCTCCAACCTCTCCCTGGAGGAGGTGGGCAAGCGGTATTCCGCCCAGGTCCACTCCCGCCTGGCCGGCAGCTACCTGAGCCTGGGCTTTGCCGGCCGGGACATCCGGCAGATGCAGAAAAGATGAACCGCCGCCAGGCGGTTCTTTTTTTGCCCCCGCCGCGTTTGGAAAAAAGGGAAGGACACCCGTGGGGGTGTCCTTCCCTTGGTGGTTTGCCGGTGTTACAGTTCTCCGTCCATGGTCTGCAGCTGGGCCAGGCTCACGCTGTCCAGATAGTCATAGACCACCCGGTCCAGCCCCTGCCACAGGGGGAGGGCCCGGCAGTGGCCGGCCTTTTCGCAGCCCTTCTGCTCCCCCTTGAGGCAGGAGACCATGGCCAGGTCCCCCTCCGCCAGGCGGATGATCTCCCCGGCGGAGTAGTCGGCGGGAACCCGGCACAGCCGGTAGCCGCCCCCCTTGCCCCGGATGGCGTCCACCAGCCCCGCCCGGCTCAGGGAGGCCAGGATGTTTTCCAAATACTTGACCGAGATTTCCTGCCGCTGGGCGATGTCCTTGAGAGGGATGTACTCCCCGCTGTTGTGGTCAGCCAAGTCCAGCATCACCCGCAGCGCATACCGTCCTTTGGTGGAGATCATCATACGCGAATCCTTCTTTCTCTGTTGCTTTGTCGGCTTCTCTTCATTATACCCCAACCGGCCCCAAAAGTGAATGGCCAGAATTCCCCCTTTTTTTCCGACAGAATGGGGGCTTTTTTGCAGGGGTCTCTGCATGGGGGGAGAAAAACAGCGCGGACAGGACGCCGCCTTGTCCCATCCGCGCTGGGGCCGTTCCCCGGCGGCTCAGCCCGCGTAGGGGCGCACCCGGAAGATGGCCCCCAGGTCCTCCGCCAGCCGGCGGCAGGCTTCGATCTCCGCCGGGTCCCGGTCGTAGTCCACCATGGAGACCATCACCTTGGGCACATACCGGACCGCCTGGCGGACAAAGTCCAGCATGGCCTGCCACCCCTTCTCCCCGGACCCGGGGCGGGTGAGGCGGAGGTATTCGGCGGGGTTGGAGGCGTTCAGGGATACGGACACCGCGTCCAGCCGCCCGGCCAGCTCCGGGGTGATGTCCCGGTGGTTGATGAGGCTGCCGTGGCCGTTGGTGTTCAGGCGGATGGGGGGCAGGTCGGCCCGCCCCGCCGCCCGCAGCCGGTCGCAGATCCAGAAGAGGTCGTCGGCCCGGCAGGTGGGCTCCCCGTAGCCGCAGAAGACGATTTCCGCATACTGGGTCAGGTCCTGGGCCAGGATCTCCGCCAGGACGTCCTCCTTACTGGGCTCCTCCCGGAGCCACAGGCCCCCCAGGGAGGAGGCGTCCTGGTCCCGGATGCAGAAGATACAGTGGCAGTCGCAGCGGTTGGTCATGTTGATGTACAGGCTGCCGTAGTAGTCATAGGTGATGATGTCGCCCTGCATGATAAAACATCTCCTTTTTGTCCCGGATTTCAGTCCGGGATGGCGAACAGGCGCTTGCCGGTGGCGGTGGTGATCTCCTCCACCTCCTGGCGGGTCAGGCCCTTGCGCTGGGCGATGGTCTCCGCCATGCGGAAGACGTACCGGGAGTCGCAGCGTTTGCCCCGGAAGGGGGTGGGGGCCATGTAGGGGGCGTCGGTCTCCACCATGAGGCGCTCCAGGGGGACCGCGTCAATGACCTCCAGCGCCCGGCGGGCGTTTTTGAAGGTGATGGTCCCCGTGAAGGACAGGTGCCAGCCCAGTTTAACTAAGGTCTTGGCGTCCTCGGCCGAGCCCGAGTAGCAGTGAAAGACCCCCCGCACCCCGGCAAACTCCTTGACCATGGCCAGGCAGTCGCCGTGGGCCTCCCGGTCGTGGACGATGACGGGCAGGTCCAGGTCTTTTGCCAGCTGGAGCTGGGCCCGGAACACCTCCTTTTGCAGGTCCCGGGGGACCTCTTTCCAGTAGTAGTCCAGGCCGATCTCCCCGATGGCCACCACCTTGGGATGTTTGGTCATCTGGGCCACCTGGTCCAGCCAGTCTTCCGGCAGGCCCAGGGCGTCCTCCGGGTGGACCCCGGCGGCGGCGTAGACGTGGGGATAGGCCTCGGCCAGGGCGATGGACTGCCGGGAGGTGGGCAGGTCACAGCCGGGGCACAGCACCAGCCCCACCCCGGCGGCGGGGAGGGCGGAGAGGACTTCGTCCCGGTCCTGGTCAAAGGCCGAGGTATAGTAATGGGCGTGGGTATCAAAGAGCATGGCTTACTCCCCCTTTTCCGACAGCCGGCCCAGGGGGTGCTGGCCCCGGCCGTCGCTGATTTTTTCCAGTTCCATCACCCGCTGGGGGTCGGCGTCCTGGAGGTGCAGGAGCTTTTCCGCCAGGATACGGGAAAAGCCCGACTGGAGGATGCTCTGGATGATGACGTTTTCGATGGTCCCCTCGTCAGAGGTCTTGGGGTCCAGGATGTCCTGGACGGCGGCCCGGGTCTGGGCGGTGTAGAAGTTGCCCACCTCCTGCAGCCGCTCCACATAGGAGGTGTAGAAGGTGCGGATCTCCTCCTCATCGGCGGTGGAGGGGAGGAGCTGCTGGAGTCCGTTGATGCTGATGCCCTGCTTGAGGGTGAAGATCATCAGCAGGAAGGCGATGTGGACCCGGTAGTATTTCCGCTTCTCCGGGGCGGGCATCACCTTCAGGCGGACGTAGTTGTTGATGGTGGTGGGGGTGACGGGCTTGTCCTTGGAGTCCTCCAGGGGGATAAAATCCAGGTACTGGCCCAGAAGGGCAATCACCTGGTCCATGTACAGGCCGATGTCGGGCAGCTCCTTCCAGGCGGGCAGCTTGTAGTTGTTCAGATAGTGCTCCCACCGGATGAGCTTGTGGGCGATGAGCTCTTTGTCGTAAGGCATAAACGGCGCTCTCTTTCCGGGCCGGAAAGCGGCCCTGCCGCTGGAAGATATTAGCAATCGTGATATTCCAACGGGTTACCTAATAGTATAGCACAAAACCCGCGGAGTCACAAGGCGGAGAGGGAAAGATTTTTCCCCGCTCCTTGAGTGCCATATTATGACAGCAGCCAAAAACCCCCGGCAGCCGTGGGGACTGCCGGGGGAGAAGGGGAAGCTCAGGGTTTGCCGGGGGAGAAGCGTCTGGCGGCCAGGTGTCCCACCCACAGGATGAGAAGGAAGGCGATACACCACCCCTGGCCCCAGGCGGTCAGGAGGGCATAGGCATCCTGGGAGGGGTGCCGCCACGGGTCGGCCAGCTGGGCGAGGGTGGGCAGGACGACGGTCTGGGAAAAGACCAGCTCCGCCAACCCCAACAGGGCCAGAAAGACGCACAGCAGGGACAGGACCAGGGCGGCGGGGCCGTACCGGCGAAACATGAGCCAGCCTAAGAGGATGGCCAGGGCGCCGAAGGCCCACAGGGACAGCCCCTGGGACAGGGCCTGGGGGGCGGATATGGTCCAGGGGGCCAGGGCGGGGTCCAGCAAAAACCACAGGGTCCAGAGGACCCAGGGCAGCCAGGGGAGGCTGCGGGGGGAGAGGGGGTGTGGCTTCATGGGAAATCTCCTTTCCGGCGTGGGGCGTCAGCGGGACCCCTTCCGCCGGCGGGCCAGGAGGACGATGACGTTGCCCAGGCAGAGGCCGACCAGGGAGGCGGTCCAAGTGGTGCTCATTGTGCTTCGGGTCAGGCCGGGCAGCAGGGACTGGACGTCGGCCAGCCAGAGAAGCAGCGCCACGGCCAGAGCCGCCAGGGTCACGGGGAGATTGGCCCGGCGGCAGGCCAGGAAGCTCACGGCGTAGACGGGGAGGGAGAACAGAAGGAGCGGGAGCAGCCAGGTCATGGGGGACCTCCTTTCGGGGCTTTGCGGGGCGTGTTGTCATCTTTACTTAGCATATCAGAGTTGGTGCACAAACTCAACAAAAACTTGATGTAGCGGCTGGCGTTTTTTGTTCGTTCTTGTCTTGCGCCTTCTACTTATCATAACGAACCAGCCCCCGATCTGTGACGCGGTGGGGAGAAAAATTTTTCTTTTTTTCTTTCAGAGCATCGCGGCGGACCATCCGCTGCAAAAATTTCCTTCCCCAAAGGGGGAAAACGTTCCTTTCATCATAATAACGTTCCAGCCCCCCCCCATTTCTGACATGGTTTTGAAAAAATTTTTTCTCTCCCTTCCGGCGGTCTGCTCCATCCCCCGCAAAAAAATCCCCCGATGGCAAAAAACCCCGTGCGTTTTCCCGCCGGATGTGGTAAGATGAAAAGAAATCATCTGCGGCGGGGTCCTCCGCCGTTCTTCCAGGGAAGGGAGTCCTGTCTCATGCGTAAAACTCTGCTCCTGCCTGCGGCGGCAGTTGCCGCCGGTGTGGTGGGTCTGCTGGTGCGCTGGCTCTATCTCAAAAACGGCTTTGAGGTGGGCACCGGCCTGCCCGTCTCCGGCGCGCCCACCATGTGGGCCATGCTGCTGGTGAGCGTGGCGGCGGTGGTGGTGCTGGCCCTGCTGTGCCGGGGCAAGCACCGGAAATTTGACCAGTGCTACACCGGGGCCTTCCTGCCCCGGGGGATGCTCTGGACCGCCGGGGCCCTGGCCGGGGCGGTGCTGCTGGTGGTGGGGGGCTTTCTGGCCCTGGCCGCCTGGGTGAGCAGCCCCCTGGACGAGTACGGCCAGCGGACCATGAGCGTGTCCTGGCTGCTGCTGGGGGTCCTGGCCCTGCTGGCCGGGGCGGGGATCTATCTCATCCAGCAAAAAATGCGCCGGGGCCTGCCCATCCTCACCGGCTGGACGGCCATGCCGGGCTTTGCCTGCTGCCTGTGGATCATGGCAAACTACTACACCTACTGGGCTGCCGAACCCTCGTTGGGCAAGTACGGCATCCCCATGCTGGCGGTGGCCCTGTCGCTGCTGGCCTGCCTGGAGATGGGGGCCCTGGCCTTCGGGAAGGTGGGGACGGGGGTCGTCCTCTTCCTGTGCCTGGCGGGGGCGGCCTTTGACCTCATGGCCCTGGCCGACGGCCTGCCCCTGGCGGACACCGCCCTGTACCTGGGCATGGCCTTCTATCTGCTGGCCACTGCCGGGGCCCTGGCGGACAACGACGCCCGGGCCGATGCCCCGCCCCCCTGCGCCGCCCACTGCGCCCAGTGCGCCGGCTGCGCCCCCATGGGCACCGTCCAGGTGCCGGAGAAGAAGAAAAAGGGCAAGTCTGCCCGGTCCTGATTTTGCGAAATACTGGCGCCTGCGGGCGCATGGAGGATACGAAGACTATGGAAAGAGCGCAAAAGAAAAAATTCTACATCACCACCCCCATCTACTACCCCTCGGACAAGCTCCACATCGGCCACACCTACTGCACCGTGGCCACCGACGCCATGGCCCGCTACAAGCGGCTCCAGGGCTATGACGTCATGTTCCTCACCGGCACCGACGAGCACGGCCAGAAGATCGAGCAGAAGGCCAAGGCCGCCGGCCTCACCCCCAAGCAGTTTGTGGACAACATCGTGGAGGGCAAGGGAGGCATCCTGGACCTGTGGAAGCTGATGAACATCTCCAACGACCGCTTCATCCGCACCACCGACGACTACCACGTGGAGTCGGTCCAGAAGATCTTCCGCCGCCTCTATGAGCAGGGCGACATCTACAAGGGCAAGTACGTGGGCAAGTACTGCACCGACTGCGAGGCCTTCTGGACCGAGACCCAGCTCAAGGACGGCAAGTGCCCCGACTGCGGCCGGGAGGTCCAGGACGCGGAG
>DXEA01000077.1 GCA_019115225.1 Candidatus Evtepia faecigallinarum
CTGCGGATGAGGGCGTCGGTCTTGGTGTCCACGGCGGAGGTGGAGTCGTCGAGAATGAGGATCTTGGGGTGTTTGAGCAGGGCCCGGGCGATGCACAGCCGCTGCTTCTGGCCCCCGGAGAGGTTGGTGCCGCCCTGCTCCACCATGGTGTCATAGCCGTCGGGGAAGGCGGAGATGAACTCGTCGGCCTGGGACAGCCGGCAGGCCCGGACCAGCTCCTCGTCGCTGGCCTGGGGATCGCCCCAGCGCAGGTTTTCCTTGATGGTGCCGGAGAAGAGGAGGTTTTTCTGCAGGACCATGGCCACTTCCTGGCGCAGGGTGGTCAGGTCGTACTCCCGCACGTCCCGGCCGCCCACCCGGACGGTGCCCGAGAGGGCGTCGTAGAGCCGGGGGATGAGCTGGACCAGGCTGCTCTTGCCGGCGCCCGTGCTGCCCAGAATGCCCACCGTGGCCCCCGAGGGGATGTGCAGGGTAATGTCCCGCAGGCAGGGGGCGTCCTTGTGGTAGCCGAAGTCCACGTGGTCAAAGGTGACAGACCCGTCGGGGATGTCCGTTTCGGGGGTTTCGGGGTTTTGCAGGTCGCTGGTCTCCCGGAGCACTTCCACGATGCGCTCCCCGGAGCTCTGGGCGATGGTGATGAGCACCAGGACCATGGAGAGCATCATCAGGGAGGTGAGGATGAGCATGGCGTAGGTGATGAGGCTGGTCAGCTCCCCAGTGGTCAGCTCGGTGCCCCCGGAGAGCACGATGATCCGGGCGCCGAACCAGAACAGCAGCACCAGGCACAGGTAGACCACAAACTGCATCAGCGGGGAGTTGAGGGCCATGTAGCCCTCTGCCTGGCGGAAGCGGTTGTACAGCCGGGTGGAGACCCGCTGGAACTTCTTCTCCTCAAAGTCCTCCCGGACAAAGGACTTCACCACCCGGATGGCCTGCAGGTTTTCCTGGACCACGCCGTTGAGGGCGTCGTAGGAGTGAAAGACCATGGTGAACAGAGGGTGGCACTTGCGCACCAGCCAGTACAGGCCGCCCCCCAGCAGGGGGATCATGATGAGGAAGAGCAGGGAGAGCTTAGGGCTGAGGATGATGCACATGGCCAGGGAAAAGACCAGCATCAGGGGCGCCCGCACGGCGATGCGGATGATCATCTGATAGGCGGTCTGGACGTTGGTCACGTCGGTGGTCAGGCGGGTGACCAGGCCGGCGGTGGAAAAATGGTCGATGTTGGCAAAGGAAAAGTCCTGGATGTGGAAATACAGGTCCTGCCGCAGGTTGCGGGCAAAGCCCGCCGAGGCCGTGGCAGCCCGGGCCCCGGCCACCAGGCCGAAGACCAGCCCCAGGACCACCAGGACGATCATACTGAGCCCCAGCTTTACCAGGGCATCCATGCTGCCGCCGTAAATGCCCTGGTCGATGATCTGGGCGGTGAGGAAGGGCAGGAGGATCTCCAGCACCACTTCCAGGGCGGCAAAAAGGGCCGTCTGCCAGGAGGCGCGTTTGTATTCCCGCAGACTTTGGAACAGGGTTTTGACCATCTGTGGTTCACTCCTTTTAATTGGTAGCGCGCTACCTATTCGGGGAAGAGAGGGGGCAAACAGAGAAACCTCTGTTTGCCCAAGGGGTCAGGTCTCCTCCTCCAGGTTGGCCAGCATCACATCGGTGATGCGGTAGAAGGCATCGATGTCCTTCTGGTCCAGGCCCCGGCACAGCTCGGCAAAGACCAGCTCGTCCTGGCATGCCAGCTGCTGGTGGAGCCGCCGGGCCTTTTCCGTGGAGAGGATCTTTTTGTACCGCCGGTCGGTGGGGCTGGGCATGGTCTGCACAAAGCCCTTGGCCTCCAGCCGGTGGATCAGGCCCGTCATGGTGGGGTGGGTGACCCGGAGGCTTTTTTCCAAATCCCGCTGGTTGATCTCCGGGGTCCCCGCTTCCTCCAGCTCCTGCAAATTCCCCAGCACCCGCAGCTGGGCGGAGGTCAGGTCCATCTCCTCCAGCCGGGCGTCCATCATCAGCCGGTGGGCCCGGCTGAGCACGGTCATGCGCAGGCCGGGCGGCATGGGTTGCGGCATGGTGTCACCTTCTTTTTTCCGAATAGGTAGCTCGCTACCGATTAGTATAACAGACCATTATGGGACTGTCAACCCCCGCCGCACCCTGCCGGGGGCTTGCCAAGGGCGGCCTTTGCCTGTATAGTGGGGGTATTCCGCAAACGCGAGAGAGGGGAGTGCCTATGAAATACAGACAGAACCTGTTTGCCCTGCTGGTGCTGGTGTGGAGCCTGGTGCTGGCGGCCTGCACGGGGAGCAGCCAGCCGGCGGCAGACCTGGGCCAGGTGGACATCAGCCAGTTCCGCACCGAACAGCCCTGGGTGGAGCTGGGGGGGGCGAGCCCGCCTTTTCCCAGGAGGAGATGACCACCACGGCCTTTGAGGACTATGCCCCCCTGGACGCCCTGGGCCGCTGCGGCACCGCCTATGCCTGCCTGGGCCGGGAGACCATGCCCACAGAGGAGCGGGGGGAGATCGGCCAGGTCAAGCCCGCCGGGTGGCACACGGTGAAGTACGACTGGGTGGACGGGAAGTATCTGTACAACCGCTGCCACCTCATCGGCTACCAGCTGTCGGGGGAGAACGCCAACGAGCGCAACCTCATCACCGGCACCCGCTTTTTGAACACCCAGGGGATGCTCCCCTTTGAAAACCAGGTGGCCGACTATATCAAGGACACGGGCAACCACGTCCTCTACCGGGTCACCCCCGTCTATGACGGCAATGACCTGGTGGCCTGGGGGGTGCGCATGGAGGCCTGCAGTGTGGAGGACAACGGCGCGGGGGTGAAATTCCACGTCCTGTGCTTCAACGCCGAGCCCGGTGTGGCCATCGACTACGCCACCGGGGACTCCTGGGCGGATGAAGGTGTGGGGCAGGGGACCTCACCGGCAGCGGAGGGGGAGGCCCCCGCGATCACCTACGTCCTGAACACCAGTTCCAAGAAGTTCCACGACCCGGACTGCGCCGGGGCAGCCCGCATCTCCGCCCAGAACCAGCAGGAGACCACGGCCTCTCGGGAGGACCTGCTGGCCCAGGGGTACACCCCCTGTGGTACTTGCCAGCCATAGTCAAACCAAAAAGCTGCCGCAGGATGACAAGACCTGCGGCAGCTTTTTTGGAATGTCATGATGGTGTTTCGATGACGGTGGGGATATCGCTGTGCTGCTGCCCGTGTATTGTGTCGTCCCCCACCAGCCAGAGGACCCGGGTGTTGTCACTCACTGTTTTCAGGAAATCGGTGTCATAGGGTGCCCCCACGATGCTGCTGGTGACCGTAACGACATCCCCGGCGTTGAACTGAGCCAGGTCGTAGTTCGTGTTGTCCTCCCCCAGCACCAGGCACCAGCCCTCCTCAAAGACAATTTTTTGCTGACCGGCGTCCACCTTGCCGCTCTCCACGATGACGGAGGTATCCACCTTGATGTTGCGGATGGTGCCTGTGAATTGGATGGGGGCGTACAGGTACAGCTTGTTAAAGCTTGCCTCGTTGGCGTCATAGGCGGCGATGAGCTCTTCGGCGGTCATGGTGACCGTATTTCCTTCCGTGGTTGTGACCGTTGCGGCTGCCGTGCCGCCGCCCTGGGCTTCGGTGCTGCCGCCGCCGCAGGCGGACAAGGCCAGCATGAGTGCGGCGGCCAGCATACAGGACAGGATTCGTTTCATTTGCTTCCTCCCTTCTGCGCGATCGCGCAAGAGCCGGTGGGATGGCAGGAAATCGGCGATCTGCACAGGATTTGCTCCATTTTATCACACTTATGTCAGCAGAGCAACAAAAATGCAGACCAGAATGGGAATGCTGCCAAAACAGGCAAAGACGATGCCCAGAATGCGGGACACCCGGTCGTCATACCCGGGGATGTAGGAGCGCTGGGGGCGGTGGGGATCATACCGGATGGCAATGACAGACCCCACCCGGGGCACCCGCCGGGACAGATGGGCGCCGGTCCCCGTGTATCGCACCCCGTCCACGAAGTATTCATAGACGGGGTGGAAGCTGAGCCCGTCATCCGCCGACGAGCGGACCCGCAGGTCGGTGACCAGGGCCTGGGCCGGTGCGGTGCAGGTTCGCTTCCGCCGGGCCGACAGGCCCAGCAGGACCAGGGCGGGGATGAGAAAGGCGGCCCCCAGGCCGCAGAGGGTCAAGGCCAGGCCCAGTGGCATCTGACATACCTCCCTTTGCTGCGTTGTCCCGGGGGTCGGTCCGGCTCCCGGGGCCTTTTCAGGCAGGAAAAAGCCCTGCCGGTGCAGAGGATGAAAAAACGAGACCTGAAATCCTATGATTTCAGGTCTCGTTGGTGGAGATAAGCGGGATCGAACCGCTGACCTCTTGAATGCCATTCAAGCGCTCTCCCAGCTGAGCTATACCCCCGTATTTTGTTCGCCTCCCACTTGAGACAAGACATATAATAGCAGACGGGGGTGCTTTTGTCAAGCGTTATTTTGCGCTTTTTTTGCTTTTTTCCAAACGCCTTTCCTCACCGGGTCATGGTGTCAAAGGCTTGCTCCATGCGCCGGGCGGTGCGGCGGATGCTGCGGCGGATGGTGCGCTCCTGGGACTTCATCCGCATCCCCAGGCAGGTGCCCACGGCGACCCCTGCTGCCATACCGGCCCAAAAGGGTGTGGTACACATGGTACGGCCTCCTTTCCGTGAATTTGTCTGTGGCAGACGCCATTAGTATGCCCCTCTTTGACGGAAAATGCGTTGCGAAACGCGGGCCCATCTATTATAATTATATGTTATCTGTACAATCAAAATTTCGGCAGTTTCCGCCGATTCCGGAGGCGAAGCCATGACCACGCTCTATCTCATCCGACACGCCGAGGCGGAGGGCAACCTCTACCGCCGCATCCACGGCCAATACGACAGCCTCATCACCGACAACGGCTACCGCCAGATCCAGGCCCTGCGGGAGCGCTTTGCGGACGTGCCCATCGACGCCGTCTACTCCAGCGACCTCTTCCGCACCATGACCACCGCCCGGGCCATCTATGTGCCCAAGGGCCTGCCCCTGCACACCCGGGCCGACCTGCGGGAGCTGGGCATGGGCCAGTGGGAGGACCGCTCCTGGGCGGGGATGGACCGGGAGGACCATGAAATGATGCAGCGTTTCTCCCGCAACGCCCCCGACTTCCGGGCCCCCGGCGGGGAGAGCTTTGGGGATGTGCGCCGGCGGGGGACGGCGGCCATCCTGGACATCGCCGCCAAACACCCCGGCCAGACCGTGGCCGTCTTTGCCCACGGCACCTTCATCCGCAACACCGTGGCGGAGTTTCTAAACATCGGCCCGGAGGGCATGAAGCAGCTGGGCCACAGCGACAACACCGCCGTGACCCTGTTGGAGATCGAGGGGGGCAAGGTGACGGTGGTCTATCGGGACGACAACTCCCACCTCTCCCCGGAGATCTCCACCCTGGCCCAGCAGCACTGGTGGAAGAAGGGGGACCAGTCCCTGGACATAAACCTGTGGTTCGCCCCCTTCGACCCGGCCCGGGAGGACCACCGCCAGTTCTATCTCCAATGCCGCCAGGAGGCCTGGCAGACCCTTTACGGCAGCCTGGACCGCTGCGACGGGGCGGGCTTTCTGGCCGATGCCTGCCAGGTCTGTCAGGCGGACCCCCAGAGCCTGACCATCCCCATGGCGGGCAGCCGCCGGGCGGGCATCCTCCAGCTGGACCCCAGGCGGGGGGCAGGGGAGAAGAAGGGCTATGTGTCCTTCCTCTACTTAACCCCCGAGCAGCGCCACAAGGGGGTGGGGGTGCAGCTGATCGGCAAGTCGGTCAGCGTCTACCGGCCCCGGGGGCGGGAGCGGCTCCAGCTGAGCTGCTCCGAGGTCAACAAGCCCGCCCTGTCCTTTTATGAAAAATACGGCTTCCATCGCACCGGCACCACCGGCGGGGCCTATGGCACCCTGTATGAGATGGAAAAGTACATCGGCTATGAGCCCCAGGGAGAACTGCTTTGAAACACGACCGTGATTTTCTGCCCATTTCCCGCGAGGACCTTCTCCGGCGGGGATGGTATTATTATGATTTCCTCCTGATCACCGGCGATGCCTATGTGGACCACCCCTCCTTCGGAACCGCCATCATCGGCCGGGTGCTGGAGGCGGCGGGCTACCGGGTGGCCATCCTGGCCCAGCCCGACTGGCGGGACCTGGACAGCTTCACCGCCCTGGGCCGGCCCCGGTACGGGGTGCTCATCAACGGGGGGAACATCGACTCCATGGTGGCCCACTACACCGCCGCCCGGAAGCGCCGCCACGACGACGCCTACTCCCCCGGCAACAGGGCCGGCCTGCGGCCGGACCGGGCCACCATCGTCTATGGCAACAAGGTCCGGGAGGCCTTTGGGGACATCCCTGTGGTCATCGGGGGGCTGGAGGCCTCCCTGCGGCGCTTTGCCCACTACGACTACTGGGAGGACAAGGTCCGCCGCTCCATCCTCCTGGACGCCCAGGCCGACCTGCTCATCTACGGCATGGGGGAGCGGGCGGTGGGGGAGATCGCCGCCCTCCTGGCCGCCGGCACCCCGGTGGGGGAGATCACCGGCGTGCGGGGCACCTGCTACCTGGCCAAAGACCCGGATGCCTGCCAGTTCCCCGCCCTCACGGTGGCCTCCTATGAGGAGGTCAGCCGGAGCAAGCGGGCCTATGCCCAGGCCAATCTGGTGGAGTATGACGAGCACGACCCCGTCCGGGGCCGGGCGGTGATCCAGCCCCACGGGGACCGGTATCTCATCGCCAATCCCCCCGCCATGCCCCTGACCACCCAGGAGCTGGACCAGGTGGCCGAGCTGCCCTATCTCCGGGAACCCCACCCGGTCTACGACGCCATGGGGGGCGTGCCCGCCATTGAGGAGGTGCGCTTTTCCGTCATCCACAACCGGGGGTGTTTTGGGGCCTGCAAGTTCTGCTCCCTGGCCTTCCACCAGGGGCGGATGGTCACCTCCCGCAGCCATGAGAGCGTCATCCGGGAGGTGACGGCCCTCACCCAGCACCCCGGCTTCAAGGGGTACATCCACGACGTGGGCGGCCCCACCGCCAACTTCCGCCGCCCCTCCTGCAAAAAACAGCTCAAGCACGGCCTGTGCAAGAACCGGGACTGCCTGGCCCCCACCCCCTGCCCCAACCTGGACGCCGACCACACGGACTATCTGCAATTATTGCGCAAACTGCGCCAGATCCCCGGCATCAAGAAAATCTTCATTCGCTCGGGCATCCGCTTTGACTACCTGCTCCAGGACAAGAACGGGGAATTCTTTGCCGACCTGGTCAAGCACCACATCAGCGGCCAGCTGAAGGTGGCCCCCGAGCACTGTGTGGGCCATGTGCTGGACGCCATGGGCAAGCCCCACATCCAGACGTATGAAAAATTCCGGGACAAGTACCAGCGCCTGAACCAGAAGTATGGGAAAAACCAGTTCCTGGTGCCCTATCTCATGTCCTCCCACCCGGGCTGTACCCTCAACGACGCCATCTCCCTGGCCCAGTGGCTGAACAAAACCGGCCGTCAGCCCGAGCAGGTCCAGGACTTCTATCCCACCCCCGGCACCCTCTCCACCTGCATGTACTACACCGGCCTGGACCCCCACACCCTGGAGCCGGTGTATATTCCCAAATCCCCCCACGAGAAGGAGCTCCAGCGGGCCCTGCTCCAGTGGAAGCGGCCGGAGAAGCGGCGGCTGATCATGGAGGCCCTGCACAAGGCAGACCGGGCGGACCTGATCGGCTACGGCCCCCACTGTCTCCTGCGCCCCAGCCGCCCGGCCAAGGGGGAAGGGACAACCAAACCGCCCTCCCAAAGCCGGCAGGGCAAGGCACCCTCCTGGGGGGCTGCACCGCCCCACAAAAAAGGCAAATCCCCCAGCCGGACAGGCAGGGGGACCGGGAAAAAACATCGGTAACACAAAAACGCTCCCTGACCAGAAACCGGTCAGGGAGCGTTTTTGCGTGATGGCTTTCGGCCGAGGGAAGGAAGATCTGGCCCGCTCAGACGGGATAACGGGTCTGGACGTAGAACCCCGTTTTTTCCAGGCTGGCCCGGGTGATCTCCCGGCCCCAGTGGATGGAGCTGTTGTAGTTGCCCTCGGTGACGATGACCGAGTTGTCCTTCTTCTCCAGCACCACCACCGAGTGGTAGTCGCCAATGCGGATCATATCGCCCACCCGGATGTCATCAAAGGAATAGTGGGTCCGGCCGGGCAGGTCCCCAAAGGCGGCGTCGCTGCAGATCAGGGCAAAGCCCGCGCAGCCGTAGCCGGTCATGTGCATGGCAGGGGAGTAGTATCTGTTGTCGTTGGTCCAGGGCATCCCCTCGGGATAGTCCGCCTTGAGGGCGATGATGATGTTGTAGACCTCCTGCTCCGTGGGGGCCTGGACGGCAGGCTCCTCGGGCTCCTGTGCAGGCTCTTCCGGTTCCTCCGTGGGCTCCTCAGGGTCCTCTGCGGGAGGGGTGGGCTCCTCGGTGGGGGTGTCAGGGTCCTCCACGGGCTCTTCCGGGTCCTCGGCGGGAGGCGTCTCTTGGCCGGGGTCCTCCTGCCCCAGCTGCTTCCAGAGGAAGTAGACCATGTCGGCCCGGGGGCAGCTGCCGGCGGGGGAGAAGGCCAGGCCGTCGGTCAGGCCGTTTTCCTGGGCCCAGGCCAGGGCCAGGGCGGACCAGTCCGCGCCATAGGCGTCCCCACCGGCGGTGCGGCAGAGGAGGGTGAGGATCTGCTCATAGGTCAGGGTGCCCCGCAGGCCGAAGGTGTCGGCGGTGACGCCGTTGGTGATCTCCTCCTCAGCAGCCCACAGGACGGCGTTGTAGTAATAGGCGTCGGGGTCGGTGACGTCGGTGAAGGGGGAGCTGGCCGCCGCCGGTTCCGGGGAGCCGGAGGCCCGCCAGAGGAAGGTGACGGCGTCGGCCCGCACCACGGTGCTGGCGGGGGAGAAGGTGGTGGGGGAGGTGCCGTTGGTGACGCCGTTGTCCACGGCCCACTGGACGGCGTCGGCAAAATAGTCCTCGCTGTCCACGTCGGTAAAGCCGGCCACGGAACTGTATGCATGCACATCCTGCTGCACTGCGCCGGCGGCGGAGACCGTCACCAGGCTCAGCAGCATCAGCGACGCCAGCAGGGCGGCGAAGAGGCTTTTGCAGTTTCTCATGGGAACACACTCCTTTTTCTTTCTAATAATTGTATTCTACAGCAGAATCTGGCAGGGGGCAAGGAAAGATTTTCCGCGAAAAAGAGGGGCCTTCGCCGCGGGGAACGAAGACCCTTGGAATTACCCCTTCCACCGGGGGTTGTCCGCCAGGAGAGACAGGAAGGTCTGCCTGGCCTGGGGGTCCCGGCAGTGGTCCAGCAGGGTCTGCTGGGGCAGGCCCGTGTAGGGGGCCAGAAAGACCTGGCGGGCAAAGGCCGGCTCCGCCGCCAGGGCCTGGAGGATGGGGGAGAGGGAGGTGTCCTCCCCCGCCAGCCACACCAGCTCCATGGTGTCATAGAGCAGGTATTCCGCCGCCTCCGGGTCCTCCAGGGGGGCGGTGTCCAGCAGGAGCCGCCACATGGCCAGGACCAGCCCCGGGTCCTGGGGATAGAGGGCGCCGAAGAGGTCGGGCAGGTCCAGGCCGGTCAGCTCTTCTGGGGTCCAGGGACCGGAGGCCTGGGGAAAGGCGGCCAGGACCAGGTCCCGGCAGGCCATGGGTTGTTGGGAAAATTCCCACCGGGCCACGGCGGCCTGGGCGGCGGTCCGGTTCGGGTGGGCGGCGGTATGGACCTCCCAGTGGCGGAAGAAGGCATCCTGGAGAGTATCCCACCGGCAGCTGTTCTCCGGGTCCCCCCGGAAGAGGTGAAAGCAACGGGACAGACCATCAAACAGGTCCGCCACCGGGGGCTGGGCCCGGGCTGTCTGGGTGCAGGGGGGCAGGGCGGCCAGCAGATGCTGCCAGAAGAGGCCGCAGACCTGGCCGCTCACCTCTCCCTCAGCGGCAAAAAGGGGAGCGCCCGCGTCCACGGCGCGGGCGGCCTGGACGTCCGTGCAGAGGCCGGGGCGGGCCTCCAGAAAGAGGCGCAGCAGCTGCCGCCAGGGGGCGTAGGCATACCGGCTGACCGCCTGTCCGCCGCCCAAGACCAGTTCCTCCCCCCACGCATCCCCCTGGATGGCCCCGGCCAGCAGGTTGTACAGGAAGGTCCGGCCGGCCAGGGCGGGCAGGGCCTTGTCGCCGGGGGCCAGGGCTTCCGCGGCGGCCAGGACCTGGTCATACCACCGGCACAGGGCGTCCCGGCAGGTCTGGAACCACCGGTCCATGACCTGCTGGGCGTGGGCTTTCTCCCGCCGTTCCTCTTCCTCGATGTCGTGGCCGAAGGTTTTGAAATATTCGGTCAGGTCAAAGGACATGGTGCGCGCCTCCTTTCTGTCCGCAGGTTGTTTTTTCCAGTATATCACACGGCTGCCGAGAGGAAAACCCCGCTGTCCGGGGGACAGCGGGGTTTGTGTCAGGATTCCGAAAGGGTGAAAATTTTGCCGGGGTTGAGGATGCCCTTGGGGTCAAAGACCTCTTTGATGCCCCGCATGAGGGCGATGTTGGTCTCTCCCACCGCCTGGGCCAGGTACTTGATCTTTCCCCGGCCGATGCCGTGCTCGCCGGAGATCTGGCCCCCCAGCTCCATGGTCTTGGCATAGAGCTTGGTCATGAAATCGTCTACCTGGGCCAGGAAGACCTCCCGCTCCAGGTCGTTGGAGCAGGCATAGATGTGCAGGTTGCCATCCCCGGCGTGGCCGAAGTATTGCAGGCGGAAGTCATAGTGCTTGGCCAGGTCATCGGCATAGAGAACATACTCGGGGATGCGGGTGACGGGGACCACCACGTCACATTCGTCCAACAGCTTGGTCTGCTCCTCGATGCCCTCCAGGAAGGAGGACCGGGCGGCCCAGGCGTCCTTGAGCTTGGGGGGTGTGTCGGCCACCAGCACGTCCAGGGCGCCCTCTGCCAGCAGGAGCTCTGCCGCCTTTTCGATCACAGGCTCCAGGGCCTCCATGGAGGGGCCGTCGAAGGTGATGAGCAGGTAGGCCCCCACCTGGGTGCCCTCCACCACCCGGGGAAAGACCTGCTTTTCCAAATAGGCCTCGGAGGTGATGAGGATCTCTTTTTCAAAAAACTCAATGGCCTGGGGGTCCAGCCCGCTCCGGCGGAGCTTGGGCACCGTGGCGATGCAGGGGGCCAGGGCGGCAAAGGGGACCACCAGGCTGACCACGGCCCCGGGGGCGGGGAGGAGTTTCAAGGTCAGCTCGGTGATGATGCCCAGGGTGCCCTCAGAGCCGATCATCAGGTGGAGGAGGTTATAGCCCGAGCTGGTCTTGGACACCGCCGAGCCGAAGTGGGTGACCTCCCCGGTGGGCAGGACCACCGTCATGGCCTTCACATAGTCCCGGGTGGCCCCGTATTTTACCCCCCGCATCCCGCTGGCGTTGGTGGAGACGTTGCCGCCCAGGGTGGCCAGCTTTTCCCCGGGGTCCGGGGGATAGAGGCAGCCGTGGGCCATGGCATCCTCCGCCAGCTGCTGGAGGAGGACGCCGGGCTGGAGGGTGACGGTGAAATTCTCTAAATCATAGGAGAGGATCTGGTTCATCCGGGCGGTGCTGATGAGCACCCCGCCGAACACCGGCACGCAGCCCCCCACCAGTCCCGTCCCCGCCCCCCGGGTGGTGACGGGGATGTTGTGGTCATAGCAGAGCTTGACCACGGCGGCGATCTCCTCGGTGCTCAGGGCCTCCACGGCGGCCTCGGGGGGATGGACCCCGTAAATGGGCATCTCGTCCCGGGCGTAGTCGGGATTGACCTCTTCCCCGGCGGTGACCCGGCCGGGGGCGATGGCTTCCAGTTGGGACAGGAAGTCCGGTGTAACAGAGCCATAGGCAGGCATAAGCCCAACCTCCTTTTTTGGCAAATGTAGTCGGTGAGAGGGAAAACTTCCCCTTGACCGGACAGCATTTTGGCACAACAGCGGGCCGGTGTCAAGGGGAAAAAGCGACAAAAATCCCCCCGGAAGAGTAGGAAAACTTCCGGGGGGATGGAACAGCGTGCGGCTGGCTCACACCCGCTCGGGGACCAGCTGGAAGCCCGCCTGGGTGAGTTCGTTTTTGATCTGGTCGATCTGGGCCTGGTCCCGGGTCTCCAGGCCCAGCTTGAGGAAGCAGCTGGTGATGGCCATGTTGGCCTCCCCCCGGTCGTGGTGGACGGAGACCACGTTGCCCCCGCACCGGGAGACGATGTCCGCCACCTCCATCAGCTGCCCCGGCTTGTCGGTCAGGGCGATGGTGAGGTTGACGTTCCGCCCGCTGGTGACCAGGCCCCGGGTGATGACCCGGCTGAGGATGTTCACGTCGATGTTCCCCCCGGAGACGATGCACACCACCTTCTTCCCCTGCACGGGGATCTTGCCAAAGAGGACGGCGGCCACGCTCACCGCCCCGGCCCCCTCGGCGATGACCTTTTGCTTTTCCAATAAGGAGAGGATGGCGGTGGCGATCTCGTCCTCGGTGACGGTGACGATCTGGTCCACATAGTCCTGGACCAGCTGATAGGTCAAATCCCCCGGGTGCTTGACGGCGATGCCGTCGGCAAAGGTGTCCGCCCGGTCCAGGGTGACGGGGGCCCCGGCCCGCTGGCTCTCCACCATGCTGGCCGAGCGGGCGGCCTGGACGCCGTAAATTTTCACCTTGGGGTTTAAGTGCTTGATGGCATAGGCCACCCCGGAGATGAGCCCCCCGCCCCCGATGGGGACCACCACCGCGTCGGGGTTTTCCAGCTCGTCTAAAATTTCCAGGCCGATGGTCCCCTGGCCGGCGATGACCTGGTCGTCGTCGAAGGGGTGGATGAAGGTGGCCCCGGTCTCCGCCTGGTGCTTCATGGCGGCGGTGTAGGCGTCGTCATAGGCCCCCTTCACCAGCCGGACCTCGGCCCCCAGCTGCTTGGTGGCCTCCACCTTGCTGATGGGGGCGCCGTCGGGCATGTAGATCAGGGAGCGGATGCCGTTCTGGGTGGCGGCCATGGCCACCCCCTGGGCGTGGTTGCCGGCGCTGCAGGCCAGGATGCCCCGGCTCTTCTCCTCGTCGGTGAGCTGGCTGATCTTGTAATATGCCCCCCGGAGCTTGAAGCTGCCGGTCTCCTGGAGGTTTTCGGTTTTCAGATACAGTTCGCACTGGTCGGAGAGTTTTGTGGCTTTGATCAGGTCGGTTTTTCTTGCCACCTTTTTCAGCACAAAGGCGGCGTGATAGATTTTATCCAGTGTCAGCATGGTTCTGCCTCCCACATGTTTTGTGATATCCCCACGCCCAGCAGGGGGATGACGTTGATGACCGGCTCTTCGTAAGGGTGAACAGCCTTCACAGCGGCCACGGTGGCGGCGGCCCGGTGGGTGGGGCAGGTGACCTCCACCTTAAGCTCCTCCTCCTGGCTGACCTGCCCCGGGGTGCCCAGGTAGGGATGGGTCCCCGCTAAGGGCCGCCAGCGGCTGGTGACGGGGGAGAAGGACAGACAGCGGTCATACTGGCCGATGTGCCCGGCGTCGGCCTGGGCCAGGGCTTCTGCCACGGCCTCCAGGTGGGAGGGGGGCACGAAGATCTCTAATTTGCAAAAGGGGCAGGTGTCCATGGGCCACGGCCTTTCTCCCCGGCGGGGTGTTTTGGGATAAGGATACACCATCTCCGCGCCGATGTCCAGTGATCCCTGCACACAAAGCCGCCCCTTTCCCGGCAGAACGGGGAAAGGGGCGGCGGGGTCAAGAGGAGAGGGGGAGCCAAAGGACAGCGCAGCCCCCTGCGTCGGTGTTCTGCAAGGTGATGCCGCCCCCGTGGGCCTGGGCAGTCTGGGCGGCGGAGTAGAGGCCCAGACCCAGATGACCGCCCTGGGGCCGGGCGGCGGCCTCGGTATAAAAGGTCTTGCCTGCCTTGGCCAGAGCTTGGGGAGAAAAGCCGGGGCCGCTGTCCTGGACCCAAAAGAAAAGATTTCCCTCTTCCAGACGGACGCCGCAGCAAAGAGACTGTCCCGGCGGGGTGTAGCGGACCCCGTTGCTCAGCAGGTTTTCCGCCGCCCGCAGCAGGGCGGTCCGGTCGGCGGACAGGGAGAGGTCCGGCAGCGGGTCCGGCTGACTCTGCCAGGAGAACAGCAGACCCTTGGGAGTCGCCAAATCCCGGCCCAAGTCCTGCCAGTCCTGGGCCAGCTGGGCCAGGGAGACCGTCTGGGGGTGGGGGAGAACCCCGCTGGCAGTGATGGTCTGGAGCTTGGCCACATAGTCCTCCGCCGTCCGGGTCCCCCGGAGGATGGCCTGGACGCAGTCGGTCTGGGGGGCGGGCAGGGCGTCCTCCGCCAGCAGCTCCGCGTTGCCGCCGATGACGGTGAGGGGCGTTTTGAGATCGTGGGCCAAGGCGGCCAACAGCTCTGCCCTCTGCTGCTCCCCCGCCCATTGCTCCCGCAGGGAGGCGGCCAGCTCCTGGCGCAGGGTGTCCAGGGCGGACAGGGCGGCTTGGAGCTCTTTGACCTGGGCGGTCTGGGGGAAGGAGGTGTTCAGGTCCCGCTGGGCCACCCCCTGGCAGGCCAGGGTGACCGCTTGGGCGTCCTGGGTCAGGACCTTGGCATAGTGACGGGTGCGCCAGAGGGCGGCCAACAGGATCAGGGCCAGGAGAAGGACCAGGGAGGTGAGTTGAAAGTCGGGCAGCCGGGCCTGGAGGGCGGGGGAGGCGTAGTGCATGGCGTAGTCGTATTGCAATAGACAGGCCCGCCCTTCGGATAGGGGGACCGTGTGATAGTACTTGGTATACGGAAAGCCGTGGCGGGCGGTGTCCCCGGCCAGGACCTGCCGGACCCATTCCTGCTCCTGGTCGGTCATGTTGGTTTCCAGGATCGCCCCCTCCTCCGCCAGGGCATACTGGTAGAAGAAGGGGATAGCCTCGGCATCAAAGGTCTCCTGGGCCTGGAGGGCAGAGGAGGTGGCAGAGAGGTTCCACTCCCCGGTGCCCGCCGGCAGGACCACCCCCAGCGCGGCCAGCAGGTGGGCCAGATAGACCGCCGCCAGACACAGCCCCACTACCAGCGCCCCGGTGGTGAGTAGATACCGCCAGAAGAGGCCGTTTAGGGTCAATTCTCGTCTTCTCGTTTCCATCGGTATCCTACCCCCCAGACAGTGACGATGGGCGCGCACCCCAAAGAGCGGAGCTTGGCCCGGATGTTTTTGATGTGTTCGGTGACGGCGCTCTCGTCTCCGACGGCGTCGAAGCCGAAGACCGCCTCATAGATCTGTTCCTTGGAAAAGGTCTGGCCGCTGTGCAGGGCCAGGTGCTCACAGATGGCATACTCCCCCCGGGTGAGCTTCACCGGCTGGCCCTTCCAATACAGGGCCTTGGCTCCCAAGTCGAAGTCCAGCCCGCTCCGGCGGATGCGCCGCTGGGGCGCCCGGTCCTGCCGGCGCAGATGGGCGTTGACCCGAGCCCGCAGCTCCCCCAGCCGGAAGGGTTTTAACAAATAGTCATCCCCGCCCAGGCCCAGGCCGCGGATCACGTCGGCCTCCGCCGTCTTGGCGGTGAGGAAGAGGATGGGGCAGTCGGCCAAAGCCCGGATACGGCGGCAGGTGGCAAAGCCGTCCTCTCCGGGCATCATCACATCCAGCAGGATGCAGTGGGCCCAGGCGCAGTGGGCCGGGGTGACGGCGCTGCCCCGGTCCAGACAGGTGACCTGATGGCCGTCCCGCTCCAGGGCGGTGCGGAGCAGACGGCGCAGGTCGGCGTCGTCGTCCACCGCTAAAATGTGTGCCATAGATTGGGCCTCCCTTCAGCTGCCCAGGATGGCCAGCACCAGCCAGGACAAGGCGTAGAGGATGTAGATGTGGGCGGGGTAAAAGGCATAGAAGAAGCGCTGACAGCCCCGGCCCCGCTGTCCATTATAGCACAGCAGCAGAGGGGCGGCCAGGATGCCGCCTAACCACTCGAAATACATGGTGAACATCTGGGAGAAGGCAAAGTCCGGCCAGGTGCGCACCTGGGCATACACCAGGACAAAGTGCCAGCCGAACTCCACGGCGAACAGCGCGATCACCTGAGCGATGCGGCTCCTTTTGGCAAAGAAGAGGGCCAGACCGGCCAGGATGACCGGCAGGCTCAGGTCACCGGTGATGTTCATGGTGGGGATTACCGCATATCCCAGGATTCCAATCAACGTGGCGGCAGAGGGGAAGCAGAGCGTCAGCCAGCCAGACAGCATGGGCCAAGCCAGCAGAAAGAGCACCAAGACCAATCCCAGCAGAATCTTTTTCCCCTGCCGGCTGGCGATCCAGGTAAATCCCTGGAAGAAAAGGACCAGGAGGACGAAGGTGCTGAGCATGGAGTTTTCAGGATAAAACCCGTCCGGCCGCACCAGGACCCCGGCATAGCGCATGAAGAAGAGAAGCAGACCCATGGGGGCGGCGATGAGCCAGAGGCGGAAGAGGTATTTTTTCCGGTTCCTGGTGTGGGTAAACCCCTCCACCAGACAGAAGAGAAAGACCGGCGCGGCCAACCGGCCTGCCATGGTGAACCAGAGAGGGATGGGGAGCAGGCCGCTGAACAGGTAATAAATGTGGTCCAGGACCATGGCCCCGGCGGCGATGGCTTTCAAAGTGGTGTCGGTCAGCCCCCGTCGGGGGGAGGCCGGAGAGAGGGATGCGTGCATGGAAAAACACTCCTTTGGGTGGGATGAGGCCAGGATAGCACCCATTTCTAAGGAAATGCTCAGGAACGAAAAAACTTCCCGGCGCTTTCGCGCCGGGAAGGGGCCATCGGACAAAGGTTTAGCGGTTTCTGCCGGTTGTGTGGGGGCCCGGTCCGGGACGGCGGCGTCCTGTGGAGCTGGGGCGCCGGCGTTGCCCGGTGTGGTGCCGCAGCCGCACAGCAGCAGGGTGCAGAGAAAGAGAATGGGGTTTCGCATGGATGGGCTCCTTTCTGTAGGGGGGATCATTTCGCGGCGCTGGCACGTCAACGAATCCATCACAGCTGCGCATCTGCATCATTCCTCGCAAATTATGGAGATGGAGATGGGGATGCTTTCATAATTTGCGATGTTTAATGCTTGGAGTTGGGTTCTGATATCGTTGCAAATACTCTTTTTGGCGCTTTCAGGACATTTCTGGGGAATATCTTGGCGACTTTTATAAATGAGAGGGTCACAAACGATAGAGGTAATTTCTATGGTTTCTTCCTGGTTGTCTACGACAGAACATGTTCCTTCATAATGTACATGTATTCCTTCTATAGCGCCTATTGCTTCTAATCGCTGCATGACATCTTGGGCATGCTGGTCACGAAATGGTTGGAGTAGCACAGAGGATAAAAGGAAAACGATAAGGACAGCGGTGATCCCAGCTAAAATATATAAAACCTCTTTTTTCACTTTGATCATAGAGGACCTCCTGTAACACGGAATTCGTACCAGACTGGGAATGGCGCAGACAATGGGTTCCCCATTAAAATCACCTCCCTTCGTGTCGTTTCAACCATAGTAACGAACGAGGGAGGCGATTTGTGACAGAAAATTTTCAGATTTTCAAAAAGAGTTTTTCCTGAGCGGCCCCTTTGGCAGAAGGGCATGTTTTACTCTGCAAAGGGGGTCAGCCCTTCCGCCAGGGCGATGAGGTCGGCCTGGGTAAGGGTCCCCTCCAGGTACACCAGGCTCTGGTGCTCCTGGTCGGTCCAGATCAAGGTGTTGCGCCGGCTGTCGGGATAGCCGGGATAGAACAGGGCAGGGGAGGCGCCCACCTGCACCGCGGTCTTTGCATACCAGGCAGGGGGGATGAGGTTGTCGCCAATCCCGGAGGTGGTCTGGCAGCAAAGGGTCAGGGAGAGATCCCGCTGGTCATCATAATAGTCCTGCCTGAAATAGCCGGTGCATTGGCGTTCATAGGATAGGTCGTATTCCGGCGGCACTCCCACCTGGTGGTGGAGTACGTCCTCCTGCTCCTTGCACACCACCGTCTCAGCCAGGGCCAACAGGTCCTCCTGCCCCAGGAAGGCGGTCAGCTGGAGCAGGGCGCCGGTGTCCGGGTCGCTCCAGACGATGGTGTTGGAGGCATCGCTGTCGTGGGAGAGGTAGAGGTCCGCCGGCAGTTCCTGGACGGTGACCGAGATCTTGTCGGCGTGGTCGGTCACGATGGAGAGCATACTGGAACTCTTGTCCGTCTCATACTGATAGGAGAAGTCGATGTACAGCCCCTGGTCGTTGCGGTACAGGACGTCACCGAGATCGCGCATCCAGCTGGCCTCTTCCAGCCAATAGCCCTCCGGCTGGGGGAGGGTGTAGACCTTGGTGGTCTCCGAAGGGATCACGGGCCCCTGGTGGACGTAGTCCTGGCTGTGCTCCAGCTGTTCCCGCACCCAGCCAAAGACCAACTGGCGGGCCTGGGCGTTGGTGGACAGGAGGACCGCGCCGCCGATCAGAAAGACCAGAAAGAGGCAGGCCGCCCGCTGGAGGTTCCGATAGAGGGCCAGCCGCTTGCGGCGGCGCAGGAGCCGGTCCATTTTTTCCCCAAAGGCAGGGGAGAAGGTGTGGCTGCATCCATCGGCATCGGGGAGGGAAGCATCCAGCAACTCCCCTGCCTCGCAGACGGCCTGCCGCAGGCGTTCTTCAGAGATGCCGCTCATAAGATCCCCTCCTCCTCACAAAGTGTCCGCAGCTTTTCCTTCGCCCGCTGCTCTAACTTCCGGGCCGCCGGCCAGGAGATGCCCATGAGAGCTGCCACCTCCCGGGTGCTGTAGCCCAGTTGATACTTGAGCCGGAAGAACTCCCGGTACCGCCCTGGCAGGCGCAGGATGCACCGGGCCAGGTCACTGCCCCCCTCTGGGGGCGCAATGCCGGCGGTCTCCTCCAGCAAGACCTCCTCCTGCCGGCGGGTTTTGCGCCGGTAGAGGTCGATGGCTTTGTTTTCAACTATCGTAACGACAAAGGCACGGGTTTTGTGACGCTCCAGCCGAGAAAATTTCCGGATATGTTCCGCAATGGCCAAAAAGGCGTCGTGGACGGCGTCCTCGGCATCCTGGTCATTGTGCAGAATCTGGCTGGCCACATGAAACATCAGGCCCCGATAGGTCTCATAGAGCTGGATGAATTGGTCCCGATCCCGGGGGTCATCGATGACCTGAAGATAGACGAGAATGGCGCGGCCCTCCTTACGTTACGGCAGAACGAGCATCCCGCTCACCCGGCGGTGCATCTGGCGGCACTCCTCCACCATCTCCCGGATGATCTGGGCGGCGGGCTTGACATCGTGGATGCGCCCCAGCACCTGGCCCATGGCGATCTGGGCGGCCTGGGGGTCATCCTGCTCATAGGCGGCCTTGGTGACAGTACCCCGGATCATGGGATAGAGCTCGTCAAAGGTGGGGTTTCCCTTCTCAAACTCGATGATGTCCAGGGCCCCCTGGGTTTTCAGGGAGCGCAGGGCATTGCGGATGCTGGTCTGGGTGAGGACGGTGTCGGTCTCCCGGGCGTCGATGACCGTCTGGCGCAGATGGGGGCCGATGTCGGTCTCCGTGGCCATGAGGAAGCGGGTGCCCACCATCACCCCGTCCAGCCCCAGGGCCAGGGCGGCGTAGAGGGTGCGCCCGTCGCACACGCCACCGGCTCCCACCACGGGCAGGTCGCAGCGCTCGGTGGTCAGGGGCCACTGGACCATGGAGCCCACCCCCGCCATGCCGGGATGGCCGCCCCCCTCATAGCCCACGATGCACACGGCGTCGCAGCCCACCTCCTGGGCGGTGTGGGCGAAGCGGGAGTCGGGGATCTTGTGCATGACCAGGCACCCGGCCCCCTTGAGGGTGTCCATGAAGGGTTTGGGAGAGCTGCCGGCGGTCTCCACGATCTTGACCTTTTCCGACACGATGGCCTCTAAAAAGCCCTTGATGGGGCCGTCGGGCTTGGTGTCGGGCAGCAGGGAGAGGTTCACGGAGAAGGGCTTGTCCGTCAGGCGCTTCATCTTCTGGATGTCCGCCTGGAAATCCTCGGGTCTCTCATAGGTGGTCATGTTGATGGTCCCCAAGCCACCAGCGTTGGAGACGGCGGCGGCCAGCCGGGGCTTGGAGAGCCACTGCATGGCCCCCTGGATGATGGGATATTCGATGCCGAAGAGCTTGGTGATACGAGTCTTCATAGTGATCTTCCTCCAGAACGTGGTGCGCAGGATTGTTTTTTTCTATCGTACCAAGTTTGGTCGGAAAGGTCAATGCAGAACCCCCGCCTGCCCCGGGCAAAACGGTAATCCTGCCCAAGGAAAGGGGGAAAAGAACGAAGAAGTCTGGGGAAAACGGCGAGAAAGGGTTTGACAGGCTTTGGGGGATGGGATTATAATAAAAAAACAGACTGAACCTGCGAAAGGGAGGACGGACTATGGAATTCAAGACCGCGACCATGGCCGACTTCGACGTGGCTTTTGACTACATCGAAAAGCTGTGGACCTACAACACCTACGACAAGGAAGTCATCCGCAAGGTGTATGCCGACGTGCTGGCCGATGAGGACAGCTTCGCCTTCTTCCTCATGGACGGGGACGAGTATCACGGCTTCTGCCACGGCGCCTATTTCAACACCTTCTGGCTGTCGGGCATGACCTGCTACGTTTCC
This sequence comes from Candidatus Evtepia faecigallinarum, assembly GCA_019115225.1. GTDB lineage: Bacteria > Bacillota > Clostridia > Oscillospirales > Oscillospiraceae > Evtepia > Evtepia faecigallinarum. The sequence goes on from DXEA01000077.1 coordinate 20,661, forward strand.
AGCATCATCACCAACGAGGACGAGCGGGGCAAGGGCAACGGCGTCAAGCTCATGGACCACGCCAAGGAGCTGGCCAAGGCCCGGGGCTGCAAGGCCCTGGTGCTGGACTCCGGGATGCCCCGGACCCAGGCCCACCGGTTCTATGAGATCTACGGCTTTGAGAAGAGCTGCTACGGCTTCGACTACTATCTGGAGCCCTGATCCAGACCCTGGCGACTGCGCCGGCGTCCCCTGTGAAGGGGGCGCCGGCTTGCCGTCTGTTGGGGACTTTTTTCAGACTGGTGCTTTACAAACGGCAAAATCCTTTTAGAATAAAAAGGACGGACTTGGATACCCTTTCGGAAAGGAGAGTCTATGAGCTTTCGCAGGATCGAATATTTTTTGTCGGTGGCCAAACACCTGAATTTTACCAAGGCGGCCAGGGAGTGCTATGTGGCCCAGGCGGCCATCAGCCAGCAGATCAAGCAGTTTGAGGAGGAGCTGGGCTTCAAGCTCTTCGACCGGGGGGGCGCTGCGGTCTCCCTCACCCCGGCGGGGGAGTATCTGGCCCAGCAGTGCCGGGTGGTCCTGTCCCAGTACAACGGGGCGGTCAAGCAGGCCCGGGCCATCGCCGACGGGGCCAAGCGGGAGCTGCGCCTGGGGATCAACGGTCCCTTCGCCCAGGACAGCATCCCCGGCTATCTGCGCCGCTTCCGCCAGCTCCACCCGGAGGCGGCCATCGCCCTGCGGGAGGGCGGCCGGGACGAGATGCTGGATGCCCTGCTGAAAGAGGAGCTGGACGTCATCATCATCCCTGACTACGGCCTGGACTTAGACGAGCGCTTTGAGACCCTGGAGCTGAGCAGCGAGCGGGCCAAGTTTATGACCGGCCCCCACACGCCCCTGGCCGGGCGGCGGTTCGTCTCCCCGGCAGAGCTGGCAGGCCAGACCATCTTCCGGGTGGAGGGCCTGAGCGAGGAGGCCCAGGACCAGCCCCTGCCCGGCTACTTTGTCCGCCTGGGACTGGGGGAGAACCCCATCCAGCGGGTCAAGACCTATCTGGAGGCCACCATCCTGGTCCAGGCGGGCCTGGGCATCGCGGCCATCCCCGGCGGCATGGAGGGGAAGGTGACCAGAGACGTCAGCGTCTTTTCCATCGAGGGGGACTCCTTCCGCCTGCGCACCATCGCCCTGCGCCTGCTGCCGTCGGTGAGTGCGGCGGCGGACTACTTCTTCCAGGTCATCCGCCAGGAGCTGGCCAGGGCGAAGCGGATGGAGTAAGCTTGCAGGTGCAATAAGTTTTCGTGATATGCTGATCAGTTTTCGATGTTTCCCAAATCCTGAACAATATGATATCATGATAGTGCCATAAGAAAAAGAAGTGTGCTTTTGATTATGGTTTTAGAACTAAACAAAGTACCGAAAGGATAGAAAGGAGCACCGAACATGACTGTGAATCTGGATGCCAAGTATGATCTTTACATCAACGGCAAGTGGGTCGCCCCCTCCGGCGGCAAGTACTTCACCACCACCAACCCCGCCACCGGTGAAAAACTGGCCGAGTGCGCGGAAGCCACCAAGGAAGATGTGGATGCCGCCGTCCAGGCTGCCTGGGCTGCTTTCCCCGCCTGGCGGGACCTGGAGCCCGACAAGCGGGCAGACATCCTGATGAAGATCGCCGACGTCATCGACGAGAACAAGGAGCTGCTGGCCACCATCGAGACCATGGACAACGGCAAGCCCATCCGGGAGACCATGACCATCGACGTGCCCTATTCCTCCGACCACTTCCGGTACTTTGCCGGCGCTGTGCGCACCGAAGAGGGGGCCGCCAGCGTGCTGAAGGACCATGTGGGCCACTTTATGAACATCATCCTCCACGAGCCCATCGGCGTGGTGGGCCAGATTGTGCCCTGGAACTTCCCCTTCCTCATGGCTGCCTGGAAGCTGGCTCCCGTGCTGGCTGCCGGTGACTGCGTGGTCTTCAAGCCCTCCTCCACCACCTCCCTGAGCGTGCTGACCCTGATGAAGCTCATCGGCCACCTGCTGCCGCCCGGCGTTGTCAATGTGGTCACCGGCGGCGGTTCCCGGGCCGGCCAGTACATCCTGGACCACCCCGGCTTCCGCAAGCTGGCCTTCACCGGCTCCACCGAGGTGGGCCTGGACGTGGCCAAGGCAGCCGCCGACAAGCTCATCCCCGCCACCCTGGAGCTGGGCGGCAAGAGCGCCAACATCTTCTTTGAGGACTGCGACTGGGACCGAGCCATCGACGGCCTGCAGCTGGGCATCCTGTTCAACCAGGGCCAGGTCTGCTGCGCCGGCTCCCGGGTCTTTGTCCAGGAGAGCATTTATGACAAGTTTGTGGACGCTGCCGTCAAGGCCTTCAACAGCGTCACCGTGGGCGATCCCCTGGACCCCAACACCCAGATGGGCTCCCAGGTGGACCAGAACCAGCTGAAGAAGATCATGTCCTATGTGGAGCTGGCCAAGGAAGAGGGCGCCACCATCGCCTGCGGCGGCGAGCCCTACAAGGAGGGGGCCTGCGCCAACGGCGCCTTTATGAAGCCCACCCTCATCGTCAACGCCAACAATAACATGCGCGTGGCCCAGGAGGAGATCTTTGGCCCCGTGGCCGTGGTCATCAAGTTCAAGACCGAGGAAGAGGTCATCGCCATGGCCAACGACTCCGTCTACGGTCTGGGCGGCGCTGTGTGGACCCAGGACATCAACCGTGCCTTCCGGGTGGCCCGGGCCATCGAGACCGGCCGGATGTGGGTCAACACCTACAACATGATCCCTGCCGGCGCCCCCTTCGGCGGCTACAAGCAGTCCGGCATCGGCCGGGAGACCCACAAGGTCATCCTGGAGCACTACACCCAGCAGAAGAATATCATGATCAACCTCAACGACACGCCCTCCGGCTTCTATCCCCAGAAGTAAGCCGGCAGCTTTAAGCAGTTGACCCATCCGGGGGTGGAGAGACCTTGCCTCTCCACCCCTGTTTTTTTAGAACCATTTTTGCCCGCCCGGCGGGCTTTGCCACCTAATGTTGGAGAAAGGAAGCAGCGAAAATGTCCACTTATTATTTTGTTCCCAGCAGAAACGTGTTCGGCGAAGGCTCCGTGGCTGAGACCGGCCACCTGATGAAGAGCGTCGGCGGCACCAAGGCCATGATCGTCACCGACGAGTTCCTGGCTGCCCACCCCATGACCGCCCGCATCCAGAAGATCCTGAAGGACGCCGGGGTGGAGTCCGTGGTCTTTGGCAAGGCCGAGCCCAACCCCAAGGACACCAACGTGGTGGAGGGCGAGCAGTTTTACCACGAAAACGGCTGCGACTGCATCCTCTCCCTGGGCGGCGGCTCCTCTCACGACTGCGCCAAGGGCATCGGCCTGGTGGCCAGCAACGGCGGCAAGATCTCGGACTATGAGGGTGTGGATAAGGCCCACGAGGCCCTGCCCCCTCTGGTGGCCGTGAACACCACCGCCGGCACCGCCTCGGAGATCACCCGCTTCTGCATCATCACCGACACGGCCCGGAAGGTGAAAATGTGCATCGTGGACTGGCGCGTCACCCCCGCCATCGCCATCAACGACCCCGAGCTCATGGTGGGCATGCCCGCCTCCCTCACCGCGGCCACCGGCATGGATGCCCTCACCCACGCGGTGGAGGCCTATGTGTCCACCGACGCAAACCCCCTCACCGACGCCGCCGCCATCAAGGCCATTGACAAGATCGTCCACTACCTGCCCCAGGCCGTGGCCAACGGCGACTATATGAAGGCCCGTTCCGAGATGGCCTATGCCCAGTATCTGGCCGGGGTTGCCTTCAACAATGCCTCTCTGGGGTATGTCCACGCCATGGCCCACCAGCTGGGCGGCTATTACAACCTGCCCCACGGGGTATGCAATGCCATCCTGCTGCCCTATGTGCAGGAGTTCAACCTCATCGGCAACCTGGAGCGGTTTGGGGTCATTGCCCGCGCCATGGACATCAATGTGGACGGCATGTCCCCCTTTGAGGCCGGCGAGGCCTGTGTGTACGGCCTGAAGACCTTTGGCCGCTATCTGGGCATTCCCCAGAACCTGCGCTCTCTGGGGGTGGACCCGGCGGACTTTGAGATCATGGCCGAGAACGCCATGAAGGACGCCACTGCCGCCACCAACCCCCGCAAGGCCACCAAGGACCAGATCATTTCCATTTTCCAAAAAGCATACGATGGAGAATAACCACTTTGGAACCCGCTTCGCTGGGCTTCCAAAGTGAGAGATTGCAGCCCCCAAGTGTGAACACCCCGGCCGCCTTCGGCGGCCGGGGTGTTCACACTTGGGGGCTGA
>DXEA01000078.1 GCA_019115225.1 Candidatus Evtepia faecigallinarum
TGGGCTGCAAGGTGGAGAAGGAAGTCATCGTCACCATCGAGGAAAAGCTCATCGACACCGCCGAGGACAAGGAGGAGGACCTGGTCCCCCGGGCGCCCGTGGTGGTGGTCATGGGTCACGTGGACCATGGCAAGACCTCCCTGCTGGACTATATCCGCAACGCCCATGTGGCCTCCGGCGAGGCCGGCGGCATCACCCAGCACATCGGCGCCTACCAGGTACAGATCAACGGCAAGCCTATCACCTTCCTGGACACCCCCGGCCACGAGGCCTTCACCTCCATGCGGGCCCGGGGCGCCATGGTTACGGACATCGCCATCCTGGTGGTGGCCGCCGAGGACGGCATCATGCCCCAGACCGTGGAGTCCATCAACCACGCCAAGGCCGCCGAGATCCCCATCATCGTGGCCATCAACAAGATGGATAAGCCCGAGGCCAACCCCGACCGGGTCAAGCAGCAGCTGACCGAGTACGGCCTGGTCACCGAGGAGTGGGGGGGCGACACCATCTGCTGCCCCATCTCCGCCAAGACGGGCATGGGCATCGACAACTTATTGGAGATGGTGGTCCTCACCGCCGAGATGCGGGAGCTGAAAGCAAATCCCAACCGCTCCGCCCACGGCGCGGTCATCGAGGCCCGGCTGGACAAGGGCCGGGGCCCCATCGCCACTCTGCTGGTCCAGAAGGGCACCCTCCGCCAGGGGGACGTGATCATTGCCGGCACCGCCGTGGGCCGTGTCCGGGCCATGACCGACGCCAAGGGCCGCAAAATTCAGCAGGCCGGCCCCTCCGTGCCCGTGGAGATCACCGGCATGGGTGAGGTCCCCGGGGCCGGCGACGACTTCCACGCCGTGGCCGATGAGCGCATGGCCCGGGAGCTGGTGGAACAGCGCAAGCACGAGAACAAGATGGCCGCCAACGCCTCCAGCCAGAAGGTCACCCTGGACGATCTCTTCTCCCAGATCCAGCAGGGGGAGCTGAAGGACCTGAACATCATCGTCAAGGCCGACGTCCAGGGCTCTGCCGAGGCCGTGAAGGCCTCGTTGGAGAAGCTCACCAACGAGGAGGTCCGGGTGCGGGTCATCCACTGCGCCGTGGGCGCCATCAACGAGTCCGACGTCATGCTGGCCACCACCTCCAACGCCATCATCGTGGGCTTCAACGTCCGCCCCGACGCCAACGCCAAGGACACCGCCGCCCGGAACAAGGTGGATATGCGCATGTACCGGGTCATCTATGACTGCATCAACGAGATGGAGGCCGCCATGAAGGGTATGCTGGCCCCCAAGTTCAAGGAGGTGGCCCTGGGCAGCGTGGAGGTCCGGGAGGTCTACAAGATCACCGGCGCGGGCATCATCGCCGGCTGCTACGTCACCGACGGCAAGGTCCAGCGCAACGCCCAGGTCCGCCTGGTCCGGGACGGCATCGTCATCCACGAGGGCACCATCGCCTCCCTCCAGCGCTTCAAGGACGCCGTGAAGGAAGTGGCCCAGGGCTACGAGTGCGGCATCGGCATCGAGAAGTACAGCGACATCAAGGTGGGCGACGTCATCGAAGCCTTCGTCATGGAGCAGATTGAAGTGTGAGAATTTTTGAACCCGACGGGCTTCAAAAATTAGAAGATTGCAGCCCCCGGCGCGCAAGCCATGGCCGCTTTGCGGCCATGGCTCACACTTGGAGGCTGAGAAGTATGTTTTCCCCGGCACCTGTCCGGGGAAAACATAACATTTGATGTTATTTTCCCGTCTGCGGACGGGAAAACTCTGCGAGGCATTTGGCTTCGCCTATGAGATTTCCCTGTATGGGAACAGAAAGGAGGGCCTTTCTTATGGCTTCCAATCGCATCGGACGGATCAACGAGGAGATCCAGCGGGAGCTGGCTTCCCTGCTGCGCACCGTCAAGGACCCCCGGGTCCACCACGGGCTGGTGTCCATCACCCATGTGGAGACCACCCCCGACCTGCGCTATGCCAAGGTCTATGTGAGCCTGCTCAACCAGGGGGAGAGCAAGGAGGTCATTCGCGGCCTCAAGTCCGCCGGGGGCTATCTGCGGCGGGAGCTGGGCCGGGCCCTCTCCCTGCGCTACACCCCGGAGCTGATCTTCCAGGAGGACGACTCCATCGACAAGGGGACCCACATCCTGAAACTCCTCAACGACATTGAGCAAAAAGAGACGGGAGGCCAGCCATGACCGACCAACAGACCGCCCAGCGCCTGCTGGCCATGGACCAGGTCCTCATCCTCACCCACCGGCGGCCTGACGGGGACACCATCGGCTGCGCCGCCGCCCTGTGCCGGGCCCTGCGCCAGAAGGGCAAGACCGCCTGGGTCCTGCCCAACGAGGACGCCCATGGACTCTTTGACCCCTATTTTGAAGGGGTCCTGGCCCCGGCGGACTTCGTGCCCCAGGGGGTGGTCAGTGTGGACACGGCCGCCCTGGGGATGCTCCCGGTCAGCGCCAAGGGGTATCAAACCCGGATCGACCTGGCCATCGACCACCACGGCTCCCAGGAGTACTACGCCAAGGAGACCTGCGTGGACCCGGCCTGCGCCGCCTGCGGGGAGCTGCTGTGGCGGATTTTCCAGGCCATGGAGGTCACCATCACCCCCGACATCGCCCAGCTGCTGTACATGGCCATCGCCACGGACACCGGCTGCTTTGTCTACTCCAACACCACCCCGGCCACCCACCGCATCGCCGCCGGCCTCATGGCCACCGGCTTTGACGCCCAGTGGGTGAACAAGCGGCATTTCCGCACCAAGTCCTATAAGCGTCTGCAGGTGGAAAGCCGCCTGGTCCGGGAGATGGAGCTGGCACAGGAGGGCACCCTGGTCTTTGCCTATGTGACCTTAGCCCTCATCGACGACCTGGCCGCCACCGAGGAGGACCTGGAGGACATCTCCTCCTTCGTCGGCCAGTTAGAGGGGGTGGCCAATGCCGTCACCATCCGGCAGCTGGCCCCGGAGGAGTGCAAGATCTCCCTGCGCACCGACGGCAAGACCCTGAATGCCTCCGCCGTCTGCGCCCACTTCGGGGGGGGCGGCCATCCGGCGGCGGCGGGGTGTACCATCCATGCCGGACCCCGGCAGGCCAAGGCCCAGATGCTCTCCGCCATCGAGCAGGTGCAGGCCCATGGCTAACGGCATCCTCATCATCGACAAGCCCGCCGACTGGACCAGCCACGACGTGGTGGCCAAGCTGCGGGGTATTTTTCGGGAGCGCCGCATCGGCCACGGGGGGACCCTGGACCCCATGGCCACCGGGGTGCTGCCCATCTTCGTGGGCCGGGCCACCCGGGCGGTGGAATTTGCCGCCGAGGGGAAGAAGGAATACCTGGCCGGCCTGCGCCTGGGTACCGTCACCGACACCCAGGACACCACAGGCACCGTCACCGCCACCCATCCCGTGACGGCAGACCGGGATGGGCTGGCCGCCGTCCTGCCCCGGTTCACCGGGGACATCCTGCAAATCCCCCCCATGTACTCGGCCATCAAGCGCCAGGGACAGAAGCTCTATGAGCTGGCCCGCCGGGGCCAGGAGGTGGAGCGGGACCCCCGTCCCATCACCATCCACAGCCTGGAGATCGTGGAGCAGCTCTCCCTCACGGACTATCTGCTCAAAGTGGTGTGCTCCAAGGGGACCTATGTGCGCACCCTCTGCCACGACATCGGCCAGGCCCTGGGCTGCGGGGGCACCATGTTCTCCCTGCGCCGGACCATGGCGGCGGGGTTTTCCCTCCAGGACGCCGTGACCCTGGACCAGGTGCAGCAGGCCGAAGCCCCTGCCTCCCTCCTGCTGCCGGTGGACGCCTGCTTTGCCGGCTATCCGGAGCTCCTGCTCCAGTCCGCCGCGGCGGAAAAGAAGGTACGAAACGGCACCCCCCTGCCCTTTGAGGGCCCCGACGGGACCTATCGGGTCTACAGCCGGGAGCGGGAATTTCTCGCCCTGTCCAGGCTCCGGGAGGGGTACCTGACCACCATCAAAAGTTTTTTCGAGGTGTAACGAAGTTGGAACAGAAGAAACGTGTCATCGCCCTGGGCTTCTTTGACGGGGTCCACAACGGCCACGCCGCCCTCATGCGCCGCACGGCCCAGGTGGCTCAGGAGCTGGGCGCCACCCCCGCCGCCTTCACCTTTGACCCCCATCCCCAGACGGTGATTTTGGGCCGGGACATGCCCCTGCTCACCTCCCCCGAGGACCGGGCGGACCTGATGCGGAAATATTATGGCATCCAGGACGTGATCGTCGAGCCCTTCACCCCCCAGCGGATGAAGCAGCCCTGGCGGGATTTCGTGGTGGACACCCTGACCCACGACTTAGGGGCGGTCCATCTGGTGGCCGGCCACGACTACCACTTTGGCTACAAGGGGGAGGGCAACCCCCAGCGCCTGCAGGACCTGTGCCGGGAGCTGGGCCTGGGCTGCGACATCATCCCCAAGGTGGAGCAGGAGGGCATCACCGTTTCCTCCACCTACATCCGCACCCTGGTGGCCCAGGGGGAGATTGAGCGGGCCAATGAATTCTTGGGCCACCCCTACACCCTCAGCGACCGGGTCTCCCACGGCAAGAAGCTGGGCACCACCCTGGGCTTCCCCACGGTGAACCTGAAGCTGAAGGACCACGTCCTCTCCCCGGCCAAGGGGGTCTATGCCACCAAGGTCATTCTGGAGAACGGCGAGGTCCACCTGGCAGTGACCAACGTGGGCACCCGCCCCACCGTGGACGACGACGGCCAGCTGACCATCGAGGGCTTTATCCTGGATTTCAACGGCGACCTGTACGGCCAGAAGATCCAGATGGAGTTTTACAAATTCCTGCGGGAGGAGAAGAAATTCCCCTCCTTCCAGGCCCTCACCGACGAGGTCATGCGCAACGCCCAGCAGACCCGGGACTACTTCGCCCGGCTGGACAAGTAAACAAAGACAAACAGAGCGCCGGAGAAGAGACCCTCTCTTCCCCGGCGCTCTGTTTCTATCGCACGTCAGCTCCCATCCCCACCCCAGCAGGCCCCCACCATAGCCTTCCCCTTGGGTAAACACTGATTTAATTTTTTGAGAGATTGCGGTAAAATAGGGAAGAGAGGTGAAGGAAATGGAAAAGCAAA
>DXEA01000079.1 GCA_019115225.1 Candidatus Evtepia faecigallinarum
ACCACCGGCCCGGCCAGAAAGCCTGCCAGGATATAGCCCAGCACCGAGGGCAGGGAGATCTTTTTGCACAGCAGGGTGGTCACGGCGGCGATGGTGAGGATGATGGTCAGGTCGGTGATGAGGACGGGGATTTCTTGCACTGGGGGGCCTCCTTTCCAGGGTCAGGATGAAGCAGATTACCCTTTTATCATAGTCCTTTTTGGCCCTCTGTGTCAACCGCGGCAGGGGGCGCCAACTCTGCCAGAAGGGCTTTTGCCCGTTGATATTTTTCCGTCAGCCGCGCCCGCTCCCCGGCGGGCAGGGCGGCCAGGCGGCCGGGGTGGCTGTTGTGGGCCAGGTCGGCCCATTTCACCTGCCGGGCCAGGGGATCGGCGGCCAGGGCGGTCAGGTAGTCCCCATAGTCCTGGCCGGGGCGGCGGGTGAGGGCGTCCACGGCCCGGACCACCGTCTCCGGCAGGCCCGCCCGGCGCAGGTGGGCCAGGGTGAGGCCGCCGTCCTCCACGGCGTCGTGGAGCAGGGCGGTGCAGATGGCCTCTTCGCTGTCCATCTCCTCGGCCAGGTGGAAGGGGTGAAAGACATAGGGCACGCCGCCCTTGTCGGTCTGGTCCCTGTGGGCCTGGTAGCACAGGGTCATGGCCAGTTGGGTCAGAGGGGTATACAGCATATCTGTGTCATTCCTCCTGCTGTTTTTGGAAGTGGTCGCACCAGGGGCGCAGGGCGCAGCCGGGGCAGTCGGGCTTTCTTGCCCGGCACACCGCCCGGCCGTGGAGGACCAGGCGATGGCAGAAGTCGTTGGACTCCTCGGGGGGCAGGCAGGCCCGCAGCTGCTTTTCCACCTTGCCCGGGTCCTTGGTGCCGTCGGTGAGGCCCAGCAGGCCCGTGATGCGGATGCAGTGGGTGTCCGCCACCACCACCCCCGGGGTGCGGTGGACGTCCCCCAGGATGAGGTTTGCCGTCTTGCGGCCCACGCCGGGCAGGGTGAGCAGCTCCTCCATGGTGGCCGGGACCTTGCCGCCGTACCGGTCCAGGAGCATCCGGGAGGCAAAGACGATGTCCTTGGCCTTGGCCCGGAAAAAGCCGCAGGAGTGGATGTAGGGCTCCACGTCGGCGGGCTCCGCCGCCGCTAAGTCCGCCAGGGTGGGAAAGCGGGCGAAGAGGGCGGGGGTGACCTGGTTGACCCGCTCGTCGGTACACTGGGCGGACAGGCGGGTGGCGAAGAGGAGCTCGTAGTCCTTTTCGTACTGCAGGGAACAGATGCCGTCGGGGTAGCAATCCTTGAGGGTTTGCACGATGGCGGAGACTTCTTCGGGACTTTTCATCATATTTACCGTTTCCTTTTTTTCTGTGGGGATTTTTTGTGAAATTAGTATAGCACAAAGTGGGGAAACAGTCATTGGATTTTTTTCCGAAGTGGAGTATAATGGGGAAACACGATCCCGCCATCGCAGGTGATCATCAGTAATCTGAAACAGATAGTTAAAGGAGCGAATATCGTGGTCAAAGATGTCATCGATTTCCTGATCCAGCAGGACCCCCAGGTGGGCAATGCCGTGAAGGCAGAATACGACCGTCAGCGGAGAAATATCGAGCTGATCGCCTCGGAAAACTTTGTCAGCGAAGCCGTGCTGGCCGCTGCCTCTTCCGTCCTCACCAACAAGTATGCAGAGGGTTACCCCGGTAAGCGCTATTACGGCGGCTGCGAATGTGTGGACGTGGTGGAAGAGATCGCCCGGGACCGGGCCAAGGCCCTCTTTGGCGCCGACCACGTGAACGTCCAGCCCCACAGCGGCGCCTCTGCCAACTATGCCGTCTATCAGGCCCTGTGCAACGTCGGCGACACCGTCATGGGCATGAACCTGGACAACGGCGGCCATCTGACCCACGGCAGCCCCGTCAACTACTCCGGCATCAACTATAACATCGTCCCCTACGGCGTGGACCCCAAGACCCACCGCATCGACTACGATCAGGTCCGCGACCTGGCCAAGCAGTGCAAGCCCAAGATGATCATTGCCGGCGCCTCCGCCTATCCCCGCATCATCGACTTCAAGGCCTTCCGGGAGATCGCCGATGAAGTGGGCGCCTACCTCTTCGTGGACATGGCCCACATCGCCGGCCTGGTGGCCACCGGCCTGCACCCCTCCCCCATCCCCTATGCCGACGTGGTCACCACCACCACCCACAAGACCCTGCGCGGTCCCCGTGGCGGCGTGATCCTGTGCAAGGAGGAGCACGCCAAGGCCATCGACAAGGCCATCTTCCCCGGCTCCCAGGGCGGCCCCCTGATGCACATCATCACCGCCAAGGCCGTGGCCCTGGGCGAGGCCATGAAGCCCGAGTTCAAGACCTATCAGGAAAAGGTCCTGAAAAACGCCAAGGTCCTGGCCCAGAGCCTCACCGACGCCGGCTTCCAGCTGGTCTCCGGCGGCACCGACAACCACCTGATGCTGGTGGACCTGCGCCCGGCCAACATCACCGGCAAGGAGCTGGAAAAGCGCCTGGACCAGGTGAACATTACCGTGAACAAGAACACCATCCCCGACGATCCCCAGTCCCCCTTCGTCACCAGCGGCATCCGGGTGGGCGTGCCCGCCGCCACCAGCCGCGGCCTGGGCGAGGAGGATATGAAGGTCATCGGCCAGCTCATCTGGCAGACCGCCACGGAGTTTGAGACCAAGCAGGACGACATCCGCGCCGCCGTGGCCGCCATCACCGCCAAGTATCCCATGTACGAGTAAGCCGGAACCACGCGCACGATTCCTCAACAGGAGGACGGCAGTCTGCCGCCCTCCTGTTGCTTTTGTGGGCCGGGAGATTGGAAAGGAGGGGTTTTGTGGAGATCCGGGGATTGGGGACCCTCGTCAACGTCCTGTGCATCCTGCTGGGCGGACTGGTGGGTTATCTGGCCGGCAACCGGCTGCGGGAGCCGGTGCGGGAGACCCTCATGGCCCTCATGGGCGTGGGGGTGATGGTGCTGGGCCTGGCAGGCGCCCTGGCGGAGATGCTCACCCTGCAGGACGGCAAGCTGGTCTCCGGCGGCACCATTATGCTCATCGTCAGTCTGGGGGCCGGCGGGGTCATCGGCGAAGCCCTGCGCCTGGAGGACCAGGTGCTGCGCTTCGGCACCTGGCTGAAGGTGAAAAGCCGCAGCAGCGGGGACAACACCTTTGTGGAGGGCTTTGTCACCGCCTCCTGCACCGTGTGCATCGGGGCCATGGCCGTCATCGGCAGCATCCAGGACGGCATCTGGGGGGACTGGTCGGTGCTGGCGGCCAAGGGGGTCATCGACGCCATCCTGGTCTGCGTCATGGCCGCCGCCCAGGGCAAGGGGTGCATTTTCTCTGCCATCCCCGTGGGGCTGCTCCAGGGGTGCCTGACGGCCCTGGCCTATCTGGCGGGAGACTTCCTGCCCCAGCGGTCCCTGGCCCACCTGTCCCTGGTGGGGTCGGTGCTCATCTTCTGCGTGGGGCTGAACCTGATCCGGGAAAACCAGATCCGGGTGGCCAACGCCCTGCCCGCCGTCCTCATCGCCATCCTGTGGGGCTTTTTTGCCTGAAGGTCCCCCTTGTGGCAGCGGGACAGGCTGTGGTAGAATGGGAGGGAAAGGAGGGCAAGGACATGAAGAGACATTTTCTTGACCGGCTCATGAACTGGCTGAGCCTGCTGCTGCTGGCAGCCACCACCCTCTTTCTGCTCCTCTCCTGGCAGGGCATCCCGGCGGAAATCCCCATGCACTTCAATGCGTTGGGGGAGATCGACCGCTGGGGCGGCAAGGCCTCCCTGCTGGTCCTGCCGGGGATCGCCTGGGTGACCTATGGCCTGATGACGGTGGTGGAGCACTTCCCCGGCCTCTGGAACACCGGCGTGAGGATCACCGCAGAAAACCGGGAACGGGTCTACCGGCTGCTGGGCCATCTGCTCAGCACCCTCAAGTGTCTCATCACCGCCCTCTTTGTCTTTCTCACCCTCTGGTGCACCCTGGCCCGGCCCCTGCCGGGATGGTTTCTGCCCATAGTGCTGGCATGCCTGTTCGGCGACATGCTCTACTGGCTGGTCCGGGTGGTCCGGGCCCGATAGGCCCCGGAAAAGGGACTGCAGGCAAAAGTTCTCCCTTTACGGAAGGGACGATAGCTGTTAGAATAAGGAGGATGACCCCATTGTCATCCTCCTTATTTTTTGTCCAACGGAAAGGGGGCAGCGCCATGTATCAGCCGCTGGCGGACCGGCTGCGGCCCAAGGACCTGGACCAGGTGGCCGGGCAGCGGCATATCCTGGGAACAAGCGGCGTGCTGCGGCGGATCATCCAGGGGGGCACCATCCCCAACATGATCTTCTACGGCCCCTCGGGCACCGGCAAGACCACCGTGGCCGAGATCGCCGCGGCCCGCATCGGCCGGCCCTTCTACCGCC
>DXEA01000080.1 GCA_019115225.1 Candidatus Evtepia faecigallinarum
TATAATAATTGACAAGCCTTTCCTGGCCCAGTTTCGATCCAAGTCCCCCGGCAGACCTCCCTCCGTTCCGTTTTCTCGTGTGACGTCTCTGCCACCACAGGCCCGCCCGGGGAATGACAGGACTTTAAGCCCGGCGTATCCCAACGCCTGCACGCTTCCAAACTTTGACCGGAGCTTTCTTGACAAACGCACATAAGGGAGGAAATATTATGTTAGGCGACAGCATCAAAAAATTTGCACTCAACCAGGCCTTTTCCTACATCGAAAAGGACCCCATCAAGAATTTGACCCACGTGATGAACATGGTGGACAAATTCGCCGGGGAAGGTCCCCAGTCGTTCCCCCGCCAGCGCCAGGCGATCCGGGACGCCATCAACAATGAGGACTCCACCGCCCACAAGCTGGTGGTGCGGATGATGACGGAAATGGACCTGGGATTTACCGAAACCCTTCTGTCCAACTTCTTCCTCAACGCCAGCATCACCGGCTGGAAGAAGCAGGACGAGTATCGGACCAAATACAACTGCAACGTGCCCTGGGCCATCCTGCTCGACCCCACCTCTGCCTGCAACCTGCACTGCAAGGGCTGCTGGGCGGCGGAATACGGCAACAAGCTCAACCTCTCTTATGACGAGATCGACGACATCATCCGCCAGGGCAAGGAAATGGGCACCTATTTCTATATCTACACCGGCGGCGAGCCCATGGTGCGGAAAAAGGACCTCATCAAGCTGTGCGAAAAGCACAGCGACGCCATCTTCATGTGCTTTACCAACGCCACCCTCATCGACGAGGCCTTCGCCCAGGACATGCTGCGGGTGAAGAACTTCGTGCCCGTCATCAGCGTGGAGGGCTTTGAGGAGGCCACCGACTCCCGCCGGGGCAACGGCACCTATCAGAAGGTGGTCAAGGCCATGAACCTGCTCAAGAGCAACCGCCTGCCCTTCGGCGTGTCCACCTGCTACACCAGCGCCAACATCAAGGACGTGAGCACCGAGGCCTATGTGGACCAGCTGGTGGAGTGGGGCGCTTACTTCGTATGGTACTTCCACTACATGCCCGTGGGCAAGGACGCCGTGCCCGAGCTGCTGCCCACCCCCGAGCAGAGAGAGTATATGTACCACCAGATCCGCACCCTGCGGGGCAAGAAGCCCATCTTCATGCTGGACTTCCAGAACGACGGCGAGTATGTGGGCGGCTGCATCGCCGGCGGCCGGCGCTACCTGCACATCAACGCCAACGGCGACTGCGACCCCTGCGTCTTCATCCACTACTCCGACTCCAACATCCGGGAAAAGACTCTGCTGGAGGCCCTGTGCTCTCCCCTCTTCCGGGCCTATCACGACGGCCAGCCCTTCAATGACAACCACCTGCGGCCCTGCCCCATGCTGGAGAACCCGGAAAAGCTGCGGGAGATTGTCCACAAGTCCGGCGCCCACCCCAGCGACGTGACCGCCCTGGAGGACGTGGACGACCTGTGCGCCAAGTGCGACAGCTACGCCGCCAACTGGCAGCCCACTGCCGACCACCTGTGGGCCTGCTCCCACGGCTGCGACGCCTGCAGCAAGGTTGCCGCCGGCAAGTGATTGTTTACAATCTATTCCTTGTTATTTCGTGTGAAAAATAGTATACTACCTTTGGCTGCAAAGACCGGAGGACCCGCGGGACAAGCGCCCTCGGGTCTCCGGTCTTTTCGTCAAAGATTCCCAGAAATTGGAGGCCACTTGCCTATGCCCTCACGCCAACCGCCCCCCAACCAGCGCACAACGGGGCTGACCTCGGCCCAGGTCAGACAGCGGGTCCAGGCCGGCCTGGTCAATACCCCGCCGGAGTCCCCCACCAAATCCGTACGGCGGATCGTGCTGGAAAACCTTTTTTCCTTTTTTAACATCATCTTCTATATCATCGCCGGCTTTCTCATCGCCGTGGGCTCCTTTGGGGAGCTGATCTTCCTGCTGGTGGTGGCCGCCAACACCGCCATCGGCATCATCCAGGAGCTCCACGCCAAGAAGAAGCTGGACAGTCTCTCCCTGCTCTCCGCCCCCAGGGCCCAGGTGGTGCGGGACGGGGAGCTGACCACCGTCTACACCGCCCAGCTGGTCCAGGACGACCTGGTGCTGCTGGGGGCGGGCAACCAGATCTCCGCCGACGCCATGGTGGTCTCCGGGGCGGTGCAGGTCAATGAGTCCCTGCTCACCGGCGAGGCCGACGAGGTGGCCAAGGGAGTGGGCAGCGAGCTGCTCTCCGGCAGCTTTGTGGTCTCCGGCAAGTGCTATGCCGTGCTCACCCGGGTGGGAGCGGAGTCCTATGCCGCCAGGCTCACCAACGAGGCCAAGAAGTCCAAGAAAAGCCATCTGCCGGGCATGATGCGCTCCCTGAACCGGCTGCTCATCGCCATCGGCATCCTCATCGTCCCCATCGGGGGGATGCTCTTCTACCGCCAGACCTCCCTGCTGGGCCTGTCGGTGAAGGAGGGGGTGGAGACCACCGCCGCCGCCGTCATCGGCATGATCCCCGAGGGGCTGTACCTCATGGTCAGCCTGGCCCTGGCCGCCAGCGTGCTGCGCCTGGCCAGCCGGAACCACACCTTGGTCCAGGACCTGAAATGCACCGAGACCTTAGCCCGGGTGGACGTGCTGTGCGTGGACAAGACGGGCACCATCACCCAGCCGGAGATGGTCTATCAGCATCTGCTGCCCCTGACGGAAGAGGCCGACGAACAAGCTCTGGAGGAATTGCTGTCCGACTTCGTGTGCAACATGGCCCCGGACAACGAGACCATGCAGGCCCTGCAAAAGGCCTTGCAGCGGGAGACCTACCGCAAGGCCGCGCAGGTATTGGGCTTCTCCTCCGAGACCAAGTACAGCGCCGTCGCCTACACCCCCGAGGAGTGCTATGTGCTGGGGGCCCCGGAGTTTATCCTGGGGGCCCAGGGCTATGCCCCCTATCGGGAAAAGGCCGAGGAGGCCATGGCCGACGGCAGCCGGGTCCTCCTCTTTGCCGGCTGCCGGCCGGGGCCGGAGGGGCGGGGGATCGCCGACCCGGCGCCCCTGGCCTTTGTGCTGCTGTATAACCCCGTGCGGGAGAACGCCAAGGAGACCTTTGCCTACTTCCACCAGCAGGGGGTGACGGTGAAGGTGATTTCTGGGGACAACCCGGTCACCGTGGCCGCCGCCGCCCGGCAGGCGGGCATCCAGGGGGCGGACCGGTATATCGACGCCTCCACCCTGGAGACCGACGAGGCCATCGCCGAAGCCTGCGAGGAGTACAATGTCTTTGGCCGGGTGCGGCCGAACCAGAAAAAGCTGCTGGTCCAGGCCCTGCAGAGCAAGAAGCACACGGTGGCCATGACCGGCGACGGGGTCAACGACGTGCTGGCCCTGAAGGAGGCCGACTGCAGCGTGGCCATGGCCTCGGGCAGCGACGTGGCCGCCCAGATCTCTGACCTGGTGCTCATGAACTCCGACTTTGCCAGTATGCCCTCGGTGGTGGCCGAGGGGCGGCGGGTGATCAACAACATTGAGCGGGCCGCCTCCCTGTATCTGGTGAAAAACATCTTCTCCCTCATCCTGGCGGTCATCTCCATCACGGCGGTCTTTTCCTATCCCCTCACCCCCTCCCAGCTCACCCTCATGAGTCTGCTGGCCATCGGCATCCCCTCCCTCATCCTGGCCCTGGAGCCCAATGAGAACCTGGTGACGGGCAAGTTTTTGCAGAATGCCATCCTGCGGGCCCTGCCGGCGGCGCTGACCGACCTGTTCATCATCATCTTTGTCCTGCTCTTCCAGCAGGCCTTCCAGATGAGCAGCGGGGAGATCTCCACCATCACCGCCCTGCTGGTGACCATCGTGGGCTTCTTCATGCTCTGGAAGGTGGCCAAGCCCGTCAACCGCCTCCACCTGGGCATGATGGCCGGGCTCATCCTGTCGCTGGTGTTCATCGTGCTGGTGATCCCCGGGGCCTTCTCCCTGACCACCCTGTCCTTCGGCGGGGTGCTGGTGCTGACGGTGTTCGTGCTGCTCATCCCCTCGGTGGTGTGGCTGCTGAACAAGGCCCTGGAGGGGCTGGACCTCTTCCTGAAGCGCCTGCACCAGGGCGGACGGCATGAGGCCTGAGAAAGCAAAAACCAGCAGCAGAGACGCGCTCTGCCGCTGGTTTTTTTCGCTGGAAGAAAAGAAGCCACCGGGCCCCATTGGGGCCCGGTGGGAATGGGTTGTGTTTTGCGCCAGAGTGCTCAGGCCTCTTCCTTGGCCTTGGCGGCTTCGGCCTCATGCTCCCGGACCAGCTTGGCGGTGTCCAGGGCGATGACCAGCTCCTCGTTGGTGGGGATGAGGAGGATCTTGTTGGGGGAGTCGTCGGTGGAGATGATGGCTTCCTTGCCGCGGACGTTGTTCTTCTCGGGGTCCAGCTTCAGGCCCAGGAACTCCAGGCCCTCCATGATCTGGGCACGCAGGGAGGCGGAGTTCTCGCCCACGCCGGCGGTGAAGACCACGGCGTCCAGACCGCCCATGGCGGCGGCGCAGGAGCCGATGCGCTTGGTGACCTTGTAGCAGAAGACGTCGATAGCCAGCTGGGCGCGCTCGTTGC
>DXEA01000081.1 GCA_019115225.1 Candidatus Evtepia faecigallinarum
GTTCAGTATAAGGGCATCCTATCCAAAAGTCAAGAGGGGATTTGCGGGAAAGGGGAGGTGGCCAGGGGCCTTTTGATGAGAAATGTGGAATTATTGGGAAGAAAAGGGAGCTTGTAATTGAGACAAGATAATTCTGTATAGTTTATAATATACTGTTGACTTTTGAATTCTTTGGTGGTATTCTTAATATAGAACACAAGATGTTATGTCTGCCGTCATCAAGACCGCGCAAAAGGAGGGACAGACGATGACCGAATCTTTGGCCCATCCCGGCGTCCGCCGGCAGAGCGTGGGGGAGGAGATCCTCAACGCCGTCACCCATGGGGTAGGGGCCCTGCTGGCCGTGCTGGGCACGGTGCTGCTGATCCTGCGGGCCAAGGCCTATGGAGAGCTGCTGAATGTGGTCAGCGTGACCATCTTTGGCATCTCTATGATCTTGCTGTATTTGATTTCCTGCCTCTACCATGCCCTGCCCCACTGCAAGGGCAAGCAGGTCTTTCAGGTGCTGGACCACTGCTCCATCTTCCTGCTGATCCTGGGCACCTATACCCCCATCTGCCTCATCACCGTGGGCGGGGCCTTTGGCCTGACCATTTTTGGGGTGAACCTGGCCTGCGGGGTGCTGGGCATTGTCCTCAACGCCGTGAGCCTGAAGCGGTGGAAAAAGGTCTCCCTGGTGCTGTATATCGTCATGGGCTGGCTGGGGGTCCTGGCCATCCCGGTGATCCTGCGGAACATGAGTCTGCTGGGGGTGGTGCTGCTGGTGCTGGGCGGCATCGCCTACACCGTGGGCGTGGTCTTTTACCGGCAGAAGGAAAAGCGCTACCGCCACGGCATCTGGCACTTCTTTGTGCTGGCCGGCACGGTGCTGCAGTTTTTCACCGTGTACACCAACTGCTGCTTCTGACGCCCGTTCCAGGCGGAGTAAGATGAAATAAAGGAGAAGCCTGCCATGAGAGATTATGTGATCGTCACAGACTCCTGCTGCGATTTTGACCAAAGCCTCATTGACGCCCTGGAGCTGACCGTGATCCCCCTGTCGGTCCAGCTGGGCCAGGACCGCTTCCGCAACACCCCCCAGGAGGCCCCGTCCAGCCACGCCTTTTATACCCGCCTTGCCCAGGGCGAGCCTGCCCAGACCTCTGCCCCCAACGTGGAGGAGTTCCGCCAGGCCTTTCTGCCCATCCTCCAGGCGGGGAAGGACATCCTCTACCTGGGCTTTTCCTCGGGGCTGAGCGCCACCTATCACAACGCCGCCATCGCCGCCCAGGAGCTGGCCGAGGAGTTCCCCCAGGCCGCCATTGTCCCCGTGGACACCCTGTGCGCCTCCATGGGCCAGGGCCTGCTGGTGGACCTGGCGGTGCAGGAAAAGCGCAAGGGAAAGAGCCTGGAGGAGGTCCGGGCCTTTGTCCGGGAGACCATCCCCCACCTGTGCCACTGGTTCACCGTGGGGGACCTGAGCCAGCTGCGCCGGGGGGGCCGCCTGTCGGCGGGGAAGGCCATTGTGGGCAATCTGCTCAACATCAAGCCCGTTCTCCATGTGGACGATGTGGGCCATCTGGTGCCCATGGAGTCGGCCAAGGGCCGCAAGAAGTCGGTGGAAGCCCTCCTGCGGCACATGGAGGAGACCGCCATCGCCCCCGAGACCCAGCGCATCTACATCAGCCACGGGGACTGCCTGGCCGACGCCCAGGCCTTGGCGGCAAAGATCCAGGAAAAACTCCATGTGGTCTCCGTGACCATCGGGGATGTGGGCCCGGTCATCGGCGCCCACTCCGGGGTGGGAACGTTGGCCCTGTTCTTCCTGGGCACCCAGCGATAAGTTTGTCTGTTCCATTGGTCCCTGGGGCTCTCCCGTGGTTGGGGAGGCTCCGGGGTCCTTTTTTATTCCTCTGCCAAAAAGCGCCCCGCCGAACCTTCGGCGGGGCGCTGTGGTATGGGGAAACCTCAGATGGCCAGGATCTGGATCTTGTCCTCCTCCACCACGGCCTTCAGGGCGGTGATGGGGTGGAGGTAGCTGTCGATGATCTTGGTGGCGATGGGGTCCTCCAGGTTCTTCTGGATGTGCCGGCGCAGGTTCCGGGCGCCATAGGTGGGGGAGTAGGACTCCTTGACCAGCTGGTCCAGCACCTCCTCGTCCCAGATGAAGGTGAGGTCCTTCTCCTGCAGCACCGTCTGCAGCTCCCGGAGCATGATGAGGGCGATGGCCCGGAAGTTCTCCTGGGAGAGCTGGTTGAAGCAGATGACCTCATCCACCCGGTTAATGAACTCCGGCCGCAAAAACTGCTGCAGGGCCTTCATGGCCTTGTCCTTGCTCAGCTCGTTGGAAGTCTTGCCAAAGCCCAGGGGACCGGAGCTGCTCTCGCTGCCGGCGTTGGAGGTCATGACGATGATGGTGTTCTCAAAGTTCACCACCCGGCCCTGGGCGTCGGTGATGTGGCCGTCGTCCAGGATCTGCAATAAGATGTTGAGCACATCGGGGTGGGCTTTTTCGATCTCGTCAAAGAGGACCACGGAATAGGGCTTGCGGCGGATCTTCTCCGTCAGCTGCCCGGCCTCGTCATAGCCCACATAGCCGGGAGGGGAGCCGATGATCCGGGAGACCGAGTGTTTTTCCATAAACTCGGACATATCCAGGCGAATGAGGGATTCGGGGGCGTGGAAGAGGTCCTCGGCCAGGCGCTTGACCAGCTCGGTCTTGCCCACGCCGGTGGAGCCCACAAAGATGAAGGAGACCGGCTTGCGCTTGGAGGTCACCCCCACCCGGTTGCGCCGGATGGCGGCGGCCACGGCGGCGATGGCCTCATCCTGGCCGATCACATGGGCCTTCAGGCGGTCTTCCAGCTTGGCCAGGCGCTCATACTCCTGCTCCTGGATGGTGCTGGCGGGGATTTTGGTCCACAGCTCCACCACCCGGGCCAGGCTCTCCAGGGTGAGGGCAGGGGGCTCCTGCTGGCCCAGGGCCTGCTGCTCCTGGAGCAGCTGCAGCTCTCTGCTGCGCAGCTCGGCCAGGCGCTCATAGGCCCGGTCGCTGGCGTCGGCCACCATGACCTCCCGCTCCAGGTTGATGTCGTCCAGCTCCTTCTGCACCTCCTGGCTGCGGGCCAGGTCCTTGTTGCGCAGGCTCATGTCCGAGCAGGCTTCGTCGATGAGGTCGATGGCCTTGTCGGGCAGAAAGCGGTCGGTGATATAGCGCTCGGACATGAGCACCGCCAGGCGGGCCATGTCGGGGGTGATCTTCACATGGTGGAAGGACTCATAATAGGGGGCGACCCCCTTGATGATCTCCACGGCGTCCTCGATGGAGGGCTCGTTCACGATCACCGGCTGGAAGCGCCGCTCCAGGGCGGAGTCCTTTTCGATATACTTCCGGTACTCCACCAGCGTGGTGGCGCCGATGACCTGGATCTCCCCCCGGGACAGGGCGGGCTTTAAGATGTTGGCGGCGTTCATGGAGCCCTCGGCATCCCCCGCCCCCACCAGGTTATGGACTTCGTCGATGACCAGGATGATGTTGCCTAACTTCTTGATCTCCTCAATAAGCCCCTTCATCCGGCTCTCAAACTGGCCCCGGAACTGGGTGCCGGCCACCAGGGAGGTCAGGTCCAGCAGATAGACCTCCTTGTCCTTGAGCTTGTAGGGCACATCGCCCTGATAGATCTTCATGGCCAGCCCCTCGGCAATGGCGGTCTTGCCCACGCC
>DXEA01000082.1 GCA_019115225.1 Candidatus Evtepia faecigallinarum
GGGGCGGAGGCCGGCGCCTGGTTGGCCGGCAGGGGCTGGTTGGCCGGCAGAGACTGCCCGGCAGGCCGGGCAGAGGGCCCCGGGGGGACCGCCCCGCGGCTCTGGGCCTTGGGCTGGGGAGAGGTCATGCCGCCCGGCGTCCCCTTGCCCCCCCCGGCGGGGGGCGTTTTCACCGGGATCTCCGGGGGGGTATAGTCGGCATATTCCCACAAAATATCCCCTAAACTGAATTTGTTGTCGTCTGACATAGGAAATCCCTCACAAGATCAGGAACCCAGCCGCTGCCGCAGGGCTTCATACAGGAGGATGGCCGCGGCGGCGCTGGCGTTCAGGGAGTTGAGTTTGCCCTTCATGGGGATGTGGACCAACACGTCACAGGTCTCGGCCACCAGGCGGCTCATGCCGTCCCCTTCCGAGCCGATGACGATGGCGGCGGGCCCCTTCAGATCGGCGTCGTAGAGGCGGGTGGGCCCGTCGGCGGCGGAGCCAAAGACCCACAGCCCCTCCTTCTTCAGCTGCTTGAGCAGGGAGGGCAGGTTGGCCACCCGGGCCACGGGCAGGTGGGCCACCGCCCCGGCAGAGGTCTTGGCCACCACGGCGGTGAGCCCCGCCGAGCGGCGCTTGGGGATAATCACCCCGTGGGCCCCGGCGCACTCGGCGGTGCGGATGACCGCCCCTAAGTTGTGGGGGTCAGAGAGCTCGTCGCAGACCACCACCAGGGGGGGCTCCCCCTTGTCCCGGGCCCGCTGGAGGATCTCCTCCACCGTGGCGTAGGCCCGCACGGCGGCCACGGCGATGACCCCCTGGTGGGCGTGGGTGCGGCTCATGCCGTCCAGCTTGCGCTTGTCGGCGTCGGCCACCACGATGCCCCGGCTGCGGGCGGTGGAGGCGATGTGGCCCAGGGCGGTGTCCACCTCGCCCTTCATGATGAAAATTTTGTCGATGTCCACGCCGGCCCGCAGGGCCTCGATGACCGCGTTGCGGCCCTCGATGATCCCGTCGGGGGCGGTGTCCCCCCGGTCGGGGCGGGGGCGATGCTGTCTGTCATTCATAAAGTACTCCATTCCCGGCGGCTGGGCCGAAGGTGCCTGGGGCACAGATTTGTCAAAAATTGGCTTTCGTGAGCGGAACACATATTTTTGTGTTCTAATTGTATAGTATAGCATGGATCTCAGGGAAGAAAAAGACCCTTTTCGCGGTCATTTCCCCCAAAAGACAGGGTTTTGCCGGGACCATTCATAAATTCTTAACACCTAAGACACAGGGCGTTCCTTGCATGAAAAGGGGAAATATGGTATCATGAGGCTGGCAAATCCTCTTTGCCAGCGGCACCGACCGGCGGCGCCGGAAAGGACCCGCCGGTGACCATACCAAACGCGGGGCAGCAGCCCCGGAACGGAGGACAGAGTGAGTTCCAATCAAAACAACAGCGGCGGCGGCATGGGCCCCCGGAAGCGGGGCCTGCTCATCGGGGCCATCCTCTGGGCCCTGGTGCTGGTGGTCTTCTTTAACTTCATCGCCAAGGAGATCTCCAACGCCGGCACCAAGGAGGTGCCTTATTCCGAGTTCATCCAGATGGTGGAGGAGGACAAGGTGGCCGCCGTGGAGATGACCGCCAGTAAGTATACCTTTTATCTGAAAGAGGACCTGCCCGCCCAGGACAGCAACCAGGACCTGGCCCAGGTGCTCACCCAGCAGATGGAAAAGGGCGGCGTGACCCGCTATGTCACCGCCCCCCTGCCCGCAGAGGACACCAACGTGGTCCAACTGCTGCTGGACCACGACGTAAAGACCTACGCCCCTGTCCAGGAGGAGGCCTCCTACCTGGCCCGGCTGCTGGCCAGCTATGTCATTCCCATGGTCATCATGGTGGCCCTGCTCATCTTCCTCATGCGCCGTCTGGGCGGCGGCATGGGGGGCCTGGGGGGCGTGGGCAAGGCCAACGCCAAGGTCTATATGGAAAAATCCACCGGCGTCACCTTCGCCGACGTGGCCGGCCAGGACGAGGCCAAGGAGTCCTTGGTGGAGATCATCGACTTCCTCCACAACCCCGGCAAGTACACCGAGATCGGGGCAAAGCTCCCCAAGGGCGCCCTGCTGGTGGGCCCCCCGGGCACCGGCAAGACCCTATTGGCCAAGGCCGTGGCCGGGGAGGCCAACGTCCCCTTCTTCTCCATCTCCGGTTCGGACTTTGTAGAGATGTTCGTGGGCGTGGGCGCCTCCCGGGTCCGTGACCTCTTCAAGGAGGCCAGCAAGGTGGCCCCCTGCATTGTCTTTATCGACGAGATCGACACCATTGGCAAATCCCGTGACAACCGCATGGGGGGTAACGACGAGCGGGAGCAGACGTTAAACCAGCTCCTGGCCGAGATGGACGGCTTTGACCCCACCAAGGGCATCATCCTCCTGGCGGCCACCAACCGCCCAGAAGTGCTGGACCAGGCCCTGCTGCGCCCCGGCCGCTTCGACCGGCGCATCACCATCGACCGGCCCAACCTGGCCGGCCGCCTGGCCACCCTCCAGGTCCACACCCGGCGCATCCGCCTGGCCGAGGACGTGGACCTGAAAAAGGTGGCCCTGGCCACCGCCGGCTGCGTGGGGGCCGACCTGGCCAACCTGGTCAACGAGGCCGCCCTGCGGGCCGTCCGCCTGGGCC
>DXEA01000083.1 GCA_019115225.1 Candidatus Evtepia faecigallinarum
AGCAGACGGACGGGTGCGTTTTCCGGTATCATCATTTCTGAATTTAGTGCAAGTACCAGTTGACCGTGGCGCTCATATACGGTACACTGGTCTTGCTTTTCTTTTTTTCTCACAAACTAAGAGTAAAGCAAAGAGCGAGGTTTGGAAACCCTTTCGGGCTCCAAACCTCGCTCGTTTTTATGGGCTCATTTTGCAACGGACCCCTTTTGTTTCTGTTTTGATGCCGTTTTTCAGTGGGCGTCCGCCGCCGGGTTGCCCTTGGCCTCTCGCCGGGCCAGGCAGTCCCGGTCCAGCATGCCCAGCTTGTTGGCCACCAGCACCAGCTCCGACTGCAGGCAGGAGACGCCGCAGGCGGTCATGAAAAAGCCCAGGATCACGTTCCCGGCAATGGCCAGGCCGATGGCCTCCTCGGGGATGCCCAGCTGGGTCAGCAGCACCGTATAGCAGGTCAGGCTCCCGCCGGGTACCGGCGGGGCCGCCATGGCCAGCAGGCCGGACACCAGCACGCCGGTGACCACCCAGGACAGGGGCATGGCCACCCCGTAAAACTCCGCCAGCCCCAGGGCCAGCACGAAGAAGCCCACACCGGCCCCCACCTTATAGACCACCTGGCCCAGGGGCACCCCGAAGCCGGTCAGCCGGGGGGAGATCCCCAAACGCCGCTCACAGGTCTCCAGGTTGATGCCCAGGGCGGCAGCGGAGGAGTCCGTGGACAGGGCCACCAGATAGGTGGGCAGCAGCTTGTGCAGCACCATGGGCCAGGACACCTTCATCCGCAGGGCCACCGCCAGGGAATAGAGCAGGGGCCAGATCACACAGGCGACGATCCCCAGCAGCAGACCCTTGACCACGCCCCCCAGCCCCGCCAGGTCGGTGGAGAGGATGAGGCTGAAAATGCTCACAAAGACGAACAGGGCGATGTGCCGACTGACCACCTCCATGGCAAACTGGACCATGCTGTTGGCCTGCTCCACAAAGGCGCGCACGGTGGCCGTCTTTTCCCCCAGCACCAGCAGCACCAGCCCGGTGCAGATGGCCAGGCAGATGATCTGCAGGGAGTTGCCCTCGGTGAAGGGGGTGAGGAGGTTCGCGGGGATGATCCCCAGCAGCATTTCATAGATATGCCCCGCTGCGCCGCCCCCGGCGGCCGACACACCGTTCTCTGGCAGAAAGCACCACACCAGCACCGCCGCCGTCACTCCGGTGGTCAGGAAGATCCCGCCCACGAACCGGCCCAGCACCGTCTTGCCGATGCGTCCCAGCACCTGCACGTCCCCCATGTTCACGATCCCCCAGCACACGCCCAGGAAGATCATGGGGCCGGCCAGGGTCTGCAAAATCCCCATCAGGGTGCTGAACAGGGGGGAGATCACCCCGCTGGCCGCCGCCTGCACCGGCTGGGGCAGCAGCAGGCAGACCGCCCCGCAGCCCACCGCCGCCAGGATGGCCAGCACCAGCTGGAGGATGGGGTTGAGCCGCCGGGGACGGGCCAGACTCAAGGTCAGACAGTTCATCCCGTCGTGGTAGCTGTACACCGGGTTCAGCCCCGCCTGGGCCAACAGACTGGAAAAGAGGAGTCCCTCCTCTGCCTGGGCGGGGTCCATCCGTCCCCCGGGCAGGAGCACCTGGATGGACCGCCGCCCCAGGCGGCTGACGCAGCGGAAGGTACACGTCCCCACGCCCTCCCCCAGCTGCCGCATCCACAGCCCCAGGATGTCCTCTATGGCCAGGCGCAGGCGGAGGACCTCCCGCCGCTCCACCCCCGCCTGGGACAGCTGGTCAGACAGCAGCTGGCTCAGGCGGTCGATGCCCTGGGGGTCCAGGCAGACTTCCTCCTGGACTTTGGCGCCCATGCGGGCGGAATTCTTCTCTCTGCTCACTTCAGCAGCCCCCGATCCCGGGCCAGGGCCTCGATGCTCCGGTCATAGGTGGCCTCTGCCTCCTTGGAAAAGAAGCAGCCGGGGACCCCTTCGTTGTGGTCCCGGTGATAGGCCACGCAGTCACAGCATCTGCCGTGCCGGGGACAGTCATAGGTGCAGGGGCAGGGGCGCTGATTGCCGCAAATTGTCTCCATCTCGTTCTCCTTTCTCCCGTCAGGCGCCAGCGGCATCCGCCTGCTGGGCCAGCCAGGCAACAAACTCCTGGGTCGAATCGGTAAAGGCGATCTCCGTCTGGCTCTGGCCGGAGACCAAAAATTCCGTCAGTCCATACTCACTCTCCCCGCCGCTCCAGTCATAGGTGTAGCCCAGGCGGGTCCAGGGGTATTCACCGGCGAAATAGGAATAGACGATGTTGCCGTCAAACCATTCCCGATACGTCGGGTCGGTGACCAGCTCGTAGCCGTTTTCCATCTGGGCGGTCACGTCGGTGACATAGGCCGGGCGGATGACCTGGTCGGGGGAGATCCAAAAGGCGGTGAAGCGGGTGTGGCTGCCGTCGTCGGGCACCCCCAGCAGCTGGGCAAAGCGCAGGTCCCAGTCGGTCACGCCGCCGCCGTTTTCCCGGTACCAGTCCACCATCTCCCCCAGGGAGGTCGCCCAGATCTCCCCGGCCGGCATGGCCTGGCCGGGCTGGCAGGGCTCGTCATAGTCGTGCCAGGTGAGCAGGAGCACCCGCTGGCCGGCCTCGTCCCAGATCACCTGGGGGTCGTCCTTGGTCAGGCACACCAGCTCCAGCACCTCGTCGTCCTCGCTGAACACCGCGTCGGCCACGGCTGCCGACCACAGCTCCTGCCGGGTGGGGGTCTGTCCCGTCTCTCCGGCAGTCTGGGCCTGCTTCTCTTCCCCGCAGCCGGCCAGCAGGGCCAGCGCCAGGACAAGACACAGGCCCAGCATCCAAGATATTCTTCTTTTCACAGAACCATCCTCTCCCCCACGGCATCCGGGGGGACTCCCCCCGTCCGTTGTTCGGATGGTACTGTAGCATATCCCGTTTCCACTGCCCACGCTCTGTGTAAAATCAGTATCTTTTTGCGCAAAATTCGACACGCGCCGGGTCTGTTGACAAAGTCGAAATAGGGGGAGAAATATGGTAAAATAAGAGGGAATGAGATAGGGAAGGTGATGGGAATGCAGCTGGCCCTACACATGGTAACGATAGAGGAATTAGTGCCGAGGGAGCACTATCTGCGTCGGCTGGAGGCAGTGCTAGACCTGTCCTTTGTGTACGAGGAAACGGCCCACCTGTACAGCCGGCGATATGGCCGTCCTCCCATCGACCCGGTAATGCTGGTGAAATACCTGCTGGTGGGCTTTCTGTACGGGATACCGTCAGAGCGGCAGATCGAGCAGCGCATCCAGACGGACGTGGCGCTGCGGTGGTATCTGGGGCTGGATTTGTTTGACCGGGTGCCGGACCACAGCACGATCAGCCAGCTGCGGCGGAGGAAGCCGACCTTCCGCAAGGTATTTCGTCGGTTGTTTGAGGAGGTAGTGGGGCAGTGCATCGCCGAGGGGCTGGCCAGCGGTCGGCTGGTGGGGACAGACTCCACCCATGTGAAGGCCAACGCCTCCCGGGCCTCGGAGGAGCAGATGGAGCTGACGGAAGAGCCCGGAGTGTACTGGGAGCGGCTGGACGCCTACGAGGAGGAGGGACTGGCAGAGCTGGAGCGCAGGACGGGGAGACGGCGCAAGGCGCGGACAAAGCAGGTCAAGAAAGACCGGCGGCAGACGAAGAAGCGGGTAAGCCGGACAGACCCGGAGGCAGGTCACATGAAGCGCCCCGGGAAGCCCCGGGGACAGCATTACCTCTCACACCAGACGGTGGACACCGACCACGGTGTCATCCTGGATGTGACGGTGACGCCCGGCGACGTCTATGACTCCGTGCCCTACCTGGATCAATTGGAGCATGTTCACCGGGCTGTCCTCCCTATCCAGGCCGCGGCGGCGGATGCCGCCTATGACTTCCCTCTGGCCCACCGGGCACTGGATGAGCTAGGTATTCGGTTTTTCGTCCGGCCTCAGACGGCCCATGACCGCACCGGCGTGGAGCTGAAGCGAGACGCCTTCCGATATGAGGAAAGCCTGGACGCATACATCTGTCCCAACGACAAACTGCTGAAGCTGAATACCCTCCACCGCAGCGCCAGCGGGCTGTACTGGCTGTATCTGGCAGACAGGCGGGACTGCCAAAGCTGCCCGCTCCGTCCGCAGTGCCTGAGGCCGGAGGACAGGCGGGGCGCCCGAAAGCTGGAGCACAGCTATTTCATGTCCCAGCGCCGAAAAAACCTGGAGCGGCGTACCCAGCCGGAGTACCGGGAGGCGCTGAGGCTGCGGCAGATCTGGTGCGAGGGCTCTTTTGCCATCCAGAAGCGCTGCCACAATTTAACACAGCTTTTGCGGCGGGGACGAGAGGCAGCGGAGGACCACTGCCTCCTTTCCGCCACGGCCTTGAACCTCAAAAGATTGATACGAAACGCAGATTGACGCCATGGGGCGTCTTTTTCTTTCCCTCTTACCCTGTTGGCCTATGACCATTTGGTACTTTGTCAACAGACCCGCAGGGTCTCGTAGCAGGCGCAGATCATCCGGTCCCCTGCCTCGTGGCCCAGGTCGTCGTTGACCCGCTTCAGGCCCGTGACGTCACAGTAGATTACCCCCATGCAGTCCATGTCCGCCCCCCCGTCATACTCTGCCAGAGCGTGGCGGTTGTAGGCGCCGGTGAGCTGGTCGTGATAGCTGAGCTCATTGAGCCGGGCCAGCAGGTCCCGCCGGCGCAGCAGGGAGGAGACGAAATAGCCGATCACATTGAGCAGGGGCTCGATGAGGGCCATCATCTGCTCGTTGGGGTTGTCCACCCCCAGAAAGCCGATGATCTTCCCCTCGGCCTTGATGGGGCCGGCCACCAGGGAGCGGATGCCCTGGGGCTTGAGGATGGCATAGGACTCCGGGTATTTCTCCCGGATCTCCTCCAGGTCCGCGATCACCGTCACCTGGTTGCGGGCAAACAGGGTCATCCACCAGTCGATGGCGGACAGGGAGATCCCCTGCAGGAACTCCTTCTGGGGGGCCACCCCCTCTGCACACCACTCATAGGTGTTGTCGGTGAGGCCCGTGTCATGGATTTCAAAGATATACGCCCGGTCGCAGGAGAAGGTCTTGCCCAGGTAGACGAGCATATTCTCCAGGGACTGCTCTGCACTGGCCGTGGAGAAGACCTGCTGCAGGCAGTCGTTGAGGATGGTTTCACTGCGGGCGTAATAATAAGGTGTTTTGCACGCCTTTTCCGCGTCTGCGTCGATGGCGATCTCGATGCGGTACTGGGTTTCGCCGATGCTGATCATGGTGTCCTTGACCAGAAAGCGCTTGTTCAGCACGGGATTCTGATGGGTCCAGCTGACAAACTCCCCCACCCGCAGCTGGTCATCGGTGCAGAACACGCAGGGGGTGTCCAGCCCCTGCAGGACCTGGTGACACATTTTGCCGCGGTAATCCTCATGGCGCTCATAGCCCAGGGCCTGGCGCAGGTGCTGGTTCATGTAAACCAGTTCATGGGTAGCGATATTTGTTACATAGACCATCTCATCCAGGCGTTCAAAAATTTCCCACATGTGATTCATCGAGTAGTCTCTCCTTAAACGCAGCGTCACATAGTAAGATTATATACTGAACGATTGGAGCAAACAATTTCCCATTTTGGCCAGAATTATTTCTCTTTACGATAGGCTTTTATTCTATGCTGCCGTTTGCCCCCTGTCAGTAAGTTTGTCCCCTTGACGAAAGCAGGCGGACTGTGTTATTTTTTGATTTAATACATTTTCTCTCCCCTGCATATCTGCCCTGCAGAATCCGCACAACTCTGCGCGAAATCTGTACCGGGCACAGGCAGACAGAAAGGCCGTGGAACCCGAGGCGGGTTCCACGGCCTTTTTCCCTTTCAGAAATGCCAAGGGGAACATCTCCCCTGGCGGCTCATATCTTGTACCAAAGGTCCTGTGCCTCACAGCCGGTTCCCTCTTTCCTCCCCGGCAGATCGAGGGACAAAGGTCTGTTCATACAGGGGGGCCAGGCTCCCCTGCCCTGCCAGATAGTGTCGGTACTCCTGCACCAGCACCGCCGCCCGGGGAAGGGCCTGCTGATAGAGAGTCCAGAGGACCCGGGTGCTCTCCCGGCACCGGTGGTCCTCCCGCCGGGTGACCATCAGGCCCCCCAGGGCCTCATACTGGCCCGCCAGCTTCAGCCCGGCGGTCAGCAAAAGCTCCTTGCCCCTGCCCGGGGCCCGCATCAGGTCCCCATCCCGCACCATGCCCCGGATGGCCCGGCGGATCTGCCCCGCCGTCAGGGTCGGGAAAAAGCCGGCGATGACGGCGGCATGGGTCCGCCTGGCCTCCAGCACCGCCGCCGGCCGGTGGACCAGGGGGTCCAGGCCGTCCCGGGCCATGAGCATCCGGTCAAAGGCGGTCTCCATGGCCACATGGCTCACCGGCCCGGTGCGGGCCTGCTCCTCCACATACCCGTGGCAGAAGGTGTCCAGGAGGAAATGGCAGAGAAAGCCCAGAAGGTAGGCCAGGTCCTGGGGGCGCGCCCCGTCCCGCCGGAACTTCTCCGCCGCCGGGGCAAAGAACGTCCGCCCCGGCTGCTCGTGCATCCCGTGGCCCAGCCGGGTGACGGGGTTTGCCCGCAGGGGATGGTAGTGAAACAGGATGTCCGGCCCCTGCAGGCCGATGACAAACAACCCGGCATGGTCTGTCAGCACGGCCTGGTCCTCCGGGGGCAGCAGGGCGCGCACATCCTGGCCGAAACGGTGGTGGGCATAGGCAGCCGGCATGGGGCTCCTCCTCCTTCTCTCCCCGCGCGGCTTCCCGGCGGGGGAACGTTGTCCAGGGAACTTCCCTGGGATCGCCCCCATTCTACCACGCTTTCTCCCCCCGGGCCAGGGATTTCTGCCAAAAAAGGCCGCCCCGGGCGCCGCCATTTTCCCACACATTTTTTTACGATTGTTTTACAGAAGTTTGACATTTTCTCGATTATCCTGTAAAATATCGTCTTACAATGAGCAAAATTCTTCCCTTCCTTTTCAAATAAGAACAGAGGTGGAACATCGTATGAAAGGAATTTTGCGGGGGAAGCGCCCCAAAGCAGGGCCCCTTTCCTGGCTGGCCGCCCTGGTGCTGCCCCCCATCACCGCTGCCTATCTGATGCAGCTGGCCTATGGGGTCGCCCCCTGGGAGTTTTCCTTCCTGGCGGCCCTGGGCAATGCCCTGTGCCTGGGCGTGGTGTATTTTCTCCTGTGTGCCCTCACCGGCCGGTGGGTCATCAGCTGTCTGATCCTCCATCTGGCCGCCGGGATCTGGGGGGCGCTGAATTACTTTGTGGCCCTGTACCGGGGCACCCCCATCCTGCCCTGGGACCTGACGTCCCTGAGTACGGCGGCAGCGGTTTCCGACTC
>DXEA01000084.1 GCA_019115225.1 Candidatus Evtepia faecigallinarum
CAGCCGGGTCCGGGACCTGTTCGACCAGGCCAAGAAGGAGGCCCCCGCCATCGTGTTCATCGACGAGATCGACGCGGTGGGCCGCCAGAGAGGGGCCGGTCTGGGGGGCGGCCACGACGAGCGGGAACAGACTCTGAACCAGCTGCTGGTGGAGATGGACGGCTTTGCCTCCAACGAGGGGGTCATCGTCCTGGCCGCCACCAACCGGGCGGACATCCTGGACCCGGCCCTCCTGCGCCCCGGCCGGTTTGACCGGCAGATCTATGTGGGCCTGCCCGACATCAAGGGCCGGGAGGAGATCCTCCGGGTCCATGCCCGGAACAAGCCCCTGGCCGAGGACGTGGACCTGCATACCGTGGCCCAGGCCACCGTGGGCTTCACCGGGGCCGACCTGGAGAACCTCCTCAACGAGGCCGCCCTCCTCTCGGCCCGGGAAAAGCGGCCCTTCATCCGCCGGGACGTCCTCCATGAGGCCATGCTCAAGGTCATCGCCGGCCCGGAGAAGAAGAGCCGGGTGGTCCCCGAGCACGCCAAAAAGCTCACCGCCTATCACGAGGCCGGCCACGCCGTGGTCATCCACGAGCTGAAGACCCAGGACCCCGTCCACCAGATCACCATTATCCCCCGGGGTCCCGCCGGGGGGCTGACCATCTCCCTGCCCGAGGAGGACCGGATGTACCAGTCCCGCCGGGAGCTCCAGGAGCGCATCTGCACCTGCCTGGGGGGCCGGGTGGCCGAGGAGCTGGTGTTGGGGGATATCTCCACCGGCGCTTCCAACGACCTGCAGACGGCCACCTCCATCGCCCGCAGCATGGTGATGAAGTACGGCATGAGCGAGCGCCTGGGGGCCATCTCCTACGACAGCGACCAGGAGGTCTTCATCGGCCGCAGCATG
The DNA here is from genome assembly GCA_019115225.1 of Candidatus Evtepia faecigallinarum. Lineage (GTDB taxonomy): Bacteria > Bacillota > Clostridia > Oscillospirales > Oscillospiraceae > Evtepia > Evtepia faecigallinarum. The sequence goes on from DXEA01000084.1 coordinate 896, forward strand.
TCCCAGGCCCGGGCCTATTCGGAAGAGGTGGCCGGGCTCATCGACGAGGAGATCAAGGCCCTGCTGGACGGCGCCTATGCCCGGTGCCGGGAGATCCTCTCCCAGCACCGGGAGGAGCTGGAGCGCACCGCCCAGTACCTGCTGGAGTTTGAGACCATGTCCGCCGAGGACTTCAAGCTGGTCTTTGACGACCCCGACGCCCTGGAGCGCCGGAAGGACGAGGAGCGGGTGCGCCGCCTGCGGGCTGCCGAGGAGGCCGCCGCCGAGCAGGCCCGCCTCCAGGCCGAGCAGGAGGCTGAGGCCGCCCGCCGTCTCCAGGCCGCCGAGGAAGCCCTGCGGGGCGTCCAGACCCAGGAGGAAAAGCCAAAGGACCCCGATCCCTTCTGATCCCTCTGGCCAAACAGAAACCAAGCCCCCGCTGCGGAACAGACCGCAGCGGGGGCTTTTCTCATGCCGGGAGGGACCCAGGTACCCAGGAACCCAAGAACCCAGGTACCCAGGTACCCAAGAACCCAGGTACCCAGGAACCCAGGAACCCAAAAACCCAGATACCCAGGAACCCAAGTGCCCGGATACCCGGATACCATACCAATACCAGACAAACACAAAAAAACAGCCCCCCGGGGACTGTGATTGGCTTCACAGGGCTTCCCCCAAATCCCAAAGCCCAGGGAAAGGAATGGGCCCGGAATTTCTGTCAGCAGGTGGAAGGGTCTGCTGCAGGCGCTGGTGTATCAGTAAGTAGGAGAAATCAGGGATGGAAAAGGGGTCGTCAGTCAGCCATGGTGGAGAACATGCTGGCGGCTCGCTGTTCCTTGGAAACCGCACGCCGTTCCCCGGCACTGACCAGGAAGAGCACCAGGCCAACGGCCATCCAGATCAAATAGAGGACCAAAGCCAGGTTGCCCATGTAGCAAGGGGAAGTGGGGATGAAGAACATCACCCAGATCACCAGCATCACCAGGCCTCAGGGGTGCCGCCGATGATGCGGTAGGGACGCTTCAGGTCGGGCTCCGTCTTGCGCAGCCGGATCAGGCAGAAGCAGGTCAGACCCCAGGAGGTCAGACAGGCGGTGCCCGAGAAGGAGGTCAGGGGGTCAATCAGGCCGATGCCCAGGAAGGGACCCACCATGGACAGCACACAGCAGAGGATGACGCCGTTGGTGGGCACCCCCGTCTTGGGGTTCTGCTTGGCCAGGGCCTTGGGCACCAGGTTGGCGCGGGCCAGACACATGAGCAGCCGGGGCGCGGCCACAAAGAAGCCGTTCCAGGTGGTCAGCAGACCGGCCAGGGTGCCGATGAGGATGACCACATACAGGACCTGACCCATGGTGCCCTCGTAGACACTGCGGAAGAGGTTGGACACAGCAGGGGTCTCCACGCCCACGAACTGCTGCCAGGGCATGGCGCCGCCCAGGATGAACAGGACGATGGCGTAGAAGATGGCTGCCACGGTCACGGCCATGACCACGGCCTTGCCCACGTCCTTCACGTCGCCGTCGGCATCCTCCACGGCCTGGGGGATGGTCTCGAAGCCGCACATGAAGAAGGGGGCCGAGGTCATAATGGCCAGCACGCCGCCCAGCATGCTCTTGTGGTTGGCGTTGTTGATGTTCTCGTAAACGGGCTGGAGGTTGCCCATGTCAAACTTCAGTAGGCCGCAGACGATGGCGATGACCGCCGCTGCCAGCAGGATGACCACCATCAGCTTCTGGAACCCGGCGGCGGAGGCAGCGCCCTTGATGTTCATGAAGGTGATGATGGCGGCCACCACAACGCCGATGATGATGCCGCCCAGGTAGATGTCGCCGCCGTTGAGACTGTATAACGGGGCGCCGCTCTTGATGCCCGGGATGAGCATGGTGAGGATGTCGGTGACGTAGATGGCCTCCCAGGGGAGCATGAAGGCGAAGGCGCCGAAGCAGGCCCAGCCGGATACGATGGAGGCCACCTCGCCGAAGGCACGGTAGGCGAAGGCTGCGCCGCCGCCGGCCACCGGGAGCATGGGGGTCAGTTCGCAGTAGCAAAGGGCCACGGGGACCATGATGATAATGACCATCAGATAGCCCACGGCCGCCGGGATGGGGCCGCCGCTGTTGGCCATCCAGCGGTTCAGGGACAGGGCTCAGCCCACGCCCACGATGGCGCCAAAGCCAATGGCAAAAAAGTCAAAGGGGTTGAGGCCCTTTTGGGCAGAATTGTTACTCATAGACTCTCTCCTTTGTCAAACAGGGGTGTATCGCTCTCCTTTATCCAAATTAAAGCAGAGGTTATTTCGTGCAGGTGCGGATGGCGTTCTCCAGGATGTCCAGGCCGCATTCCAGCTGCTCGTCGGTGATGGTCAGGGGCGCCAGGAAGCGGATCACCTGGCCCCAGCGGCCGGCGTTCTCGACCATCAGGCCGTGGCGGGCACATTCCTGCACCAGGGCGTTGACCAGCTCGCCGTTGGGCTCCTTGGTGGCGGGGTCCTTGACAAACTCCAGGCCCAGCATGGCGCCCATGCCACGGACGTTGCCCAGGACGGGGAATTCCTTCTGCCACTGGGCGCAGCGGTCCATGACCTTCTTGCCGATCTCCTGGGACCGGGCGGCCAGGTTGTCCCGCTCCATGATCTCGATGGTCTTCAGGGCAGCGGCGCAGGAGAGGGGGTTGCCGCAGAAGGTGCCGCCCACGGTGCCGGCGGGCACGCCTTCCATGATCTCCTTGCGGGCGATGATGGCGCTGATGGGCAGGCCGGCGGCGATGGACTTGGCGGTGGCCAGGATGTCGGGGGCGCAGCCGGCTTCCTTCCAGTACTCAGAGGCGAACATCTTGCCGGTGCGGCAGAAGCCGGACTGGACCTCGTCGGCGATGAGGAGGATGCCGTGGTCATCGCAGATCTGGCGCAGGGCCTTGACGAAGGGGATGGGGGCGGGGATGAAGCCGCCTTCGCCCTGGAGGGGCTCGAGGATGATGGCGGCCACCTGGTCGGCGGGGGTGCCCTCCTCAAAGATGTTCTGGATGCTGTCGATGCAGTAGGCGATGGTGGCTTCCTCGTCCATGTCGCCGGGGCTGCGGTAGAAATAGGGGAACTCGGCCCGGTACACGCCGGTGGCCAGGGGGCCCATGTCGGTGGCGTAGGCCTTCTTGGCGGTCATGGTCATGGTCAGCAGGGTGCGGCCGTGGAAGGCGCCGGTGAAGGTGATGATGTTGGGGCGCTTGGTGTAGCCACGGGCCACCTTGACGGCATTCTCGTCGGCCTCGGCGCCGGAGTTGGCAAAGAAGACCTTCTTCTCCTCGCCCTTGACGGGGACGATCTGGGCCAGCTTTTCCGCCAGGGCCACATAGCCCTCGTGGGTGACGATGTTGAACATGCCGTGGAAGAACTTGTCGGCCTGCTCCTTGACGGCGGCGATGATCTCGGGGTGGGAGTAGCCGATGTTCAGCACGCCCACGCCGCCGATCCAGTCCAGGAAGCGGTTGCCGTCCAGATCTTCGATCATGGCGCCTTCGCCCCGGGCGATGGCCACGGGATAGACGCAGCGGATGGCGGAGGGGATCGCCTGGGCGCGGCGGTCGATGAGGGCCTTGGATTTGGGGCCGGGGAGGGTGTCGGTGACGATCTGAGGCAGAGAAGTACGCAGCATAGTCTTCCAATCCTTTCTGTTTTGATATTTTTGATATTTTGGTCCCTTAGTACAGGGCACGATAAATCGCAAAGATCTGGTCCCGGGAGAGGGGGACGAAGTTGTTGGCCAGCAGGCGCTGCTGGTTTTCGATGACGGAGTCGGTGAAGGCGTCGATCTCCTCCTCCTTCATGCCGTACTCGTGCAGGGCCTTCTTGGGCAGCAGGCAGGAGAGGAGCTTCTCCAGCTCGGCAAAGACCTCACCGGGCTGGCAGCCCAGGCGCTCGGCCAAAAAGGCGCTCAGCTCGGCAATGGCCCCGTCGGTGCGCACGGACAGGTACATCTTCATAACGCCGGTGAACATGGCGTAGTTGGACTCCCCGTGGGGGACGTGATAGACGGCGCCCAGAGGATAGCTCAGGGCGTGGACGGCGGCGCAGCCGGCGTTGCCGAAGGCGATGCCAGCATAGCAGCTGGCCAGCAGGAACTGGGGCAGCAGGTCGATGCGGGCCTCGGGGCCCTTGTCCCGGATGGCCTGGTAGCCGGAGACGATCCAGTCGATGGCCTGGTAGCCAAAGAGCTTGGTGAAGTCATTGGCCTTGGGGGACAGGCTGGACTCGATGGCGTGGATGAGGGCGTCGATGGAGCTGGTGGCAAAGACCGGGAAGGGCAGACCCTTCAGCAGCTCCGGGATGAGGACGGCCTGGTCGGCGTACATGCAGTCGGCGGCCAGCCCCTTCTTGGTGTTGCGGGAGAGGAGGGCCAGGATGGCGATGTTGGTCACCTCGCTGCCGGTGCCGCAGGTGGTGGGCACCAGCACCAGCTCCTTGCCCTTTTCCGGGGGGATCTTGCCGTCATACAGGTCCAGGATGGGGGTGACGGTCTTGAGAATGAGGAGCTTGGCGATGTCCAGGACCGCGCCGCCGCCCACGGCGATGACGCGCTTGACGTCCTTGGGCATGTCCTGGTAGATGGCTTCCACCATCTGGTCCGTGGGCTCGCCCAGGCCGTACTTCTCCTGGAAGAGGACGGGGCAGGGCAGGTCCAGGGGACCGAAGTAGGGGTTATAGAGGAAGTCGTTGGTGAGGATGAGGTCCTGGGGGCCCAGCTGGAAGGCTGCGGCAAAGTCCCGGCAGGAGTCGAAGGTCTCGATGGTGGGGCGGATGGCAAACTGCGACATAACTAATTCCTCCCTTTTTTTCAAAAATTATGTAGATTTTGGGCGCACTAGACCAAGGCCGGCTGGGAGCCGGCCCTTTTGTGGGTCCGGTGGCACGGATATGCACGGTTATGGGATACTCAGAGACAGGGATGCTCAGTAATCCCGGGGATAGCGGCGGCGGAACTCCTCCCGCAGGGCGTCCCGGAAGTCGGGGTGGGCGATGGCGATGAGCTCCTCGGCCCGCTGGCGCAGGCTCTTGCCCCGCAGCTGGGCGATGCCGTACTCGGTGATGACGTAGTTGACGTCGTTGCGGGAGGTGGTCACGGCGGAGCCCCGGTCCAGGAAGGGGACGATCTTGGAGATCTTGCCCTTGGCGGTGGTGGAGGGCATGGCCATGATGGCCCGGCCGCCCTTGCTCATGTTGGCCCCCCGGACAAAGTCGATCTGGCCGCCCACGCCGGAGATCTGCCGCAGGCCGGCGGAGGTGGAGACCACCTGGCCCATGATGTCAATCTGCACGCAGGAGTTGATGGAGACCAGGTTGTCGTTCTGGGCGATGACGTAGGGGTCGTTGACGTACTGGACGGGGTACATGGCCACGGCGGGGTTGTTGTCCACATAGTCATACAGCCGGCGGGTGCCCATGAGGAAGGTGGCCACGCTCTTGCCCTTGTGGAGGGTCTTGACCTTGTTGGTGATGACCCCGGCCTCGGCCAGCTCCACTACGCCGTCGGAGAACATCTCCGTGTGGATGCCCAGGTCGTTCTTCTCTTTCAGGAACAGCAGGACGGCGTCGGGGATGGCCCCGATGCCCAGCTGGAGGGTGTCGCCGTCTCTCACCAGCTGGGCCACGTTCTGGCCGATGGCCCGCTCCACGTCGCTGATCTTGGGGGGCGCCAGCTCGATGACGGGGGTGTGGGCCTCCACGATGCGGTGCATCTGGGTGACGTGGAGGAAGCAGTCGCCCAGGGTGCGGGGCATGTTCTGGTTGACCTGGGCGATGACCAGGTCGGCCTCCTCGGCGGCGGTCTTGGTGTAGTCCACGCTCACGCCCAGGCTGCAGTAGCCGTGCTCGTCCGGGGGGGAGACCTGGATCATGGCCACGTTGGGGTGGAGGTGGTCCCGCAGCAGGGCGGGGATTTCGGAAAAGTAGACGGGGGTGAAGTCCGCCCGGCCCTCGGCGGCGGCGGTGCGGGTGGTAGCCCCTAAGAAAAAGCTGTTGTGGTGGAAGTTGCGGTCATACTCGGGCTTGCAGTACTCTGCCTTGCCCATGGCCACCATGTGGACGATCTCCACGTTTTCGTATTGGGCGGCGTTGGCCACCATGGCCTCCAGC
>DXEA01000085.1 GCA_019115225.1 Candidatus Evtepia faecigallinarum
CCTCTGGCCGCCGGAACCCAAAACAAAAGGTCATCCTTTCGGATGACCTTTTGTTTTGGAGCTAGTGGTGGGAATCGAACCCACAACCTTCTCATTACGAGTGAGATGCTCTGCCATTGAGCCACACTAGCCCATCCGCAGCCCGCGCGGGCGCAAACTGCTCTTGATATGATACTATAAGCCCACCCGCTTGTCAAGCGCGTTTCCCCCGCCGCTTCTCTTTCTCAGGCAATTATACAAGAGGTATAGGCCCTGACCCGGCCGGGAGCTCTGCCGCCCTCCGGGCGCTTGGTCATTTTTCCCACTGTTCGGAAAAGGTCCGCTTCAGCGCCGGAACGCCCCTCTTTCCCCCACTTTTTTGCTCCGGCCGATCACCGCAGTCACTTTACATAATTCGACACCATAAGTGGGCTTTACGCTCCGTTATCCACATTGTCCACATGGTTTTCCACCGGCCTCTCCCCGGTCTGCCCCATGGAATCGCGCACTTTTCCACCGTTTTTTCCACACGCCGTTTTTGCAGTTTCGCCTCCGCGCCGCATGACCCAAAGAGGCGACATAACAACCGCACCGCTTCCAAAGGCTATGCCGGTGGCATCCCGTCAATTTTCACATCGGTCCGGCCTGTTCCGGTTCCAGCAGGCGTTTCCGCCGCCAGGCGCCGCTCTGCCAGCGGATGAGAAAGAGGACGGCCCGGATGCACTCGTCGGCCGCCATGGCCGTCCACAGACCGGCCAGCCCCCAGTCCAGCACCACGCCCAGGAAGAAGCTGCCCCCCACGCCCACCAGCCAGGCGTTGATGATGCAGATGACGATGGGGAACCGGATGTCGCCGCAGGCCTGGAGGGCCCGGCACATGACCATGTTCACCGCCCGGCCCAGCTCCAGGGGGATCTCGATGAGCATGATGGTGCCGGCCAGGGCCAGGATCTGTGGGTCCTGGGTGAAGATGCTGTAGACCGGCCGGGCGGCCACACACAGCAGGACGGAGAGGCTGCCGGAGACCAGCACCGCTCCCCGCAGGGTGGCCATGACCTGCCGGTGGGTGGCCTCCATCTCCCGGGCGCCCATGAGCCGGGCCGCCACCACCTGGCAGGCCTGGGAAAGGGCGGAGCCGAACATGTAGGTCACGTTGGCGAAGAGCATGGCGTAGACCCGGGTGTTGACCACATAGGCGGCGAAGCGGTTGCAGACGGTCTGGATGCAGATCTGGGCGCCGTTGTAGGAGAGGGACTCGCCGCCGGTGGGCAGGCCCAGCCCCAGCAGCTGCCGCATCTCCGCCCTGGGGAAGGGCCGCAGGTGTTCCAGAGAGAGCAGCCCGGGGAACCGCCGCCGGAACAGGCAGGCGATGACCACCACCCCGGCCAGCCGGCTCAGGCCGCTGGAGAGGGCCGCTCCCGCCACCCCCAGGGCGGGCAGGGGACCCGCTCCGTTGATGAGGATATAGTTGCCGCCGATGTTCAGGCAGTTCATGAAGATGGAGACCAGCATGGTCTCCCGCATGAGCTGGGCGCTGCGGAAGAAGGCGGTGAAGGTGAGGTAGACCGCCTGAAAGACCATGCCGGCGCCGATGATGCGCATATAGAGGCAGGTCTCATCGAAGATGAGGTCGTGGACCCCCATGAGCCGGAAGATGGGGCCGCAGCCCAGGATGAGCAGCAGGCTCACCGCCAGGCCGAAGAGCAGGTTCATGAGGAGGGCCGCCGTGCAGGTCCGGCCCACCCGTTTGGTGTCGCCGGCCCCCAGGTACTGGGACACCAGGATCATGGCGGCGGTGCACACCACCGAGAACACCAGCAGCAGCAGGTTGGTGATCTGGTTGGCGTTGCCGATGGCGCCCACCCCGTTGGGGTCCCGCCAGCCCACCATGATCTGGTCGGCGTTGCCCACCAGCATCTGGAGGAGCAGCTCCACGAAGATGGGCCAGGACAGCGCCAAGATATCTAGTTTTTTCTCTTTCATCACAGTTTCCATGCTCTCTCCCCGGACACAGTATGGGAGCCCGGAGGTCCCGCCCCATTGGGGCGGAGCCTTCGGGCTCCCGATCATGGCTGGTCCGCTTTCAGACTCAGATATTGCCGAACTCCTCGTAGAACCGGTCGTGGATGACCTGGACGGCGGTGTCGGCGTCGCACTTGTCCACCAGGACGGACACCTTGATCTCGCTGGTGGAGATCATGTGGATGTTGATGCCGGCGTTGTAGAGGGCCTCGAACATGAGGGAGGCCACGCCGGGGTTGTTGATCATGCCGGCGCCCACGATGGAGACCTTGGCGATCTCGTCGGTGACGTCGATGTGGTCGAAGCCCAACACGTCCTGCATATCGTTCATGACCTGTTTGGCCCGCTCCATATCGTCCAGATCCACGGTGAAGCTGATGTCCTTGGTATTGTTGCGGCCAATGGACTGAAGGATGATGTCCACGTTGATCTTGTACTTGGCAAGAGCAGAGAACATCCGGAAGGCGGTACCGGGCTTATCGGGCAGGCCGACAAGGGCCAAACGGGCAATATTTTTATCCTTGGCAATA
>DXEA01000086.1 GCA_019115225.1 Candidatus Evtepia faecigallinarum
AAGCATCTATCCAAACAGTCTTTCTCAACCTAAAAAATTTAGGCTTCTTAATCCCTATCGTCAAATGCGTAAAAGTACCAAATCAGGACTCAATCCCCGTAGGTCATAAACCCACGACCGCCCCTTCGATAACCAAACCCAAAACCCGACGAGCGCCAGCGAGGACCTTCGCCCTCCCCGGGGATCCAGGGGGCCCGCAGGCCCCATGGTACTCTTTCGTTTGGGCTTTCTCCAGAGAAAGCCCAAGCCCCCGCGGCAGCGGGCCCGCGCGGCAGCGCCCCCCGTGGGGAGCAGGCCGCTCCCCCTCCCCCACCCGGTGGGCCACCGGGGCACCCGCGGCAGCGCCCTGCCGCGCCCTCCTACCCGCGGGGCCCTCCACCCCGCAAAAATCGTTACAGCTTGCAGTACGCCTCCGCCGTCCGGGCCGCCAGACGGGCGTTGTTAAAGACCAGCTGGATGTTGGCCTCCAGACTGTCCCCGCCGGTGATCTCCTTGACCTTGGCCAGCAGGAAGGGGGTGGTCTCCTTGCCGTGGATGCCCTCCGCCTCGGCCTGGGCGATGGCCTGGTCGATGACAGCGTTGATGGCATCGGCATCCATGGAGTATTTTTCCGGGATGGGGTTGGTCACCAGGATGCCCCCCTTCAGACCCAGCTGGTGGTGGGTCTTGAGGATGTTGGCCAGCTCCTCCGGGCTGTCCACCTGATAGTCCACCCCCAGCCCCGAGGTGCGGGTGTAGAAGGCGGGCAGCTCCTTGGTCTGATAGCCCAGCACCGGCACCCCGTGGGTCTCCAGGTACTCCAGGGTCAGGGGGAGGTCCAGGATGGCCTTGGCCCCGGCACAGACCACCATCACGTCGGTCTGGCCCAGCTCCTCCAGGTCGGCGGAGATGTCCATGGTGGTCTCCGCCCCCCGGTGGACCCCGCCGATGCCGCCGGTGGCAAAGATCTTGATGCCCGCCATGTGGGCGATCATCATGGTGGTGGCCACGGTGGTGGCCCCGTCGGCCCCCCAGGCCACCAGGGTGGACAGGTCCCGGCGGGAGGCCTTGGTGACCTCCTGCCCCTTTTTGCCCAAATATTCGATCTCCTCTGCACTCAGGCCGGCCTTGAGCCGGCCGCCCAGGATGGCGATGGTGGCAGGCACCGCCCCGTTGTCCCGGATGATCTTCTCCACCGCCAGGGCGGTCTCCACATTCTGGGGATAGGGCATCCCGTGGGAGATGATCGTGGACTCCAGGGCCACCACCGGTCTGCCCTGGGCGATGGCCTGGGCCACTCCGGGATGTACATCAAGATACTGGTTCATAGCGCTTCCTCCTGTAATTCCATCCGCGCCTGGACCCCCTCCGGGGTCAGGGCGGGGTTGATGGTCTCTTCTCCTTCCACCGCGATGGCGGCGGCGGCGTTGGCGGCCTTGGCACTGTCCGTCAGGTCCTTCCCCGCCAGGAAGGACCAGGCCAGGGCGGCGGCAAAGGCGTCCCCCGCCCCGGTGGCACTGCGCAGCCGGGCGGGGCAGCAGGGCAGCCACACATCCCCCGTCCCGTCGGCGGCAAAGACGCCGTCCTGGCCCAGGGAGATGAACACCCGCTGCAGCCCCGTGGCCAGCAGACGGCGGGCGGCCTCACGGGCGCTGGCCCGGTCGGTGATCTCCACCCCCGACAGATACTCCGCCTCCAGCCGGTTGGGCTTCAGGGTGTGGATCTTTCCCAGAATGTCCCGGATCTTCTCCGCCTTCACCGTGGACACCGGGTCCACCAGCAGCGGCGCGGTGCAGTGATTGGCCAGGTAGTGCAAAGACTCCCGGTTCAGATTGGCATCGGCCACCACCAGGTCCGCCCCGTTGAGGAAGGGCAGATGGCGGGCAAAATAGGCCGGGGTCAGGCTTTCATAGATCCCCATGTCCGACACCGCCAGGGCCAGGTCCCCCGTCTCGTCGCTGAGAAAGAGATAGGTGGACGTGGTCCCCCCGGGCACATGGAGGGCACGGCTCAGGTCGATGCCCAGCCGGGCGCAGGAGTCGGCCACCTGACCGGCGTGGGCGTCCTCCCCCAGGGCAGTGAGCAGAGACACCCTGGTCCCCAGCAGCCGCAGGTTGTGGGCGATGTTCCGCCCCACGCCCCCCATGCTCACCGTGACCGTGCCGGGGTTGGAGTCCCGGCCCACCAGGGGGCCGGCGGACCGGCCGCCGATGTCCACATTCACCGCACCGGCCACGGCCACATAGCCCCCCGTGGACAGGATATAGCCCCGCCCGGCAATGTGCCCTTTCTTCATCAGGTTGGAGATATGCACCGCCACCGACGACCGGGTGATCCCCGCCCGCTGGGCCAGGTCCTCCTGGGAGATCATGGGGTCCTCCATGATCCAGGACAAAATCTGGGCTTCCCGTTGGGTCATCCCACCACCTCCGTAAGCAAAAGTTTGTTTTTCGTCACTTGCTTATTTTATTCATTTTTTTCTCTCTGTCAAGGGGCAATTTCCCCTGCCGGACCGCCAAGGCTCCCGCCCCGGCGCCGTCGCCCCCCCTGCGCCGCCCCAGGCACTGCGGAAATAGAAGTTTTCCATAATTCTTCTTGGATTTTCGCGGAAAATATGGTAGAATAGCCATAACATCGACCTGCACATCCCCCGCTGTGCAGGTTTTGGCGCAAAAAGGGCCTGCCGAGGCCCGAGATGAAAGGAGAAAACCGACATGAAGCGCATCTTGCTCTCTCTGCTCACCGCAGCCGCCCTCTGCCTGGCCCTGGCCGCCTGCGGCTCCACCACGGAGTCCGGGGACACCACCGAGGACACCGCCGGCGAGACCTCTGCGGAAAGCACCAACGAAGTGGACACCATCAACTACGAGACCGAAAAGGGCACCATCGTCTACACCGGCTATGAGTTTGCCGAGTGGGCCCTGGTGGAGCACAACCAGGACCTGACCCAGGACGACCAGGTCCTCATCGTGAAGTTCGACTTTACCAACAAGCAGGCCAACCCCGCCCAGGTCCAGTCCGCCTTCCAGATCCAGGCCTTCCAGAACGGCACCGAGATTTCTGACAACCTCTCCTGGTCCAGCAGCGGGTCCCAGTATGACCTCATCGGCAACTACTTCTCCGACGTGCTCAAGGACGGCACCCTTTCCTTTGGCAAGATGTTCCCCTTGAAGGACAGCAGCCCGGTGACCATCATGGTCTCCGACAAGGACGGCGACGAGAACGCCTATCAGATGATGACCATTGCCGTGGACCAGGAAACCACCGCCGCAGCCTCTGTCACCGAGGCCCAGGTGGAGGAGCTCCTCCAGGGCACCTGGAACCTCACCAGCAGCGCCGGCGGCAGCGGCGCCTTCACCTTTGACCAGGGCGCCCTGACCGTCGTGGGCGGCGGCAGCCAGATGAACGGCACCTACACCGTGGATCTGGCCGGCCAGAAGATCGCCGCCACCCTCCAGGCCACCGACGGCAGCGTGAGCATCGAGCTGCCCTTCCAGTGCGACGGCAGCACGCTGCAGCTGTTCAACACCGCCGGTGAGAACCTGGTCAAGGAATGACCCCTTCTCCCCTGCACATCAGCCATTCCCCGCCGCCCGCCGGGAAAGCCCGGCGGGCGCTTTCTCTGCTCTATTGAAACAAACCCGTTCCTATGCTATAATCCAGAAAACAGCCACGGGGCCGCCTGTGGCGCCCTACGGAAAAGGAGTCGGTATGATGAAAAAATATCCTGGCAAGAACGCCCTGTGGTTTCTCCTCTTTGTGATAATCTATACCCTGATCCCCCCCTGTGTGTACTTCTTCTGGGAGGGCGGCGCCGCCTTGTCCCCCACCCGGTGGGCAGCCTTTTTCCTGTGCTTCTACATCGTGGACCTGATCTGGCTGACCTTCCTCCTGCGCAACCGGGTCGAGCTCTTTGAGGACAAGTTCGTGGTCTACAGCGGCCTGAACAAGACCGCCTTCCCCCTGAACAGCGTGCTGCGGGTGGAGCGGGTGGAAAAGACCGCCCTCTCCCCGGAGCGCCTGCGGGTCACCGCCCAGGGCAGGAAGTTCCATCTGGCCGTGAAGGACCTCGACGGCCTGGCCGCCGAGCTCAACCAGGCCGCCGCCCGGAACAAGGCCGAGCGGGGCTGAGAGGAGAACATCAATGGCGCAAGAGCTTCGGGAAAGACAGACTGTGGTGCACAAGACCGTCAAGTCGGGCATCACCTTCGGCAGCGCCCTGGCCATGGTCATCAGCTACACCACCTGGCACTCGGTGGGCTGGGCCATCTTCCACGGGCTGCTCAGCTGGGTGTATGTGATCTATTTCGTGCTGCGTTACTGAGCACAGCAAACGCAACAGGCCGTGGGGCACGCCCCACGGCCTGTTTTTTTCTCTCAATCCGAGGAGAGATACGGAATGAATGTGAAGAAATGCAAAAAAGCCATCGTTACGTTCCTGGCTGCCGCCATGCTGCTGGGCGCCGTGCCGGCCTACGCTGTGGACCGGACAGAGATGCCCGACTACTTCCGCATTGGATTTGATGCGGAAAAGGTCACAACCGGGTATCAGTTCACCATGGGCTATGGGCGCTACAAGGGACCGTCTGACGGCAACAAAGAGCTCTATGGCTCCGTTACGGTAGGCGATGACTATTACTACAGCATTGAAACGGACGGTCAGATCACCGTGACCAACGCCAACCCCTCCAGCACAGGCTTTGTCTATATCTGCTGCGATGTGGGCCATCCTTTGACCTCCTTCGTGGACTTGAACGGAGATCCTGTCACCGTGCCTGGCGGATATTTTGCAGATGTCGACGAAGACAGGTATTATCTGGGCGCTGATGGCCAGTGGGAAGTATCTGATTATGGGATTCTTCTTGTGAGCCAAGTGATGGGTATCGATGGGGAACGGGGTACGATGCTGGCGCCCGGCCAGTCTTGTACCTTCACCCTGCCCCAGGACGGTACGGATGCCTCCTACCTGCTCTACTTCTACTACTATGACCCGGAGACCACCATCCTGTCTGACAACTACACTGCGTTCCAGCGCAATGTGTTTCGCTACGAGGATGCCGGGACTGTCGCCGGGTTTACCGATGTGTACACCACCGATTACTATGCCGATGCCGTGGCCTGGGCCAAGGACAACGGCGTTACCAGCGGCACCTCTGCTACCACCTTCTCCCCCGGCAATACCGTCACCCGCGCCCAGGCGGTGACCTTCCTGTGGCGCGCCGCCGGGTCGCCGCAGCCGGCCTCCGCAGTTTCGCCTTTTGTGGATGTGACAGACTCCAGCGCATACTATTATGATGCTGTGCTTTGGGCGGCAGAGCAGGGGATCACCGGCGGCGTCGGCGACAACCGGTTCAGCCTGAATGGAACGCTGACCTATGACCAAATTCTGGCCATGCTGTGCCGGGCCGCAGGCGGAACGGCCAGCGGCAGCGATTGGTCTACGGCGGCAATCGACTGGGCAGCGGCAAACGGGCTGACGGATGGGCTGACCTTTGCGGCCAAAGGCAGCTGCCCCCGGTCCGATGTGGTCTACTGCCTGTGGAAACAGCTTGCATAACCGCTATCCCTTATAAACTTCCCTGCCTTGACCGGCAAAGAGAAATCCGACGGTACACAAAAACGGCCCTGATCTGTAAAAAAACAGATCAGGGCCGTTTCGGGGTTATCCCGCCAGATTTTGAAGAGAAACAACAAATCCGAACCCGTCCCCATGGGGAACAAGTTCGGATTATGTTGCTTGGTGGAGACAACAGAACTCGAATCTGTGACCTCTCGCGTGTGAGGCGAGCGCTCTACCAGCTGAGCTATGCCTCCATATGGTGACCCGTACGGGACTCGAACCCATGTTACCGCCGTGAAAGGGCGGT
>DXEA01000087.1 GCA_019115225.1 Candidatus Evtepia faecigallinarum
AGACGGCATCCATCTTCGTTAAAAAGACTTCTCGTTTGGTGACCTTCCGTCTTTTGCCGTATTCCAAGTCTGTAAAGCTGATTTGCTTTTCCATTTCCTTCACCTCTCTTCTCTATTTTACCGCAATCTCTCAAAAAATTAAATCAGTGTTTACTCGGGGGGAAGGTGGGCCGGCGCAAGCCGGGTCGGATGAGGGGGCGATTCTGTACTGACGTAACAGAAGAACCCGCGACGCGCTATCGTTTCGTCGAGGCGGTGGTGTTCCTTCTATTGTCCCGTTGGGTACAGGATCGCCCCCTCATCAGTCACCTGCGGTGACAGCTTCCCTCCGAGGGGAAGCCAAAGGACCTTGGAAGTATTTCTTCTCTCGATACGGTTTCCCCTCCCTGCTGGGAGGGGATTTTTTTGTCGAGCCCCCTTGACAAGGGCTGTCTAATCGGTTAGACTAATGTTGTCTAAAGGATTAGACTACCTGAGGAGGTGATCCTTATGAAACCCACCGCCCCCCTCTCCCTGGCCGACCACCGGCTGCTGGAGCTGGTGTGGGACGCCCAGCCGGTGTCCTCCGCCCAGCTGTGCAAGCTGGCCCAGGAACACCTGGGCTGGAAACGCACCACCACTTATACCGTCATCAAGCGCCTGAGCGACAAGGGGTATCTGAAAAACGAGGCCGCTGTGGTCTCTGCCCTGGTGGACCGGGCCGAAGTCCAGCGGGCCGACGGGCAGGAGGTCTTGCAGCGCTCCTTCCACGGCTCCCTGCCCAGCTTTCTGGCCGCCTTTCTCCAGGCGGGCACCGTCACCGACCAGGAGGCCGCCGAGATCGAGGAAATGCTGGCCGCCTATCGCCAGCGCCACTGACCCCCGGGAAAGGAGGTCTTTATGGAACTCTTCTGCACCACCCTTTTCACCATGAGCCTGGCTGCCGCCCTGGTGGCCTTTGGGGTGATGGCGGTCCGCTTCTTCCTGTACAAGGCCCCCCGGACCCTGGTGTGCCTGCTGTGGCTGGTGGTCCTGTTCCGCATGGCCTGCCCGGTGAGCCTGTCCCTGCCGGTGAGTCTGGTGCCCCAGGGGGTGGCCGACGGGTCGGCGGCCCAGTTCGTCCTGACCTCCTCCCGGCCCTCCCCCCTGGAGATTCCGCCGGTGGAGGCACCGGAGGCCACGACGGCGGACCCCACCCCCACTGCCACAGAAGAAGAAAGCAACTTTACCCCACCTGACACAACAAACGAGACTGCCACGGTCCCCACGCCGGAGAGCGGGACCCCCTGGGCCATTCTCTTTGCCGTCTGGCTGGCGGGGACCCTTGTGGGGCTTGTCTGGGGGCTGGTCTCCTACCTGCGCCTGCGCCGCCGGGTGGCGGAGGCGGTGCGGGTGACGGGCAACGTCTACGAGAGCGACCAGATCCCCTCCCCCTTTGTGCTGGGGATCTTCCGGCCCAAGATCTATCTCACCCTCGCCCTGTCCCCCCAGGAGAAGCACTATGTCCTCCTCCACGAACGGGCCCATATCCGCCGGGGGGATTGTATTGTCAAACCCCTGGCCTATCTGCTGCTGTGTTTCCACTGGTTCAACCCTGTGCTGTGGGCAGCCTATCGCCTGCTCTGCCTGGACCTGGAGACCGCCTGTGATCAGTCCGTCCTCCGCTCCCTGCCGAAAGAGGACCCGGAGGAGACCGCCGGCTATGCCCAGGCCCTCCTGCATCTCTCCCGGGAGCCCGGCACGCCCGCCGCCCTCCCCCTGGCCTTTGGGGAGGAGGACGCCAAGGCGCGCATTTCCCTCCTGCTGTCCTACAAACGCCCGCCGGCTTGGGTCCTGGCTGCCGCCCTGGTCCTCTGCCTGCTGGTGGGGACGGTGTTTGCCGCCAACCCGGAGACCGACGGGGTCCGGGTGGACTGGCACCGGGTCAGCCAGGGGGCCATGGTCTGCCAGGGGGAGGAGGTCCCTCTCCCGGACAGTCTGGTCCAGCCCCTGGCCGCCCTGCTGGAGGACACCAGGCGCAGCGCCTATGTCTCCTGTGACGACCCCGGATTGCCCGAGGGGACCATCCTGCTCAGCCACCCGGAGGACAGCGGTGTGTCCTACCGCCTCTTCCCGCCCTACCTGGTCCAGGTGCGGCAGCAGGGGGAGGAAACCACCTTCCGGCTGGCCGTCCTGAACGGGAAGTACAGCGACTACCACGCCATAGACGGCAACACCGTCTATCCCCGCTGGATCAGCTGGTATCGGGCCGCCGAAGCCCTCACCGGCGCCCCCTCCGCCCAGGAAGTCTACGCCCTGGCCCCCAAGGACGCAGAGGATCTGGCGGGCCTGAAAGCCCTGCTGGACGCCCTGGGCGTCCAGGAGCTGGTGGGGCCGTACACCATCCAGCGCCAGACAGAGTACGACGGCCGCCAGACCCTGGTCCTGTTGCCCGACCAGACCCCCGAGGCCGACGGCAGGCTCCAGCAAAACCTGGCCCAGCGGTGCCTCCTTCTCCTGGCCCTGGTGCCTGAGCTGGATCGGGCGGGCTGGGTCTTCCCCGACACCGGCGTGGGCCTGCGGGTGGACCGGGCCAGCCTGCCCCGGGATGGGCTGTCTGCCTGCACCCTGGAGGAGTTTTCCTACCTCTATCCCCAGCGGCATCTGGGGTGGTGGAACTGCCTGTCCCTGCCCAATTATGTCTGTTGCTCCTCCGCCTATGTCGGGATGTTCCGGCCCGCTTATGAGGTGGCGCAAGTGCTCTATCAGAGCGAGGACTTCTCTCGCTACCGGCTGGGCCCTCCCTATGTCTCCCTGAGCGAAATTTTTGGAGAATTCCTCTTCTCCCCCCAGTTTGCCACCCTGTGGGGGCCGCTGGACCTGGATCAGGACCTGCGCACCTACCTGCGCGCCTGGCGCTCTGAGGCCCTCCCGGACCGGGACCCCGTCCCCGCCGGCCACCCCGCCGACCCCCTGCTGCCGGAAGAGGCCGTCCGGGAGGCCTGGTACCTCTACCGGCCCTATGACCCCGACACCCTCGAGACCGGTTTGCAGGAATACGCCGGCCACAGCCTGTGGTCCGAGGCCGACACCGGCTACCGCCTGTATGAGACCCAGGACGCCCTCTACCTGGCCTTCTGGGACCGGGGCGACAGCCGCCCCTGGCATCTGGCCTGGCTGGCAAAACTGGCCCCCAAGGCGGCCTCCTCCAACGACGACGTCTTTTTCTACCCCGGCATGGACCGGGACGACCTGGTAAACCTCTACGAATGGGAAGGTGATCTCCATGGATGAACTGCTGCACACCCTGCTGACCATGTCCGCCGCCGCCACTGTGGGCGCCCTGGCGGTGCTGGTGCTGCGGCTCTTTTTGAAAAAAGCCCCCCGGTGGATCACCTGCCTGCTGTGGCTGGCGGTCTTTCTCCGGCTGGTGTGCCCGGTGGGGCTGTCGCTGCCGGTAACATTGCCGGCGGTGCCCACTGTGCAGGAGCTGGCCGCCCCCGTCCTCTCCCCTGCCCCGGCGGAGGAACCCACGGTGGAAGCACTGCCGACGGCCTCGGAGACCCCCGCCCCCGCAGAGACCACCGTTGACCCCGTCCCCCTGGTGCTGGGTCTGTGGGGGACGGGCACGGCGGGGATGCTCCTGTGGGCGGTCTGGTCGGCCCACCGTCTCCGCCGCCAGGTGGCCGAGGCCGTGGCCGTGGAGAAGGGAGTCTATGAGAGCGACCAGATCCCCGGCCCCTTCCTCCTGGGCCTGGTGCGGCCCCGGATCTATCTCCCCGCCGGTTTGGAGGGCCAGGCCCGCCGGTATGTCCTGCTCCATGAGCGGGCCCACCTGCGCCGGGGGGACCCCTGGGCCAAGGCCTTTGCCTGGCTGGCCCTCTCCCTGCACTGGTGGAACCCGGTGGTCCACCTGGCCTACCGTCTGTTCTGCCGGGACGTGGAGACCGCCTGCGACCAGGCCGTCATCACCCCCTTCTCCCCCCAGGACCGGGCGGGCTATGCCGAGACCCTTCTCCGGCTGGGCCGCGCCCCCCGCCGCCCCCAGGCGGTCCCCCTGGCCTTCGGGGAGGAGAACACCAGGCACCGGGTCCACCATGTGCTGGAGTTCAAGCGGCCCCCGGTGCTGGTGGCCGTCGTGGCCCTCATCGTCTGCGTGCTCACCGTCACCCTCATCCTCACCAACCCCGGCGACCGGGGGGAACAGCTGGACGGGGTGTCCATCACCCAGGCCTATGTGCTGGACGGCGGCCTGTCGGTCCCCCTGCCGGAGGACCTCTATCAGCAGCTGCTGAACCTGCTCAAGGGCTTTGAACAGGGGCCCTACACCGCCACGTCGGGCTTCACCCTCCAGGACGGGGATGTGGTCCTGTCCAGCCGGACGGGAGGGACCGTGTTCTATCTCTCCGACGACCCCTCCCCCCGGCTCATCCGGATCAACCACGACGGCTACTCGGCCACCGAAAAAGTCTCCGCTGCCAGCCAGGCCCTGGCCAGCTCCCAGGAATACGCCCGCTGGCGGGGGGATCTGAACCAATACCTCACCCAGGACCTGGCCAACCAGCTGCAGGACCTGGCCACTCCCTACCTGGGCAACAACAGCGCCTGCGGGGCCATCTTGGAGGCCCTGCACCTGTCGGCGGTGGCGGGACCCTATACCTTCTCCCTCCACACCTCTGCCGCGCCCTACGGCATCACCATCTACTTAGAGGATCCCGTCCCCGCGGAAAACGACCTTCTCCTGGCCTACCTCCAGGACGTGTCCACCCTCTTCCTGGACCTGGTAGACAACGCCAGCTACGTCACCTGGCAGCAGCAGGGCGGGGAAATTCTCACCGTGTCCGACCAGGTGGACGGCCAGATGGACCAGGAGAGCTTCCAGGATGTCTTTGCCCAGCTGCGGGCCCACGCCGGGGCCTGTTCCCGGGCAGGGTCCGGCTGACCGTTGCGCATGGCAGAATCCCTTCCGTCCCAAGGCATAAAATCAGGCAGCCCCCGGTTGGGGGCTGCCTTTCTTCTTTGCGGACCGCTGCCGCCGGTCGATGCTTCCTTCACAGGGTCTCCCCCGCCAGCGCGGCCCGGACGCAGTCATAGGACCGCTGGTCCGTGCAGGAGAACTCCACCGCCAGCCCGCAGTCCCGGTGGGCCGCCAGCCAGCCCCGCACCGCCTCCACGGCAATGCAGGCGGCCTTGGCCTTGGGGAAGCAGGCCTTTCCCGTGCCCAGGGGCGGAAAGACGATGCGGGAAAACCCCCGGGCCCGGGCCAGGTCCAGGCAGGCCGTGTAGCACTGCCCCAGTAGGGCCTCCGCCTCCCGCCCGTACACCGGCTCTGCGGTGTGCAGCACAAAGGCCGCCGGCAGATCATAGCCGGGGGTGAGCCTGGCCTCGCCGGGGGCACAGCCCCCCAGACCTTGGCAGGCCGCCTCCAGGGCCGGTCCCCCTGCCAGCGCAAAGGTCCAGTCCTCCCGGCACAAGGTCCGGTCGCTGCCGTGGACGATGCAGTCGGTTTCCATCTGGGTGATCTCCCGGTCGGTGAGGACCAGGCCGTCCGGGGCCCGGAAGCGGGCCTCCGGGCAGAGGGGGCCGGTGGGCAGGCCCGTTTGGCGATACCCCGCCCGCAGGGCCATGAGCAGACGGCCCAGGTGGTTTTCCCCTTCCCCGGTCCGCTGGTCCACCCCCCAGAACGTGTCCCCCCAGGGGTTGCCCTCCCGCAGGGGGATCTCCCCCGTCTCCGCCAGCCACCGGGCCAGGTGGGGGTTCTGGCCGAACTTGGCCGCCAGGACCCCTGCCATGACGGCCACCTTCTCCTCCTCCCAGTCGGGCCGGACAGCAACCTGTCTGCCCCGGTGCTTGGCCTCGTCCCCATACAGGCGGGAGAAGGCTTCCCGCTGCCTCGGGTCCCGGCACTTCTGGGCCTGGTAGGCGGCCTCGGCGTTGCAGTAGGTCAGGCCGTCATAGGTCAGCTTGGCGGGATAGAAATTGCTCAAAAATCCATACGGTCCCCGGAAGCGGCCGATGACCGGTGTCTCCTTTCCCTGGCACTCTCCCATGGCTGTTCCTCCTCTCTGTTCCTCCCCCCTGCCAGGGGTCAATCAAACATATTGGTCAGGGTGATCTGGCCCAGGGTATCCCCCTCGAAGAAAAAGAGGATGGCAGGGCCCAGCATCTCCTGAAATTCCAGCTGGGACAGATCACTGACCTCCCCCGGCGGCCGCCGGTCCCCGGGCAGATAGACCAACAGGTCCGGCTCCTGGGGATACACTCCCCAATAGTCCCCGGTGAGGGCCTCGGGATAGGCCGCCAGCACCTGGGCCCGGCTGTCCCCCACCTGCACGCCCCGGGGCGTAAGGAGATCCGTCCGAGTCACGTCGATGGTGTTGGCCGACCAGGTACCCTCTGCCGCCGTGTAGTAGCGCAGGGCGGAAAAGCCCTCCACGCTCCACTGGTCCCAATAGTCCCCCTGGCCATAGATGGGATCATACCCCTCCTGGACCTGGACCTCCGGCTGCTCCTCAGGGAACAGGTCCGCCCAGCCACCCGGGCCCACAGGGCGGTCGTATCCCCCCCGCCAGAGGGCAACTTCTGCTGCCAGCAGGCCGTCCTCTTCCTCTGCCGGCCGATCTCCCTCCGTCTCCTGCGACGGGGCCCGGGCCGCCAGATACGCTTCCAGCGCCTCCACAGCTGCTGCCCTGTAGGCCTCGTCATACTTGGCCTGCCGCTCCGGTGTACCATACTTCTCCTGGATGGTCTTTGTGTAGAGCACACAGACAGGTTCCCAGTAAGTTCCGTCCTGGATGTCCTCCCAGAACAGCAGCAGGCAGGGCTGGCCTTCCCCGGTCCACTCGGTGATGGCCCCCTCCTCCAGGCGCATCCCTTCCGGCAGGGCACCGGCGTCCACCCCTTCGGTCTCAAAGCGGTAGGACAGGAGATAACACGCCATGCCCAGCTTCTCCGTTGCCACCCCTGTGGAGATGGGCTGGATGTCCGTGATCCTGGCCCGGGTAACGGGCAAGCCCAGCTCCTGCACGCAGCGGTCCAGGGCCTCCTCCGTGACCGTCCGGGCATACGCCGTTACTGCTGCGGGCTCGTCAATCCCCTCTGCCAGCGTAACGGAAACCCCATCGGCGGGATTTTGCGCACCGGTAAAGGTGCAGCCCACCGCCCCGGCGGCAATACACACCACGAGCAGCAGTGTCCAGGCCGCCGTCTGCGGGACCTTGGCCAGCAAAAAGATCCGCTCCTGGATGCCCCTTCCACTCCCCGTCATACTGGTGGCCACAAGCAGGGGATCCCTGGGCCCCTGACAGGTCACCGCCAGCAGGGTGCGGCCATAGGCGGCCCGCTCCTCCTCCCCCAAACGGCGGACGGTGGCCTCATCGCAGCACAGCTCCCCATCCTGCCGGGACAGCACCGCCGCCGCCCACACCAGGGGATTGTACCAATGCAGGGCCAGGCTCACCCCCCGCAGCACCGCCCACAGGTGGTCCCCGTGGCGGAAATGGGTGAGCTCATGGGCCAGGGTGTGCCGCAGCACGGTCTCGTCCCCCGCCCCGGGCACATAGACGCAGGGGCGCAGGAGCCCGAACAGGCAGGGGGTGGAAACCTCCCCGCTCACATACACCGGCAGGGGATACCCCTCCACCGCCAAGGCCCGCCGGTCCCGGCCCAGCCGCCGGGCAAAGCGGAGATTGACCCCCAAAAACCACAGGCCCAGGCTCCCTGCCCCCACAGCCCACACGGCCAGCGCCACGGTCCCCCAGGAGACAGGCGCTGCCGCCTCCGTTTCCGTCCCGTTCGCCGCCGGCTGCGCCGGGGCCTCCTGCGCCTTCGCTGCCTCCGCTGTCACAAGGGGTGTCTGGTCCCCTGCCCCGCCGGGATAGGCCGTCACCGGGCCGGAAGCCGGCTGTGGGACCGCTGTCATCACATTCATCACGCTCATGGCCGTGCCGCCAAGGCTCACCGGCACCAGCAGCCGCAGCAGCACCAGGGCCCACAAGGCGTATTGCAGGCGTAAACTCATCCTTCCCTTCAGGCACCGGCGCAGCACCAGCACCACCAAAATCAACACACTGGATGTCACCGCCCACTCAATCATGCCGCTCTTCCTCCAATCCTTTCAGCAGCGCATAGAGCTGGTCCAGATCCTCCTGGGGCAGGGCTTGCTTTTTGGTCAGCGCACTGACCATCAGGCTCAGACTCCCCTGATACACCCGGCTGAGGAAATTTTTCGTCTCCCGCAGGGCGGCGTCCTCCCGCCGCAGAAGGGGGGAGAATACCTTCGGCCCCCGCTCCCCGGCGGCGCCCTTCACCACTCCTTTGTGCTCCAGCCTGCCCAGCAGGGTCAGGGTGGTGCTCCGGCTCCAGCCGCAGCGGGCGGCCATTTCATGGGTCACCTCCCGGCCGGTCAGGCCGCCCTTCTCCCACAGGCACTCCATCACGGTCCATTCCGCCTGGGTCAGGTTGGTGCTCTTTTCATCCATGGTCGGTCCTCCTTTCTGTTTATTCTTGTAAACACATCATAGCATGGTAGTCTACAGATGTCAACAGAAAGTGTGTTGGATGGGGACTCTTTTTCGGTGGGCATTGAAATCTGCATACAAAAAAGCCTCGAAAACCGAAGTTTTCGAGGCTTTTTGTCTTCGGACTTCAATCTGGATATTTTCGTTTAGCCGTCCTACAACTTTTGATCCTGCAAAGTATCTCGCCAAATCGACTATTTTTGTCTGATAA
>DXEA01000088.1 GCA_019115225.1 Candidatus Evtepia faecigallinarum
GCTGCAGGAGGAGTATCCCGAACACATCAATGTTATGGAGGTGTAACCAATGCTTCAGATCGGACTTCAGTTCTTCGCACATAAGAAGGGCGTCGGCTCCACCCGGAACGGCCGTGACTCCATGGCACAGCGCCTGGGCGTGAAACGGGGCGACGGACAGTTCGTGCTGGCCGGCAACATTCTGGTCCGTCAGCGCGGCACCCACATCCATCCCGGCACCAACGTGGGCATCGGCAAGGATGACACCCTGTTTGCCCTGAAGGATGGCCGCGTCAAGTTTGAGCGGCTGGGCAAGGACCGCAAGCAGGTTTCCATCGTGGAGGCCGTTGCGGAGTAATTCCCTGCGCAACCAAGCCCCGGACGCCGTCCGGGGCTTTTTCCGTACCAACACACCGCGCAAAAGCCTCGCAGCCGTTTCCCGCCCCCAGGCGGGAAACGAACATCCCATCTCTTTTTCCGCGGACATGCGCCGGGGAAAAATTCCCGTTTTTGGAGGTACCCCATGGCAAACACATTCATTGACACCGCCCGGATCCTGGTGCGCTCCGGCGCCGGCGGGAACGGGGCGGTGGCCTTTCACCGGGAGAAATACGTGGCCGCCGGCGGCCCCGACGGCGGGGACGGCGGCCGGGGAGGCGACGTGATCCTCCAGGTGGACGACCGGATGTCCACCCTCATGGACTTCCGGTACAAGCGGAAGTACGTGGCCGAAAACGGCGGCAACGGCGCCGGCAAGCAGTGCTCCGGCAAGAACGGCGCCCCCCTGATCCTCAAGGTCCCCCGGGGCACCGTGGTGCGGGATGCGGAGACCGGGGAGATCATCCAGGACATGTCTGGGGACGAGCCCTTCGTCCTCTGCCGGGGGGGCAACGGCGGCTGGGGGAACAAGCACTTTGCCACCCCCACCCGGCAGACCCCCCAGTTCGCCAAGGCCGGCCTGCCGGGGAAGGAGCGGTCGGTGATCCTGGAACTGAAGCTCCTGGCCGACGTGGGCCTGGTGGGCTTCCCCAACGTGGGGAAATCCACCCTCCTGTCCGTGGCCACTAAGGCCCGGCCCAAAATCGCCAACTACCACTTCACCACCCTGTTCCCCAACCTGGGGGTGGTGTTCGTGGACGAGGGGGTGTCCTTCGTCATGGCGGACATCCCCGGCATCATCGAAGGGGCCGCAGAGGGGGCCGGCTTGGGCCACGACTTCCTGCGGCACATCGACCGGTGCCGGCTACTGATCCACATTGTGGACGTGTCCGGCTCCGAGGGGCGGGACCCGGTGGAGGATTTTGAGACCATCAACGCCGAGCTCAAAGAGTACAGCCCGGAGCTGGCCAGCCGGAAGATGCTGGTAGCCGCCAACAAGACGGACATTCTGGCCGACCGCACCTTGCTGGAACAGCTCAAGGCCCACGTGGAGGGCCTGGGCCTGCCCTTTTTCGAGCTCTCCGCCGCCACCCACCAGGGGGTGCGGGAGCTGATGAAGGCCGCCGCCGGGGAGCTGGCCCACCTGCCGCCGGTGATCACCTACGAGCCGGAGTATGTGGAGCGCCCGCCCCAGGTGGACACCACCGAGCCCCTCACTATCCGCCACGAGGACGACGTGTGGATCGTGGAGGGCCCCTGGCTGCAAAAGATCATGGCCAACGTCAATTTTTCCAACTACGAGTCCCGCAACTGGTTTGACCGGATGCTCCGCAACGCCGGCCTCTTTGACCGCTTAGAGGAAATGGGCATCAAGGACGGGGACCTGGTGAGCCTGTATAACCTTGACTTTGAATACCAGCGCTGAGCGTGCCTGCCGCAGAGCGGGCCGGGCCGAAGAGAGGGAGTTTTCCCCCCTTTTTTCGGCCCGGCCCGCTGAAAATTTTTCTGGCAATTTGTCTCCCGATGTGGTATTCTATCTACGACTGGTTTCCACACCCGGTCCAACCGGCGGGCAGCGTTGCTGTCCGCCGCTGTGCGGTTCGCGCGCCGTACTCTAAATACGAAAATGGAGGCAAAGACACATGCGCTCAAAAACCCAACTGCTGGCCCTCAACGGGGTCATTGCCGCGGCCTACGCCGCCCTGACCCTGGTGGCCTCGGCCATGAACCTGGCTTACGGCCCCGTCCAGTTCCGCTTCTCCGAAGCCCTGACGGTGCTGCCCTTCCTCTTCCCCGGCACCTGGCCGGGGGTTTTTGTGGGCTGCCTGGTGGCCAACCTGCTCAGCCCCTACGGCCCCATCGACATCATCATCGGCTCCCTGGCCACCCTCATCGCCGCCCTGCTGACCCAAAAGACCAGCCACGCCTGGCTGGCCCCTCTGCCCCCGGTGGTGTGCAACATGGTCCTGGTGGGCGGGATGCTGGCCTGGTACGAGGTGGGCTTCTCCGCCCAGTTCCCCGCCCTCTTTGCGGTCAATGCCGTGTGGGTGGGCATCGGCGAGGCGGTGGTGTGCTACGTCCTGGGCATCCTGCTGCTGCGGGCCATCCCCAACGTGAGCTACCTGCGCCGGTATGTGCCGGAAGAGCGGCGGAGCTTCCGCCGGGCCCATTCGGTTTGAGGAAAAAACACAGCGTGTCCCCTTGCGCGGCGGGGACACGCTGCTTTTTTATTCCTTGGAAGGGTTCTCGAATTTCTTCAGGGCCTGCAGGACCCGCTGCAAGGTGTGCTCGATGTCCTGCCGGCCGCAGTCCACGGTGATGTGGGCGTATTTCTCATACAGGGGCACCCGCTCGTCGTAGAGCATCCGCAGGGTCTGGCCGGGGCGGAGGACCACCCCCCGGTTCTTCAGGTTCCCCAGCCGCCGGGACAGGGTCCGGTAGCCCCACTTGAGATAGACCACCGTGCCCAGGGAGCGCAGG
Source organism: Candidatus Evtepia faecigallinarum (assembly GCA_019115225.1). GTDB lineage: Bacteria > Bacillota > Clostridia > Oscillospirales > Oscillospiraceae > Evtepia > Evtepia faecigallinarum. The sequence goes on from DXEA01000088.1 coordinate 2,839, forward strand.
TTGGCCATGCCTTCCGGCTGATAGACCACGCTGCCCCCGGTGGCGATGACCGCGTTCCGGGTGTGCAGGCCGGCGCACACCGACCCCTCCACCGCCAGGAAGCCGTCAATGCCCTTCCGGGCGATGATGGACCGGAGCAGGGCGTTCTCCCGCTGCTGGATGAGCAGGTCGGTGTCCAGAAAGGTCATGCCCAGGGTCTTGGCCAGCAGCACGCCCAGGGTGCTCTTGCCCGCGCCGGGCATGCCGATGAGGATGACGTTGTTCATAGAGGCTTCCTCCTTTCCGGCCGGTCAGCGGCACAGGTCCGGGTGGTACAGGTCGGGGTGGCGGTGGTTCAGGTAGTTGAGAAAATCGTCCTGGGCGATGGTGTCGGCCATGTCCACCGGGGCGTAGAGCATGACTGCCGTCTCGGTGTCCCCCTCGGCCAGGATCTTCCCGGTGGGGTGGAAGGCCCCGCTCTGGCCGCAGTAGTGAAAGCGCTTTTCCGTTCCCACATAGTTGCAATAGAGGGTGTAGGCCCGGTTCTCCATGGCCCGGGTGCGCATGTACTGGAAGTGGTAGTCCTCATAGGGGCTCATATTGGCCGCGCACATGCACAGGAGCTTGGCCCCGTCCAGGGCCAGGGTGCGGGCGGTTTCGGGGAACTCCCCGTCGTAGCAGACCAGGATGCCCATGCGGCCGAAGGAGGTGTCAAAGGCCTTCAGGCTGGTGCCGGGGTCGAACATCTTCTCCTCGCCGCCGAAGAAGTGGGTCTTGGCCTGGGTGCCGGCGATGGTGCCGTCCCGGTCGATCATCACCACGGCGTTGTAGGGCTTGCCGCCGGGGTGTTTCAGGGGCATCCCCATCACCACCCCCAGGGAGAGTGCGCGGGCCTTTTTTTGCAAAACGCCCAGGGCAGGGCCCTGGTCCAGGTCCTCGGCCAGCTCCTCTAACTTGTCCCGGATGAGGTAGCCGGTGAGGAACATCTCGGGAAAGAGGATGAGCTCGGCCCCCTGGGCGGCGGCAGTCTCCATGGCGGCCAGGGCCCGGTCCAGGTTGGCGGCCTTGTCATAGGGCAGGGAGGTGGTTTGGACGATGCAGGCGGTGAAGGGGGACATAGGAAACTCCTTTCTCAGAAAGAAAAAAGACGCGCCGGGGTGCGGCGCGTCTTGCAAAGACGGACTCAGTCGGTCACGTAGGGCAGCAGAGCGATCTGACGGGCACGCTTGATGGCCTCGGTCAGCTGACGCTGATGCATGGCGCAGGTGCCGGTGGTTCTGCGGGGCAGGATCTTGGAGCGCTCGGAGAGGAACCGGCGCAGCTTGGCGGAGTCCTTGTAATCGATGTGCTCGACCTTATCCACACAGAACGTACAGACCTTGCGGCGTTTCCGACCGCCGCGGGGGCGTTCTCTATCCATAGCCATGGTAGCAAACCTCCTTATAAAAAAGTAAAATCAAAGTGGTCTGGGCCGCGTTGGGCTCAGAAGGGCAGCTCGCCGTCGTCGTCGGTCAGGTCCGCGAACTGATCCACCGCGGGCCCGGCGGAGTAACCGCCATCGACAGGGGGAGGGGGCGCGTAGCCGCCGGCGGGCGCGCCATAACCGCCCCCGGCAGGGGCGCCATAGCTGCCGCGGCCGGCCTGAGGGGCGTAGCCGCCGCCGTCGCCGTCCCGACGGGAGTCACCGAAGTAGACGTTGTCGGACACCACTTCCGTGGCATAGCGGCGGTTGCCGTCCCGGTCGGTATACTCCCGGGTCTGGAGCTTGCCCTCCACAATGGCCATACGGCCCTTGGTGAAGAAGCGGGAGACAAACTCCGCCGACTGCCGCCAGGCGACGATGTTGATGAAATCTGCCTTCCGCTCACCGGTCTCCCGGTCCTTGAAGTCCCGGTCCACCGCCAGGCGGAAGGAAGCCACGGCCACGCCGTTCTGGGTGTGCCGCAGTTCCGGGTCGGCCACCAGCCGGCCCTGCAAAAAGATCTTATTGAGCAAGTTGGGTCCCCCCCTTACTCGTCCTTGCAGATGATCATGGAGCGCATGATGCCTTCGGTGATCTTCAGCACGCGGTCCAGCTCGGCGGGGAGCTCGGGGGTCGCGGTGAAGGTCATCAGGACGTAATGACCCTCGTTCAGGTCGTTGATGGGATAGGCCAGCCGGCGCTTGCCCCAATCGTCGATGGCGCTCACAGTGCCGGCGGTCTCCACCAGGGCCTTGAACTTCTCGATCATTGCGGCGATGGCTTCCTCACCCAGGGAGGGGTCCATGATGTAGACCACTTCGTAGTTTGCGTTTACCTTTGCCATGTTCGTTGCACCTCCTTATGGACAGTTGGCCGGCAGTCCCTGCTGCCGGCAAGGATATGCCTGTCGTGACGATAAATAGACAGGCTATACTATTATACCGAAAAGACCCCGTTTGTCAAGGGTTTTCTCCCTCTTTTTCTGCCCGGCGGCAGGAAAGGCATACTTTTCTCTCCCTGGGGCATACTGCCGGGGAGGTGATGCTCTGTGGATCTGAACAAACTCAGCAGCGAGGAATACAACGCCTATGTCAAAAGCAAGGCCCAGCCCTCCCCCCTGGGCCGGAACATGGTCTGGGCCTTCGTGGTGGGGGGCCTGATCTGCGTGGCGGGCCAGGCCCTGCTGGACGGCTACCGCGCCCTGGGTCTGGATGAGGAGCTGTCGGCCATGGCAGTGTCCATCACCCTGATCTTCGTCACCGCCCTGCTGACGGGCATCGGCATCTTTGACCGCTTTGCCAAGCACGCCGGGGCAGGGACCCTGGTGCCCATCACGGGCTTTGCCAACGCGGTCACCGCCCCGGCCATGGAGTTCAAGCACGAGGGCCTGGTCACCGGCACCGGGGCGAAAATTTTCACCGTGGCCGGCCCCGTGCTGGTCTACGGCATCGCAGCCAGCGTGGTCTATGGCCTCATTCTGTGGCTCGCCGGCCTGTTCTGAGGACAGGAACGCCCGGCGGAAGACCTGGGGTCTCCCGCCGGGCGAAGGGGAATGGGTTGCGTTACAGCCGGCGCACGGCATCGGTGGCCAGGGCGGAGCGCTCGCACTCCTCCGCCGTCAGGGAGACCTGGAAGCAGAGGGGACTGCCCTTCATGTGCTCCGCAGCATAGCTCAGGCCGTTGGTACGCTCGTCCAGCAGGGGGGTGTCGATCTGGTTGGGGTCGCCCAGGAGGATGATCTTGGTGCCGATGCCCGCCCGGGTGATGATGCCCTTGGCCTGCTTGGGGGTGAGGTTCTGGGCCTCGTCGATGATGAGGTAGGTCTTGGTCACAGAACGCCCCCGGATGAAGTTCAGGGCCTGGGTGCTGACGATATCCCGGTCAAAGAGCTCCTCCACCTTCCCCGACAGGCTGACCTCGTCGGCAAAGCGTTCATCCTCGTTCTGGTCCACCAGCAGCTCCAGGTTGTCGATGACCGGGCGCAGGAGGGGGGCGATCTTCTCCCCCTCGTCGCCGGGGAGAAAGCCGATGTCATCGTCAAAGTGGACGTTGGGACGGCTGATGAGGATACGGCGGTAAAGGGGCTGGTCCTGCTCCAGCATGGCGTGCAGGCCCACGGCCAGGGAGTAAAAGGTCTTGGCAGTGCCTGCCATGCCCTTGACGATCACCAGGGGGGCTTCCCCGGCCCCGGTCATCAGGGCCTCCTGGAGGAAGTACTGCCCCACGTTGCGGGGGGCGATGCCATAGGGCTTTTTCTTCTTGTAGGCCAAAGGCACGATCTTTTTTCCGTCAAAGCGGCCCAGCTGGGTTTTGCGGTTGGACTGGTCGGCCCGGAGAAGGAGGAACTGGTTGCGCACCAGCGCCACCGGATGGGGCGCCCCGGCTTCGTCCACCTGATAGACGTCCTCCGGGGCCAGGCTCTTTTTGGGGAAATGCTCGAACTTCTTCTCAGCCACAAAGACCTCGCACCGGCCGGTGTACTGCTCCTGACTCACGGGCACCTGCTCACGGGTAAAATCCTCGGCTGCCAGCCCCAGCATCTGGGCCTTGATGCGCAGCAGGATGTTCTTGGTGACCAGGGTGGCCTGGCCCTTCTCCTGCCGGAGAGCCTGACAGACCTGGAGGATGCGCCGGTGGTTGGGATACCCCGGCAGACTGCCGGGCAGCGGTGTGTCCACGCAGTTGGTCTCCACCCGCAGCGTGCCCCCGCCGGGCAGCCCCACGCCGGAGAGCAGGCTGCCCCGGGCCCGAAGGGCCTCCAGATGACGGATGGCCTGGCGGGCGTTGGCGCCCTGCTCACCGTCGGCGCCTTTCAGGGCGTCCAGTTCTTCCAGGACCACGATGGGGAGAACAATGTGGTTCTCCTCAAAGGCTTCCAGGGCGGAGGGGGTTTGAAGGAGGACGCTGGTGTCCAGTACATAGGTCTTTTCCATGGTTGGTTCCCTGCCTTTCGTTGGGAAGAAGTGGGTTCTTCTGCCTCCATTGTAAAAGAGCAGGGGGGTGGGCTTCCATCCGGCTTTCGTAAAATTTTGGGGAAATCCCGGTGTGATCCCGGCGGGAGAAACGAAACGTGACCCGGCAGACCAACGCTGCCGGGTCACAAAACCATGGGAGCTCAGCGGAACTTCACCGCCGTGCCGTAGGCCATCACTTCTGCGGCCCCCTGCATCACGGCAGAGGAGGCGTAGCGGACGTTCACCACCGCGTCGGCCCCCAGCTGCTCGGCCTCGGCGGCCATGCGCTTGGTGGCCAGGGCCCGGGCCTGGTTCATCATGTCGGTGTAAGCCCCCAGCTCGCCGCCCACCAGGGTCTTGAAGCTCTGGGTGATGTCCCGGCCGATGTTTTTCGACTGGATGGTGGCGCCCTTGACCAGGCCCAGCATCTCCAGTTCTTTTCCGGTAATATAATCAGTATTGACTAAGATCATCTTCTTCTCCTCCATTGATTTCACGAATTCTTACCAGGGCTGCCGCCATCACCAGGACGGCGGCGGCCAGCAGCACCAGGGCAAAGCCCCAGAACAGGGGGGTCAGCCCCCAGCGTTTCCAGGCCAGCAGCACGCCGGCGGCCTGGAGGGCCAGGGGAAGAAGCACTGCCAGCACCGACAGCCACACCCCAGCCTTTTTCTTTCCCCGGGCGTCCATGCCGCCCCTCCTTTCCGGTCACTCGATGTCCAGCTCCGGCGGCACGTCGATCTCGTCGGAAACGTACTTGCCGTTCTTCTTCCGCTGCCGGACGCACTCGGTCAGCAGGTATTCGATCTGTCCGTTTACCGAGCGGAAGTCATCCTCCGCCCAGGCGGCGATGGCGGCGTACAGTTTGGCGGAAAGCCGGAGGGGGATCTGCTTCTTGGCATCCTTCTTGCTCTCAGCCATAGGCGCCCCCCTCTCAGTACAGGCTGCCGGTGTTCACCACGGGCTGGGCCTCGTGATTGCCGCACAGGACCACCAGCAGGTTGGAGACCATGGCCGCCTTGCGCTCCTCGTCCAGCTCCACCACGCCGCTCTGGTTCAGCCGCTCCAGGGCCATCTCCACGGTGCCCACGGCCCCCTCCACGATCATCTTCCGGGCGTCGATGATGGCGGAGGCCTGCTGGCGCTGGAGCATGGCGGCGGCAATCTCCGAGGCGTAGGCCAGGTGGGTGATCCGGGCCTCTAAGATCTCCAGGCCGGCCTCGGTGACCTTGGACTGGATCTCCTCCCGGATGCGGGCGGCCACCACGTCACTGGAGCCCCGCAGGCTGCCCTCGTCGGGCTGGCCGTCGCCGGTGGTGTCCACTCCCTGGGCCACGTCATAGGGGTAGAGGCGGACGATATTCCGCAGGGCGCTGTCGCACTGCAGGGAGAGAAACTCCTTATAATTGTCCACGTCAAAGACCGCCTTGGCGGTGTTGACCACCCGCCAGGTCACGGCGATGCCGATCTCCACGGGGTTGCCCAGGCAGTCGTTGATCTTCTGCCGGGAGTTGCTCAGGGTCATGATTTTCAGGGAGACCTTTTTGTTCACCAGCTCCTTGTTCAAGGACTGGTTCCCCCCCAGGGCGGCCAGGACCTTGGAGCCCTTGCCGCTGTCCACGTCGCCGCTCTGGCTCAGCTGGGTTTTGGCGGCGGGGTTCACGGCCACGCAGAAGGGGTTGACGAAGTAAAAGCCCTCCCCCTTCAGGGTGCCTACATAGTTGCCGAAGAGGGTGAGGACCAGGGCCTCCTGGGGTCCCAGGACCTTCAGTCCCGGCAGCAGCAGCCAGCCCAGGGAGAGCCAGACGATGCACACCACCATCAGGGCCGTCAGCCCCGCCCCGGCAGAGAGGACCAGGCCTGCCACGGCGGCGAGGTACAGCAGGATGGTGAGCAGCAGCACGGCCATACCGTGTTTTTTGTTGGTGAGGGCGATTTCCTTCATTGGTTGCACCTCCAATCTATTTGATATCAAAAACATATCACATTGAAACAACGTTGTCAAGAGGGAAGGGGACAATTATCCCGCCGGCGAGTGAAAGAGGAGCAGGCCCAGGACCGTCAGCAGATACAGCACCAGTGCGATGCCCGCCGGCACCCAGGGGAACAGGGTGGTCCAGGGCCACAGGGGGGAGGGAGGGAGGAAGCAGGCAGAGAGCAGGCCGGAAACAAATCCGGCGGCGGGCAGGGTGGGGCGCATGGCGGGGCTCCTTTCGGGGGATGTGATATCCAAATGGATATCACACAACCGGGATACACCGGGGAAGGGCTACTGTCAAGATATCCAAATGGATATCAGTGGAGGGAGTATGGCATACTACAAACGCATCCGTGACCTGCGGGAGGATCACGACCTGACCCAGCGCCAGCTGGCGGCCCGGCTGCAGATGACCCAGACCCAATACTTCCGGTACGAACAGGGGTACCGGGATATCCCCAGCGACATTCTCATCCGGCTGGCCGACCTGTATCAGACGTCCACCGACTACATCCTCGGCCGCACCGACGACCCCCGGCCCCCGGGCCGGCGGCGGTGAGAATGTTTCTTGTCAAGAATGGGAAGATATGGTATCATGGGGCAAAGAGACAAAGTGGGTAAGGGGAAATCGCCTTGAAAACTGCCATTGTAACAGACACCAACAGCAGCATTTCCGCCCAGGAGGCCCGGGAGCGGGGGATCTATCTCATTCCCATGCCCTTCTGCGTGGACGGAAAGACCTATCTGGAGGGGAAAGACTGCACCCCTGCCATGTTCTTTGACCAGATGAGCGCAGGCAAGGCTGTGAGCACCTCCCAGCCCGCCCCGGAGGAGATCACCGCCCTCTGGGAGCACCTGCTCCAGACCTATGACGCCGTGCTGCACTTTCCCATGACCTCCGGCCTGAGCGGCTCCTGCCAGACTGCCAAGGCCCTGGCCCAGGATTACGACGGCCGGGTGGTGGTGGTGGACGACCACCGCATCTCCGCCACCCTGGCCCAGTCCATCCGCAACGCCCAGGTCCTGCTGGCGCAGGGAAAGACGGCCTGTCAGGTCCGGGACATTTTGGAGGAGGAGAAGGACGCCTCCAGCATCTACATCGCCGTGAACACCCTGGAATATCTGAAAAAGAGCGGCCGGGTCACCGCCGCCGGGGCGGCCATGGCGGCGGTGCTGCACATCAAGCCCGTCCTCCAGATCCAGGGGGGCAAGCTGGATGCCTACAAAAAGGTCCGGGGGATGCTCCAGGCCAAAAAGACCCTCATCAGCGCCCTCAGTCACGATCTGACCACCCGCTTTGCGGGGATGAAAATGGCGGTGTTCTCCGGCTACTCCGGGGGAGATCCGGCCCTGGGAGAGCGCTGGCAGCAGGAAGTCCAGGCGGCCTTCCCCCAGCACCGGGTGGGGCTGATCAGCCTACCCCTGAGCATCTGCTGCCACACCGGGGAGGGGGCCCTGGGGGTGGCCTGCGCCAAACAGTGGTGAGAGAGACCGGGATTTCAGGAAATATTTCTCAGAAAATTTAAGGGAAACTTGAGTTTTTCTTTATGCTTTCTTTATTTTTTCTCGGTATACTGTCCTCAGCGGAACACTCCCGCCTCCTGTTCCCCTGAAAGGGGGAGCGGGTGCCTGATATAAGTCTCTCTCTCTTTCTGCTTGCTCCGTACAAGCGGGCTGCGCCCCCCAGGTATCCTGTCCCTGGGGGGCGTGGTCTTTTTGGGGGAGACTTAATGAAATCTTAAGAGATTCCCCATTCTTTCTTTAGACTTCTTCGTTATAATAGGAAGCACAAAAGGAAGAAGGTCGCGGGGCCGGCACCGGGCCGGCGCGCAGTGAAGGAGGACGAAGATGATGAAGAAGCGAAATCGCGTGACCATTTGTCTTGTGGCCGGGGTGCTCATTCTGGCAGTCTCTGCCGCGGCAGCCTTTGGCAGCGTCAACGGCTACAGCCGGTACAAAGAGGCATTGAAGGCACTGGCGCTGGAGACGAACAATTTTTCCGCCCAGGGCACCATGGTGGTCACCTACGGCGGCCAGGAGGTCATGCGCACCAGCGGCGAGTACGCCATGGACGGCGCCAACAATGCCGTTCACAGCAAGGAATGGAACATGGGCAAGGAGACCGAGTATTTCAGCACCCGCCTCAACGGGGTGAGCACCTGGTTTGACAGCATGGACAAGGTGTACCATCAGACGGAGTACAGCGGGGAAGAGGGCAGCACCGCAGCCGAGAACCTGCTGGGGGTGGACACCGACGATGAGATGCTCAACCGGATGATGAACTTTGCCGAGATCGCCACCGACACCGTCATGGGCGAGCTGAAGAACAACTTCGTCCAGGTGGGCAAGGAGAACGGCTCCACCCTCTATCAGGTGGAGATTGCCCAGAATCAGGTGCCCTCTCTGGTCAATGCCGGCCTGTCCCTGTTTGCCTACGGGGTGGGCCAGTCCAACCAGATGGACAACGCGGTGATTTTTGAGGACTACAGCGCCACCGTCCTGGCCCGCTACGAGAAGATCACCGGCGAGACCCTGCCCCAGGAGTTCCGGGACGGCTACCTGAAGGGGAGCAGCGAGACCTGGTATGAGACCTATGGCGACCTGCTGGAAAAGGTCAACGAGTCCAACGAGGACAGCTGGGAGGACTACTACTACCAGCTCCTGGACGAGAAGAACAACACCGGCATCATCTATGTGAACGCCGACAGCAGCTATGATTACTACAAGACCTATCAGGAGTACAAGGCTGCCCACCCGGAGGAGGTCAACCAGGACCTTGAGACCTATGTGGGCCAGGACATGAGCCTGAAGACCGTGCTGTGCAAGTTCGGCGTGGACGACCAGGGCCGCCTGACCAGCAACAACCTGGCGGTGACCTTCCAGACCGTGGACCTCGACGGCACCACCCACGAGCTGGTCATCAACGTGGACGTGACCCTGGGCGGCTACGGCACCACCGTCATCCAGCCCCTGGATGTGGGGGGCCGGGAAAAGGCATCCTGAGGCCAATCATCAAAAACGTGCATCATTGCGGGAACACCCCGGGGGTCTTGTGACCTTCGGGGTCGTCCCGCCCTGTCCGGTCTTTGGACCGCTGGGAAAGGAGCGTCATAGTATTGGATACCGTCTTGGCCTTGGACCATTTTTCCAAAATCTACCCCAACGGCCGGGGGGCCCGGAACATCACCTTCTCCGTGGAGCGGGGCCAGGTGGTGGGCCTGCTGGGCCCCAACGGGTCGGGGAAGACCACCATCATGAAGTCCCTGACGGGGCTGGCCCAGCCCACCGAGGGCACCGTCACCCTCTTCGGGGTGACCGTTTCCGACCGGGAGCGGGCCCTGGCAAAGGTGGGGGCCCTCATCGAGCAGCCCGCCCTGTATGAAAATCTCACCGCCCTGGACCACCTGTACATGGCGGCCCGGTACTACCCCGATGTGGACCAGGCCCGCATCGAGAAGGTGCTGCAGATCGTGGGCCTGACCCCCTATGGCAGGGAGCGCTGCGGCAAGTTCTCCTTAGGCATGAAGCAGCGCATGGGCCTGGCCCTGGCCCTGCTGTCCCAGCCGGAGCTGATGATCCTGGACGAGCCCACCAACGGCCTGGACATCGAGGCCACCGTGGAGGTGCGGGAGATCATCCTCCGCCTGGCCAAGGAGAAGGGGGTCACCTTCCTGGTGGCCAGCCACCTGGCCTCGGAGATCGAAAAGATGTGTGACAAGGTCCTGGTCCTCTATGAGGGGGAGATGCTCTCCTTTGAGACCAAGGAGGAGGCCCTGCGCCTGCACCCCTCCCTGGAGGACTACTTCCTGGCCAAGGTCCGGGACAAAAAGGGCTCCGTGGTGCTGTGAGGGAGGAAAGAGAGAGATGGAACGATTCGCAGCCAATCTCCGCAACGAGCTGTTCAAGCTGCGCAAGCGGAAGAAATATCTGGTTTTTCTCATCCTGGGGGGACTGATCTGTGTGGCCAGCGCCCTGCGGGTGCTGGTGGTCACCTATTTTACCGACGGGATGATCTCCCGCCAGGCCATTCTGGGGGGACTCATGTCCTCCAACCTCCCCTTCATCCTGCTGCTCTTTCTGCCCCTCATGGCCATCATGGCCACCGGGGACCTGTTTGTGGGGGAGCAGGCCGACCACACCGTCCGCTTTTCCCTCATGCGTCCGGTGAGCAAGGGGAAGCTCTTTTTCTCCAAAGGGGCGGCGGTGCTGGTGCTGTGTGCCTTTGATCTGGCGGTGCTCTATCTGGTCTCCACCCTGGCCCAGGTGGTCTTAGGCGGGGGGACGGAGGGCATCCTCACCAGCCTGGGGGCCTGCCTGCTGGACCTGATCCCCCTGACGGTGCTCATCCTCTTTTTCAGCCTCATCAACCAGATGCTCAAAGGGTCGGGGCTGACGGTGCTGCTGTGCATGGTGGTCTACATCGCCCTGCTGCTCATGGGCACCTATCTGCCGGCAGTGGGGGGGCTGGTCTTTACCGGCTACCTGCGCTGGCACAACCTGTGGATCGGCATCACCCTTCCCTTCCTGTCCCTGCTGCCCCGCATCGGCCTGCTGGCCGGCTACGGCCTGGTCTTTGCCTGCTGCGGCTACTTCCTCTTCGAGCGGAAGGAAGCCTGAGGGAGGGAGAGCATGGACAAAAAGATCACGCTGCGCGGCCAGGTGCTGCGCACCTGCCTGCTGATGCTGGCCCTCTCCCTGGTGCTGGGCCTGGTGGCCATCGGGGTGATGATGGCCCTGTTTGCCGCCAAGGTGCCCAACGGGGAACAATTCTTAGTGGACAGCTTCGCCTTCCTCTTTGGCAAGCAGACCTATGGCCCCCGGCGCTTCGTGCCCTACATGATCGTGGTGGGGGTGGTGCTGTGCCTGCTGGTGGCGGCGGTGTGCATTCTGCTGACCTCCCGGCTGACCGGGCGGATGACGGCCACCCTGAAAACCCTCCGCCAGGCGGCGGACAACCTGCGGGACGGGGAGCTGGACTTTCAGATCCTCTCCTGCGACTTTCGGGAGATGGACCAGGTGGCCCAGTCCCTGGAGAGCGTGCGCCGGCGGCTGAAGGCCGCCGCCGTGGCCGAGGCCGCCGCCCAGGAGGAGCGGGGCCTGCTCATGGCCAACCTCTCCCACGACCTGCGCACCCCCATCACCGCCATCAAGGGCTATGTGGAGGGCATCCGGGACGGCATCGCCAACACCCCGGAGAAGCAGGACCATTATCTGGGGATCATTTACAACAAGTCCCTGCTCATGGAAAAGCTGGTGCGGAACATGTCCGACTTTTCCGAATACGAGCTGGGGCGGATGCAGTACCACTTTGAATATGTGGACCTGGCCCCCTTCCTGGGGGACCTGGGGGAGGAGTATGCCGAAGACGCCCGGCAGAGCCAGATGACCTTCACCAGCCGCATCCCCGGCGGCCGCTATGTGGTCACCGCCGACCGGGGCAAGCTCAAGCGGGTGCTGGACAACCTCATCTCCAACGCCATCAAATACGGCCGCCCCGGCGGGGCCATTGCCCTGACGGCGGAGGAGTATGAGGGGGGCATCGTGATCCAGGTCTCCGACAACGGCAAGGGGATCAGCGCCGAGGCCCTGCGCCATGTCTTTGACAGCTTTTACCGGGAGGACACCGCCCGCACCAGTGCTGTGCCCGGCAGCGGGCTGGGGCTGGCCATCTGCCGGAGCATCGTCAGCAGCCACCACGGAAAGATCTGGCTGACCAGTGAGGAGGGGGAGGGCACCCGGGCCTTTATCTATCTCCCCCTGCAGAAAGAGGAGGATTGGTTGGGATGAACATTCTCATTATCGAAGACGACCAGAGCGTGGCCGAGCTGGAGCGGGACTATCTGGAGATCAACGGGGGCTTTTCCTGTGACCTGTACACCGACGGCACCCAGGGCCTCCAGGCAGCCCTGACAGGGGACTATGCCCTGGTGATCGTGGATGTGATGCTGCCGGGACTGAGCGGCTTTGAGATCTGCCGCCGCCTGCGGGAGGAGAAGGACATCCCGGTCATCATCATCTCCGCCCTGGCCGACGACATCGACAAGGTCCGGGGCCTGGGGCTGGGGGCCGACGACTACATGACCAAGCCCTTCTCCCCCAGCGAGCTGGTGGCCCGGGTCAAGGGGCACATCCAGCGCTACCAGCGCCTGGTGGGCAGCCGGGAGAAGGCCCGGCCTGAGGTATTAAAAATCCGGGGCCTGGAGATCGACCGGGAGAGCCGCCGGGTGTGGGTCAACGAGAAGGAGGTCAACATGACCAGCAAGGAGTACGACCTCCTCCTCTTCCTGGCCGAGCACCCGGACACGGTGTTCTCCAAGGACCGCCTCTTTGACGGGGTGTGGGGGGTGGACGCCTACGGGGATGTCTCCACCGTCACCGTCCACATCAAGCACATCCGGGACAAGATCGAGAACAACCCCGACCGGACCCAGTACATCGAGACCGTCTGGGGGGTGGGTTACCGCTTCCGGGGCTGAGGCTTTTGCCATTTGCAAAGAAGAAAAAGACAGCATCCCTTCCTCCGGCTCAGCCGGAAGAGGGGATGCTGTTTTTGCCTGTGCTCAAAAGGTGCTGATGGGGATGTCCGGGTCCTCGCCGGTCTTTTCCACCTTGCGGATCTGGACATAGTAGCCAAAGCTGTCGCTGACCTGGATGCGCACCCGGTCCCCCTCCTTGCGGCCCAGCAGGGCCTTGCCCACGGGAGATTCCTTGCTGATGAGGCCCTTCAGGGCGTCCTGGCGCAGGGTGGTCACCAGCTGGATGGTCTCCTCCGCGTCGTCGTCCTCCACATAGAAGGTGACCTTGTCAAACAGGGCGATGCCCCCGCCGGCCGCGGCGGGGTCGATGACCACGGCGGTCTTGATCATGTTCTGCAGATAGCGGATGCGGCTGTCGTTGCGGTTTTTCTCCCGCTTGGCGGCCTTGTACTCAAAGTTCTCGCTCAGGTCACCGAAGGACCGGGCCACCTTCACCTCTTCGATGAGCTGGGGGCGCAGGACCTGGATGCGGTGCTGGAGCTCCTCCTTCATTTTGTCGATGTCCACTTGGGTCAGTTCGTCGTGCATGCAAATACGCCTCTTTTCGTGGGATAGCAGTCAGAGAAATTTGGGGGGCAGGGGTGGGCCTCCGGCGGCGGCCAGCAGCTCTCCTAACCCCTGGCGGCCGGCCAGGAGCATGAGCTTGGAGGTGCCGTGGGCCAGCAGCTTCCCCGCCCCGTCCTTCACCGTGGCCTCGGCCAGACAGATGGACCGGCCCGCCCGCAGGACCCGCCCCTCGGCCACCAGGGTGCCTGTGCGGGCCATGGAGAGGTTTGTCACCGTCAGGTCCAGGGAGGTATAGCCCTGGCCGGCGGGCATGCGGCAATAGGCGGCCCAATAGGCCACCGTGTCCAGCAGGGAGGAGTAGACCCCGCCGTGGATGCTGCCAAAGGCGTTGCCGTGGCGGGTTTCGTCCAGGTCCAGGGTCAGGCGGCAGTAGTCCGGCTGGATGGCCTGAAAGCGCATGCCCAGCAGGGCGAAATAGGGGGCCCGGTCCAGCAGGTCCATGAGGGCCTGGATGTGTTGGGGGTTCAGGTGGGGGGACGGCATAGGGCACCTCCGAATAGGACAAAGGACCGCCGGCCGGCGATCCTTTGTCGGGCTGTTATGGTTATTGTAGCACGCGCCGGCCGTTCGGGCAAGCCCCTCAGGCCAGGCGCACGTCCTCATCCCCCTCAAAGAAGAGGGCCAGGGAGCCGGGGCCGGCGTGGCTGCCGCAGGTGGGGTCGAAGGGGGCGATGAGCAGGTGCTTGGGGGGATTGTTCTGCCGCAGCAGGCCGGCCAGGGTCCTGGCATCCTGGGGGCAGCCCCCGTGGGCGATGCACACGGTCTGGTCGCCGGGGTAGCGGACCAGGGCGTCGTAGCGCTGGGCCAGGGTCTTGATGGCCTGGGCCCGCCCCCGGGCCTTGCCGGCCAGGACGATGTGCCCCTGGTCATCCCCCTTGAGCAGGGGCTTGATGCCCAGGACGGTGCCCAGCAGGGCCTTGCCCCCGGACAGCCGTCCGCCCCGGCTGAGGTAGAACAGGTCGTCCACAGTGAACAGGTGGGCGATGCGCAGGCGGAGGGAGAGGAGGGCCTGGGCGGTCTCCTCCAGCCCCAGCCCCCGCTGGCGCAGGGCAAAGGCCCGCAGCACCAGCAGGCCCTGGCCCAGGGAGGCGGACAGGGAGTCCACCACCCGCACCGTCCGCTGGGGGAAGGCCTCTGCCAGCTGCTTGGCAGCAGAGCAGGCGGCGTGGTAGGAGGAGCTGATGCCCGAGGAGGTGCTGACCATGAGCACATCCAGCCCGGACTGGAGCAGGGGCTGCATATATTCCACAAAGCGCTGGGGGGGCACCATGGAGGTGGACACCTGGGCCCGCTGCTTCATGGCCTGGAAAAAGGCGGCGCTGTCATAGCCCTCGGGGGCCAGACAGAGGTGCTCCCTGCCCTGGAAGGAGAAGGACAGGGGGACCACCACCAGCCCCCGGCGGGCGATCTGGTCCAGGGGCAGGCCGGCCAGAGAATCGGTCACGATGGCAAAAGACATAATTTTTGCCTCCTTGTTATATAATACGCATCATTAGATTAACAGGAGGCAGAGACGATGTCAAGGGATATGAAGGTCTATTAGCGAAAGGTTTACAAAAAAGACACACAACCCCCTTGGCACAAAAAGCCCCACCCGCGCAGCAGGGCGCGGGTGGGGTCTGGAGGGGTCAGGCGTCCTCGATCTGCATGGTGGCCATCTGCTCCCTGGTGATGCCCCTGCGCGCGCCATAGGCCGTCCAGTAGGCGGCAGAGGCCCGCAGGAAGAGGAATTTGGGCAGGGGCATGGTCACCTGGAGCTGCCGGTGGCGGCCGGCGGCGATGGCGGCGGCCAGGCGGTTGATCTTCCGGTGGGCCAGGCCCCGGAAGGGGGTGGTGAGGATGGCCTCGCCGCCGCCGATCTTCAGGCTGGAGCCGAAGGGGAAGCCGCAGTTCTGACAGAAACACTGGACCATCTTCACGGCCACATCGTTTTGTGCCGGCTCCAGAAAGCCGCAGTTGATGAGGACGGACACGGTGGGCTTGTGCTGGGGGAGGTGCTCCTCCAGGGTTTTCAAAAAGTGCAGCAGGGTCACCGGCAGGCTGTCCACATAGAGGGGAGAGACCAGCAGCAGGTGGTCGCAGCGGCCCACCCTGGCGCACAGGTCCAGGTGGTTGTCCCTGGTGATGCTGTGGGACTGGACCTCCCCCGGCCAGGCGCCGGCAAAGAGGGCGGCGTACTGCTTGGAGTTGGACCGGGGCGCCCGGGGACTGCCGTTGAGTATCAACATGCTTCCCATGCCTGCACCTCATTTCTCACGGTCTCCTCCACCGCCCTCTCAGGCACCACCAGCACCCGGTGGCGGAGGAAGTTCATGTTTCTGGCGTTGCGGTCTGCCAGCTGCCGGAAGAGGTCCTCCTCCTGGGCGGAGACCGGGCCGTAGCCCACGATGACCGCCTGCTTGGGGGTCACCGCCCGCTGGAGGTGGTGGGTCTCCCCCTGGTGCAGGCGGAGAAAGGCCTGCTGGATGGGGATGGCGCGCTCGAGCATGGTTTTCAGGGTGGTGTCATAGCCCCCGTAGCGGATGCGGCTGACGTAGAGGATCTTGTCACAGGCAGCGATGAGGGGATAGACCGTCACCCCGTCGTCCCGGATGACGCATTTGCCGGGGGTTTTCGTCCAGCAGCCAAAGCAGCCGACGCAGTGGGCGATGTTCAGGCGGGACAGGTCGAGGATGACGGTGGTTTCGGGGTCGGATGGAGAGATGGCCAGGGGCCTGTCACTCAGGATCAGATGCATGGGGGGTCCTCCGGTTGGCGGGCATTGCGGGAAGGAATAAAAAAAGGAAGATACGACATCTATCGTATCTTCCTTGGTGCGCGAGGCGGGACTTGAACCCGCACGTGCGTATTGCACACTAGAACCTGAATCTAGCGAGTCTGCCAATTCCACCACTCGCGCTTATCTTTTTTTGCCCCGTCGAGAAGGTGTCTCGTTCAGTGCGAGACTTATAATAGCACAGGAAGGGGAAAGTGTCAAGGGATTTTTTCGACTTTTTTTCAAATTTTCAAAAAAGTTTTTTCGCCCCCGGTCCGGCGGTCCGAACCGGGGGCGGCGGGGTCATTTGGTGCCAAAGATTCGGTCGCCGGCGTCCCCCAGGCCGGGGACAATATAGCCGTGCTCGTTGAGCTTTTCATCCACGGCGGCCACATAGATCTCCACGTCGGGGTGCTCCTGGCGCACCCGGGCGATGCCCTCCGGGGCGGCCAGGATGTTCATGAGCTTGATGTTCTTCACCCCGTACTCCTTGACGAAGGTGATGGCGGCGGCGGCGGAGCCGCCGGTGGCCAGCATGGGGTCGAGGATGATCACATCCCGCTCGGCGATGTCCGAGGGCATTTTGCAATAGTACTTCACCGGCTCCAGGGTCTCCGGGTCCCGGAACAGGCCGATGTGGCCCACCTTGGCCGAGGGGATGAGGGTGAAGATGCCCTCCACCATCCCCAGCCCCGCCCGCAGCACGGGCACGATGGCCAGCTTCTTGCCGGCAATCTGCCGGGTGACGGCCGGACCCACAGGGGTCTGGACGGGCACGTCCTGGAGGGGAAGGTCCCGGGTGGCCTCGTAGCACATGAGGGTGGCGACCTCCCCCACGATTTCACGGAATTCCTTCACGCCGGTCTTTTCATCCCGCAGGATGGACAGCTTGTGCTGCAGCAGGGGGTGGTCCAGAATGTGTACCATTTCCATGTTTCGTTGTCTCCCTTCTGTCTCATGGGGTGGTGGGGGTTTGCTGCTCCCTGGCCAGGCGCTCCCGTTCGGCCTGGGACAGGCGGTGGTAGACGGGCACCAGGGCCTCCGGGGGGACGGTCTGCCCGGCCCGGGCCAGCTCCAGGGCCTGCCGGGCCACCCCCCAGGCGGTCTGCTGGCGCAGGTTGGGGGGCGCCAGACGGGCGGGGATGCCTGCGGCGGTGAGGGCGTCATAGCACAGCCGGGCACCGTCCCCCACCACCAGCTGGGGGGTGTCGCAGCCCCGGAGCTCCTCGATGAGATCCTCTAAGGCGATGGCCCGGTCGGGGGTCAGCCGCCGGGGGGCGGTACCGTCCACCTGAAAGCGGGCGTTGTAGACCTGGTGCCGCCGGGCGTCCATGGCCGCGCACACCTGGCCGGAAAAGCCCGCCAGGCTCCAGGCCATGGCCTCTAAGGTGGAGCAGCTGGCGCAGGGGAGCTGGGCGGCCCAGGCCAGGCCCTTGGCCGCCGCCACGCCGATGCGCAGGCCGGTGAAGGAGCCGGGGCCCGCCGCCACGGCGATGAGGTCCAGGTCCCGGACGGTGAGGCCGCAGTCGGCCAGCAGCCGCTGGGCCATGGGCAGCAGGGTCTGGCTGTGGGTCAGGCCCGTGTGCAGAAAGCTCTGGGCGATGAGCTCCTCCCCCTGGCACAGGGCCACGGAGGCCGCTGTGGCGGAGGATTCCAAGGCTAAGATCTTCATGGGGTGTCCTCCCTTTCCTCCTCCAGGCCGGGGCCGCGGAGGGTGAGGATGCGGTCATTCTCCCCCTGGCCCCGGCGGATGTCCACGAAAATGGTCTCCCCGTCCAGGGCGGAGCGGATGTTTTCGCTCCACTCCACGGCGCAGATGCCCCCCCGGGCCAGGAAGTCCTCCCAGCCGATGTCAAAGAGGTCCTCGGCATCCCGCAGCCGGTACATGTCAAAGTGGAACAGGGGCAGCCGGCCCCCCTCGTATTCGTTGACGATGGTGAAGGTGGGGCTGGTGACCCGCTGGGCGATCCCCAGGCCCCGGGCCATGCCCCGGACAAAGGCGGTTTTTCCTGCGCCCAGGTCTCCGGTAAAGGCCACCACGGCGCCGGGGGACAGGCGGGCAGCCAGGTCCCGGCCGATGGCCTCGGTCTCCCCTTCGCTTGTGGAATATCGCTGCATGAGATGGGTTCCTTTCCTGGGGACCGGTCCGATCCCCGGTTTTTTTGTATTCTACCATAAAACGGCCCCGGTTGCACCCCTCTGCGACAAAATTTCTCGCCCCGGCTGGGTATCATAAGGGGAGACTGTTTTTTGTGCGAAAGAGGCAGAGAGGGGAGGAGAGGGCCCATGGGACGCAGAAGAGGGGAAAAGCCCCTGTTTTTTCTCAGCCTGGCGGCGGCCCTGTACGGCCTGGCCCTGATCTTCAGCGCCACCCGCTACGACCCCGACCTCCAGGGCCTGGCGGGCAAGCAGGCCATCGCCCTGGCGGTGGGGGTGGCCCTGTGCCTGCTGCTGTGTGCCCTGGACGTAAGGCGGCTGCTGGAGCGGCTGTGGTGGCTGCTGCCCATCCTGAATGTGGCCCTGCTCCTGCTGCTGGTTCCCCTGGGCAACGACGACGGCACGGGCAACAGGAGCTGGATCTCCCTGCCGGGGGGCGTGTTCAACCTCCAGCCGGCGGAGATCGTGAAACTCTCCTTCCTGCTCCTGCTGGCCGTCCAGCTGGATAGGCTGGCGGAGAAGGGCCTGGACCGGCTCAAAGCGGTTCTGGCCCTGCTGGCCCATGTGCTGGCCCTGTGCGCCCTGCTGTACGGGGTGTCCGGGGATATCGGCATGGCGGCGGTCTATCTGGCGGTCTATTTTGGGATGCTGTTTTCGGCGGGGGTCCACCCCCTGTGGCTCCTGGGAGAGGCCGCCGCCGGGGTGGCGGGGGTGGTGGTGCTCTGGCCCCGGCTGCCGGAGTATGTCCGCCTGCGCTTTCTGGTGGTCCTGGACCACGACCTGGACCCCTTGGGCAAGGGCTTTCAGCAGGAGCGCAGCCTGCTGGCCATCGGCTCCGGCCAGGGGCTGGGGCAGGGGTATTTGCAGGGGACCCAGACCCAGAGCCCGTCCCCCTCCGCCCTGCCCGCCCGGCACACGGACTTTATCTTTTCCGTGGCGGGGGAGGAGCTGGGCCTGCTGGGCTGCCTGGTGATCCTGGCCCTGCTGGGGGCCATCATTTTCCGCTGCCTGTGGCTGGCCCGGCGCAGCCGGGACCGGGTCTTTTCCGCCGTGGCCGCCGGGGTGGCGGCCATGTTCGGGGCCCAGACCCTGCTGAATGTGGGCATGTGTCTGTATGTGGCCCCGGTGGTGGGGGTGACCCTGCCCTTTTTCAGCTATGGCGGTTCTTCGCTGATCACGGCCTTTGGCGCAGTGGGCCTGGTGCTGTCCATGAAAAAGGAGAGATTGGGAGGAAGCGGCAGCGGGCCGGGGGCATAAGCAAGGCCTGCCCGGAGAGACTATGACCAACGCTTCAACGAGGAGGTCATTGCAAATGGCACAGTCTTGCTTTCCGAAACGGCTGGGAGCGCTGCTGCTCCTGGCCGTTCTCTCTCTTGCCCTATCCCTGCCCGCCCTGGCCCTGTTTGACCGGACGGAGGAGGACGACGGGCAGGCCCCCATCGCCGAGAACTTCTCCCTGTCCACCTACCGGGACGTGGCCATCAGCGGCACCTTTTCCGGAATCGACCCCCAGGGGGATGCCCTGACCTTCCGGGTGACCAAAAACCCGGCCCGGGGCTCTGTGACCCTGGCAGAGGACGGCTCGGGCCGCTTCACCTATGCCCCCTATGAGAAGAAGACCGGGAAGGACTCCTTCACCTATGTGGCCATAGACCCGGCAGGGCACACCTCCCAGCCGGCAGAGGTCTCCGTGCGCATTGAAAAGCCCGACACCAAGGTCACCTATGCCGACATGGACGGCAACCCCGCCCACAAGGCGGCCATCTCCCTGGCCGAGCGGGAGATCTTTGTGGGGGAGAAGCTGGGCCAGACCTGGTTCTTCCGGCCGGAGACCCCGGTGACCCGGGAGGAATTCCTGGCCCTGGCCATGGACACCGTGGAGATGGACACCCTGACCCAGGCCCAGCTGACGGGCTTTGCCGACGATGAGAGTATCTCCGCCTGGGCCCGGCCCTATGTGGCCTCCGCCCTGGGGGCGGGGATGGTCCAGGGGACCACGGCAGCAGGGGAAGGGACCACATTCGATCCTGACCGGGTCATCACCCGCACCGAGGCGGCGGTGATCCTGGACCGCCTGCTGCGGGTGGCGGACGTGGCCGGCCAGGAGGACCTGGTCTCTGCCGCCGCCCCGGCCTGGGCCCGGCAGTCGGTGGTGAACCTCTCGGCAGTGGGAGTGCTGGAGGGGGCGGCGGAGACCGAGGAAGCCCTCTCGGCCCCCCTCACCCGGGCACAGGCGGCCCAAATGCTGCAATCTGCCATAGAAGTGCTGGACTTTCGGGAAGAAATTTGGTAAACTGTACCTGCAAACGTCTTTGCCCACGGACGCGGCGCCCCCGGCAAGCGGGTGCCGCGTCCTCACAAGAAAGAGAGTGCGCCATGGAGCAAGCAGTGATCCACTCACCCTTAGGCCCCCTGACCCTGTTCGCGGAAGACGGACACCTGATCGCCCTGGTCTTTGGAGACTATGGCGGCTATGACGACCTGCCCCTGTTCCGGCAGGCCAGGCACCAGCTGGAGGAATACTTCGCCGGCCAGCGCCGCACCTTCTCCCTCCCCCTGGCCCCGGAGGGGACGGCCTTTCAGCGGCGGGTGTGGCAGACCCTGCTGCACATTCCCTACGGCCAGGTGATCTCCTACCGGGACCTGGCAGCCCAGGTGGGCTCCCCCCGGGCCTTCCAGGCGGTGGGGCAGGCCAATGGCAGGAACCCTCTGCCCATCCTCATCCCCTGCCACCGGGTCATCGCCGCCGACGGCACCTTGGGGGGCTATTCCAGCGGGGTGGGCCACAAGGCCTTCCTGCTGCGGCTGGAGGGGGTCCAGGTCCCTGAGTCCGCCCCGCCCCGCCGGCTGGGGAAACGGGGGGTGAGCGCCCATTGAGCCATGGCACAGACCAGCGGAAGGCTGTTTGGCAGAAAAGAAAACGCCCGCACCGGGACGGCAATGTCCTTTGGTGCGGGCGTGTTTTTGTCGCAATGGGTCAGCTCACTTCATGAGCAGGTACAAAACGGCCTTCTGGGCGTGCAGGCGGTTTTCCGCCTCGTCGAAGATCTCATCGGCGTGGGCCTCAAAGACCTCGGCGGTGATCTCCTCCCCCCGGTGGGCGGGCAGGCAGTGCTGGACCATGGCCTCGGGGTGGGCCACGGCCATGACGGCGTCGTTGATCTGATAGCCCTCAAAGACCAGCTTGCGCTGGCCAGACTCCTCCTCCTGGCCCATGGAGGCCCACACGTCGGTGTAGAGGACATCGGCGTCCTTGGCGGCGGCCTGGATGTCGGGGGTGCAGAGGAAGTGGCCGGGGTACTGCTGGGCAAAGGCCATGACCTCCGGGTCGGGCTGATAGGTCTCGGGGCAGGCGATGGCCACGTCCATGCCGCACTTGAGGCAGCCGACGATGAGGGAGTTGGCCATGTTGTTGCCGTCGCCGATGTAGCACAGCTTCAGGCCCTCCAGCTTGCCCTTGTGCTCCCGGATGGTCATAAGGTCTGCCAGCACCTGGCAGGGGTGGCAGAAGTCGGTCAGGCCGTTGATGACGGGGATGGAGGCGTACTTGGCCAGGGTCTCCACCTCCTCCTGGGCGAAGGTGCGGATCATGATGCCGTCGCAGAACCGGGAGAGGACCCGGGCGGTGTCCTGGACGGGCTCGTTGCGGCCGATCTGGCTGTCCTTGTCAGACAGGTAGATGGCGTTGCCCCCCAGCTGATAGATGCCGGTCTCGAAGGAGACCCGGGTGCGGGTGGAGCTCTTTTCAAAGATCATGGCCAGGGTCTTGCCGGCCAGGAAGGGGTGCTGGATGCCCGCCTTCTTCATGGCTTTGAGCTGGTCGGCGGTGTCCAGGATCTCCAGAATTTCTTCGCTGGACAGGTCCAGCAGCTTCAGTAAGTCTTTCTTCATAAGTCTCTCCTTTTCTCTCTCTTATCCTGCCAGGGTCTGCTTCATGATGGCCAGGCCCTGGTCGATCTCGTCCTTGGTGATGACCAGGGGGGGCAGCAGGCGCAGCCGGGAGCCGGCGGTCAGGCAGAGCAGGCCGTTGTCGATGAGCAGGGCGGCCAGCTCCTTGTTGGTGCGCCCTCCCTTCACGTCGATGCCCAGCATGAGGCCCATGCCCACGATCTCCCCCAGCTGGGGGCAGCCCAGGGCCCGGATGCCTTCTCGCAGGTAGGCCCCCTTCTCCTGGACCTGGGTGAGGAAGTCCTGGTCGATGGTCTCCAGCACGGCAAGGCCCGCAGCGGTGGAGACGGGGTTGGCCCCGAAGGTGGAGCCGTGGGTGCCGGGGGTGAGGACCGTGGCGCATTTCTCGTTGGTGAGGATGCCCCCCAGGGGCAGGCCCCCGGCGATCCCCTTGGCGAAGGAGACCACGTCGGGCTGGATGCCAAACTGCTGGAAGGCGAAGAGACTGCCCGTGCGGCCGATGCCCGTCTGAACCTCGTCCACCAGCAGCAGCCAGTCTTTCTCCTTGCACAGGTCGGCAAGGCCCTGGACCATGGCTTTGTCCAGGGGGTTCAGGCCGCCCTCGCCCTGGATGAGTTCCACCATGACACCGCACACGTCGTCCCCGGCCTGGGCCTGGATGCTCTCCAGGGTGGGGTCAGCGTAGCGGAAGGCCTCGTTGAAGGGGAAGAAGTAGTTGTGGTAGCTGTCCTGGCCGGTGGCGGTGAGGGTGGTGATGGTGCGGCCGTGGAAGGAGCGGTTGAGGGTGAGGATGGTGCTTCTCCCCTTGCCGTACTTGTCAAAGCTGTACTTCCGGGCCACCTTGATCATGGCCTCGTTGGACTCGGCGCCGGAGTTGCCAAAGAAGACCTTGGACATGCCGCTGCGGGTACACAGCTCCCGGGCCAGCAGCGCCCCCGGCTGGGTGTAGAAGAGGTTGGAAATGTGCCCCAGCTTGGCGATCTGAGCCGTGATGGCGGCGATCCATTGGGGGTTGGCGTAGCCCAGGGAATTGACCCCGATGCCGCTGGTAAAGTCGATGTACTTTCGCCCGGACAGACTGTACAGAGTCGCCCCCTCCCCGTGGTCAATATCCACCGGGAAGCGCCCATAGGTGTGCATGACATAGGTCTCGTCCATCGCTTTCAGTTCTTCAAACGTCACGGCTCTCACTCCTTTTTCCAAATCAATGTGTGCTTACTGGTATCTGGTATGGTTCTTTCCTGTCCCATGAGCGAACAAAACCCCTGCCGCCGCAGCGGCAAAAAAGCCTCGCAGAGTTTTCCCGTCCGCAGACGGGAAAATAAATTCCAATGAATTTTTTCGCCGGCTCCGCCGGCGAAAAAATACTTCTCAGCCGCAAGTGTGAACCATGGCCGCTACGCGGCCATGGTTTGCGCGCAGTCGGCTGCACCCCCCCAATTTTTGAAGCCCAGCGCAGCGGGTTCAAAAATTCTCACTCCCAGATCATCGTACCGATACCCTGGTGAGAGAGCATTTCGGTGAGGATGGAGTGGGGGATGCGGCCGTCGAGAATGTGGGTGCGGTGGACGCCGTTTTCCAGGGCGCTCACACAGCACTGGATCTTGGGGATCATCCCGCCCCCGATCACCCCGCTGGCCAGCAGGGAGGGGATCTCCTCCAGCCGGATCTGGCGGATGAGGGTGCTCTCATCCTTGGGGTCCCGCAGCACGCCCCGCACGTCGGTGAGCAGGATGAGCTTCTCGGCCCCCAGGGAGACCGCCAGCTCCGCCGCTGCCGTGTCGGCGTTGATGTTGTAGGCGGTGTCGTTGTCGATGCCCAGGGCCACCGTGGAGACCACGGGGATATACCCGCAGGTCAGCGCGTCGTTGACCACCTGGGGGGCCACCTTGACGATCTTGCCCACCAGCCCGTATTTCTCGTCCAGCTTTTTCGCCTGGAACAGGGCCCCGTCCAGGCCGCACAGGCCGATGGCTCTGCCGCCCAGGTTGTTGATGATGGAGACCAGGTGCTTGTTGACCTTGCCGCACAGCACCTGCTGGACAATGTCCATGGTCTCCTCGTCGGTGTAGCGCAGGCCGTCCACAAACCGGGACTGCTTGCCGATCTTCTCCAGCATGTGGCCGATCTCCGGCCCGCCGCCGTGGACCATGACCACCCGGACGCCCACCAGGTGCAGGAGGATGATGTCGCTGATGACCGCCCCCCGCAGCTCTTCAGAGATCATGGCGTTGCCGCCGTACTTGATGACCACGGTCTTGCCATAGTACTTTTGAATGTAGGGCAGCGCCTCCACCAGGACGGTGGAGCGCTCCATATAATCGTGTTTATCCATGAGGGTCTCTCTCCTTCGGCGGCTCAGCTGCGGTAGTCGCCGTTGATCTTCACATAGTCATAGGTCAGGTCGCAGCCCCAGCAGGAGCAGGAGGCCTGGCCGGCGGTGAGGGTGACCAGAATGGTGACCTCGTCCTGGGACAGCACTTCCTTGGCCACGCCCTCGTCAAAGGGCACGCCCTGGCCCCCGGCGCACACCAGCAGCTCGCCGGCCTGGGAGAGGAATTTCACCTGGACATCCTTGGGATCGAACTGGGCCCCGGAGTAGCCCACGGCGCACAGCACCCGGCCCCAGTTGGCATCGGTGCCGAAGACGGCGCACTTGACCAGGGGGGAGCGGACCACGGCCTTGGCCATGAGCTCGGCCTGCTCCTCGCTCTCGGCCCCCTCCACGGTGCAGGTGACCAGGCGGCCGGCGCCCTCGCCGTCGCCGGCGATCATCTTGGCGCCGAACTCACAGACATAGCGCAGGGCGGCGAAGAAGGCGTCGTAGTCAGCGCCGGGGCCGGTGATGGGGGCGTTGCCCGCCAGACCGTTGGCCAGGACGACGCAGGTGTCGTTGGTGGAGGTGTCCCCGTCCACGGTGATGCGGTTGAAGGTTTTGCTCACCACCTGGCGCAGCATGTCCTGGAGCAGGTCCCCGTCGATGGCGCAGTCGGTGGTGACGCCGCAGAGCATGGTGCCCATGTTGGGGTGGATCATGCCGGAGCCCTTGGCGATGGCGCCGAGGGTGACGGTCTTGCCGCCGACCTGGGTGGTCACGGCGATCTCCTTGATCTTCAGGTCGGTGGTGAGGATGGCGTGGGCGGCGTCCTGGGAGGCCTGGGGGGTGTCGGCCAGGGCGGAGACCAGGGCGGGCATGCCGGCCTCGATGGCGGCGATGTTCAGCTCCACGCCGATGATGCCCGTGGAGCAGACGGCAAAGTCCTGGGGGGCCAGGCCGGTGGCCTGGGCGGCGGCGGCGGCCATGCGCCGGGCGTTCTCCATGCCCTTGGGGGCGCAGGCGTTGGCGTTGCCGCTGTCAAAGACAATGCCCCGGGCGGTGTGGTCGGCCAGGTGCTCCATGGTCAGCAGCACGGGGTCGGCCTTGACCACGTTGCGGGTGTAGGTGCCCGCGGCGGCACAGGGCACGTCGGAGAGGATCATGGCCAGGTCCTTCTTCTCCGGCTGGGGGGTGGTGAAGTTGTCCTTGATGCCGCAGTGGATGCCTGCGGCCTTAAAACCTTTGGGGGCGGTGACGCCGCCGGAAATGATGTTCATGGAAAAAACCTCCTTTGAGAAAGGGTGAGAAAGGGGCTCAGAGGCCGGTGGTCTCGTCAAAGCCCAGCATCAGGTTCATATTCTGTACCGCCGCCCCGGAGGCCCCCTTGCCCAGGTTGTCGAACAGGGCGGTGATGGTGGTCTGCTCCTCGTGGCCGCAGACGATCAGCCGCAGCTGGTTGGTGCCCACCAGGGTGTCGGAGTAGATGACGGACTCGTCCCCGCCGAAGGGGGCCACGGAGACAAAGTTCTGCCCCTCATAGTAGGCCTCCAGCACGGAGTAGATGTTGTAGGCTGTGGGCCCGCCGGGGAGGGTGTCGTTGCGGAGCATGACGGTGGTGGCCATCCCCTGGATATAGTCCCCCAGAATGGGGTGAAAAACCGGGGGGGCATCCAGCCCGCACACATGGACCATTTCCGGCAGGTGCTTGTGATGGAGGGTGGTGCCGTAGATCCGGGCGGAGGCGTGGCGGGGGTCCCGGTTGGGGTCTTCATACTCGGCAATGAGCTTCTTGCCGCCCCCGGAGTAGCCGGTGAGGGAGTAGGCACACAGGGGGTGGTCCGGGGGAATGAGCCCCAGCTGGACCAGGGGATAGACGGAGGAGATGAAGCCCGAGGCGTGGCAGCCGGGGTTGGCCACCCGCTTGGATTTCACAATGGCCTCCCGGTGTTTGGCGGAGAGCTCCGGGAACCCGTAGTCCCAGCCGGGGGCCGTGCGGTGGGCGGTGGAGGCGTCGATGACCCGGGTGTTGGGGTTGTCGATCATGGCCACCGCCTCCCGGGCCGCCTCGTCGGGCAGGCAGAGGAAGACCAGGTCGGCGGCGTTGAGGCACTTTTTCCGCTCCGCCGGGTCCTTGCGCTTCTCCTCGTCGATGAGCAGCAGCTCAATGTCCTGCCGGGGGGTCAGGCGGTCGTAGATTTGCAGGCCGGTGGTGCCCTCCCGGCCGTCAATGAATACCACAGGTTTCATGCTTCACGCTCCTGGATGAATGCCTTGAGGTTGGCGATCTGGACCTTCACGGCCTCGGGGGCGGGGCCGCCGTAGACCTTCCGGCCGCCCACGCAGGTCTCCAGGGACAGGGCGTCGTAGACGTCGTCCTCGAAGTAGGGGGAGACCTTTTTGTACTCCTCCAGGGGGAGGGTCTCCAGGCTGTGGCCGGTTTCCACACAGTGGCCCACCAGCTTGCCCACGATGCCGTAGGCCTCCCGGAAGGGCATGCCCTTCTTGGCCAGATAATCCGCGCAGTCGGTGGCGGAGATGAAGCCGCCGTTGGCCGCCTGACGCATGTTGGCCCGGTTGACGGTGAGGGTGTCCATCATGGCGGTAAAGACGGGCAGGCAGAGCTCCACGGTGTCGATGGTGTCAAAGACGGGCTCCTTGTCCTCCTGCATGTCCTTGTTGTAGGCCAGGGGGAGGCCCTTCATGACGGTGAGCAGGGTGATGAGGGAGCCATACACCCGCCCGGTCTTGCCCCGGACCAGCTCGGCCACGTCGGGGTTCTTCTTCTGGGGCATGATGGACGAGCCGGTGGCATAGGCGTCGTCCAGCTCGATGAACTTAAACTCCCAGCTGCACCACAGGATGAGCTCCTCCGACAGGCGGGAGAGATGCATCATCAGGATGGAGCAGGCGGAGAGGAACTCGATGGCAAAGTCCCGGTCGGACACCCCGTCCAGGGAGTTGTCCATGGGTTTCTGAAAACCCAGGAGCTGGGCGGTGCGGAACCGGTCCACCGGATGGGTGGAGGTGGCCAGGGCCCCGGAGCCCAGGGGGGACTCATCCAGCCGGGCCCGGCAGTCCTCCAGCCGGGTGATGTCCCGGCGGAACATGTTGGCATAGGCCATCATGGCGTGGGCAAAGGTGATGGGCTGGGCCCGCTGGAGATGGGTATAACCGGGCATGATGGCGTCCAGGTTGGCCTCCGCCTGACGGACAAGGGCCTTTTCCAAGTTGACGAGCATGCCCACGATGACGGGGATCTCCTCCTTGACGAACAGGCGGAAGTCCACGGCCACCTGGTCGTTGCGGCTGCGGGCGGTGTGCAGGCGCTTGCCGGTGGCCCCGATGCGCTCGGTGAGCAGGACCTCCATGTTCATGTGGATGTCCTCACTGTCCTTGGTGAACTCCACCTTGCCGTCCTCGATCTCCTGTAAAAGGACCTTTAAGGTCTCCACGATCTTCTCGGCCTCTTCCTTGGCGATGATCCCCTGTTCCCCCAGCATGGTGGCGTGGGCGATGGAACCGGTGATGTCCTGCCGGTACAGCCGGGCATCAAAGGAAATGGAGGAGTTAAAGTCGTTGACCTGATCGTCGGTCTCCTTCTGAAACCGTCCAGCCCATAATTTCATAAGCATGTTCCTTTCCTATAGAACGGCGCAGAGCAGGACCCAACGATCCTGCCCCCGCCATAGTTTTCCTGTCATACAGACTTCCCGGCCATCCCCCAAACACCAGGGGCGCAGCCCAAAAGCCTCGCAGAGTTTCCCGCCCCGCAGGGCGGGAAATCAAATCCAATCCATTTTTTCACCGGCTCCGCCGGTGAAAAAATTCTTCTCAGTCCGGGAGTGCCTGGCCCCGCCAGGCGCGGTTCGGACTGCAATCCCCAAATTTTGAAGCCCAGCGCAGCGGGTTCAAAATTTCACGCTCTCAAAGTTTCTTCTGTTCTCTCAGCGCCTGAACGGTGTCGGGCAGACCCCAGAGGTTGATGAAGCCGGTGGCGTCATCCTGGTTGTAGTCGCTCTCCTCAAAGGTGACCAGCTTTTCCGAGTACAGGCTCTCGGGAGAGGTGACGGAGGAGGTGATGATGTTGCCCTTGTACAGCTTCAGCTTCACGGTGCCGGTGACGTGCTTCTGGGTGTCGATGGCAAAGGCGGTCAGGGCCTCCCGCAGGGGGGTGAACCACTTGCCGTTGTACAGCAGGTCGGCCCAGTCGATGGCCAGCTTCTGCTTCATGTGCTTGGTGTCCTTGTCCAGGGTGATCATCTCCAGCACCTCGTGGGCCCGGTAGAGGATGGTGCCGCCGGGGGTCTCATACACGCCGCGGTCCTTCATGCCCACCAGCCGGTTCTCTACGATGTCCAGCAGGCCGATGCCGTTTTCGCCGCCCAGCTTGTTCAGGCCCTCGATGATCTTGGAGGCCTTCATCTTCTCGCCGTTGAGGGCCACGGGCACGCCCTTTTCAAAGTCCAGGGTCACATAGGTGGCCTCGTCAGGGGCCTTGAAGGGGGAGACGCCCATCTCCAAAAAGCCGGGCTTGTCGTACTGGGGCTCGTTGGCGGGGTCCTCCAGGTCCAGACCCTCGTGGGAGAGGTGCCACAGGTTCTTGTCCTTGGAGTAGTTGGTCTCGCGGCTGATCTTCAGGGGCACGTTGTGGGCCTCAGCGTAGTCGATCTCCTCGTCCCGGCCCTTGATGTCCCACTCCCGCCAGGGGGCGATGATGGTCATATCCGGGGCGAACCGCTTGATGGCCAGCTCGAACCGCACCTGGTCGTTGCCCTTGCCGGTGCAGCCGTGGGCGATGGCGTCGGCGCCCTCCGCCTTGGCGATCTCCACCAGCTTCTTGGCGATGATGGGCCGGGCGAAGGCGGTGCCCAGCAGATACTGCTCGTAGCTGGCGCCCATTTTCAGGGAGGGGATGATGACGTCATCCACCATCTCGTCGGTGAGGTCGGCGATGTACAGCTTGCTGGCGCCGGTCTTGATGGCCTTTTCCTCCAGGCCCTCCAGCTCGTCGTCCTGGCCCACATCGCCGGACACGGCGATGATCTCGGGATCATTGTAGTTCTCCTTCAGCCAGGGGATGAT
>DXEA01000009.1 GCA_019115225.1 Candidatus Evtepia faecigallinarum
GAGCACTACCGCAAGGCCGGCTGGAAGGTCTGGTGCGTGGGCGACGACATCGCCTGGCTGCGCATCGGCCCGGACGGCCGCCTGTGGGCCATGAACCCGGAGTACGGCTTCTTCGGCGTGGCCCCCGGCACCAATGCCAAGTCCAACCCCAACGCTCTGGCCACCACTCGGCAGGGCACCATCTTCACCAACGTGGTACATAACCTGGACGACAACACCGTGTGGTGGGAGGGCCTGGACAAGAACCCGCCGGAGCACGCGGTGGACTGGAAGGGCCGTCCCTGGAACGGAAAGACTTCCACCGAAAAGGGCGCCCACCCCAACTCCCGCTTCACCGCCCCGGCCAAGAACTGCCCCTGCATCTCCCCCGAGTTTGAGAGCCCCCAGGGCGTGCCCATCTCCGCCATCGTGTTCGGCGGCCGCCGGGCCAAGACCGCCCCCCTGGTCTACCAGTCCCGGGACTGGGCCCACGGCGTGTTTGTGGGCTCCATCATGGCCTCGGAGACCACCGCCGCCGCCACCGGCGCGGTGGGCGTGGTGCGCCGGGATCCCATGGCCATGCTCCCCTTCTGCGGCTACCACATGGCCGACTACTGGCAGCACTGGCTGGATATGGGTGAGAAGCTGGGAGACAAGGCCCCCAGGATCTTCAACGTCAACTGGTTCCGCACCGACGACGAGGGGAACTTCATCTGGCCCGGCTTCGGCGACAACCTGCGAGTGCTGGAGTGGATCCTGAAGCGCTGCTTCGGCGAGGTCGACGCGGCGGAGACCGCCATCGGCTACGAGCCCAGGCCCGAGGACATCGATCTGGAGGACTCCGGCGTGGAGCTGGACACCCTGAAGGGCCTGCTGGGCGTGGACAAGGCCCTGTGGCAGGAAGAGGTCAAGGGCATCCGGGCGTTCTACCAGAAGTTCGGCGACAAGCTGCCGAAGGAGCTTACGAAAGAACTGGACAGCTTGGAGATAAGGACGTCCTTTTGAGGAGCAAAGTCGCTGTTGTAGAAAAGGATGGGGCGTGACTGAGAAAAGTCATACCCTATCATTTGCAGAGGGCTTTTTGGCCAGTGGGGTTGCTCTACCCTCTCCTGAAAACGGTACACAGGGGCGACACGGCCCTCACAGGGGCCTTTCTGCGGCCGCCCTGTCTCCCAAAGTAGATACGGGGTGTACCCACAGAGGCAGGCTTCCTTCTAAAGGTTTGCATTCCCTCCCTTTGTTTATGCGGCGCAGGATTTGAGTGGGCGGTTCCTAAAAAAACTAGTCTCCGCACCAAATTTTAGTGCGGAGACTGGGCTTCTGTCAACCCATCTGCTGACCCTACTCGTGATCATCGGCCTTATGGCCCAGGGCGATCTTCTTTCTCTGCACCCTGGCCAGGGCCTTCCGGTCGCCGTGCTGATGGTGCACAGTGGCGTCAACCATATCCTCGCCGGGGATTGCCCTCCAGCCTGGCCAGCAGGTGAAGGATGTCCTCTGTCACGTCAGCAGCCGACAGATCAGGATGCTGATTACCACGGCCACCGCTGCGGAACTCAGGATGGTAAGTTCATTCATCTTCTCCTTACAATTCCTTCACAAACTCCACAAACTGGCTCATGCTCACGGCGCCGGGCGGGAGGTTATTTCCGTCCCGGAACACCATATAGTAGCGGAACTGACTCCCAGCGGCATTTTTCCAGGCCCGTCCTAACTCAATTTTCTCCCGGCTATCATCGTTTTTCAAATGTTCACCTTTTGGCTCCACCAGGATGATCCTCCCGCTTTGCGTCATCACAATAAAATCTGGGTAGTGGTTTGAATGTGGTCACTTGTTCCCGCACCTCCCAGGCAAAATCCTGCATATAAGGGGCCCCAGCAGTTTGGCTCACCGTAGCGTTGTACTCCTGTCCGGCCCGCTCCGCTTGCTCCAGCATAACGCTGCCCTTGATTGCGGCCTCGGCTGGATCTGCCTCAGTCTGGCGGCGCTCCAGCTCCTGGACGACAGCCTGGGGATCAAAGTCCAGGAACTCCTCTGCGTCGCTGGATCCCTCGGGAGAAGGCTGTGGGATTTTCAACTGCTCCGGCGTGGGTTCCGGTTCCTTGGGCGCAACAGGGTCGGAGAGGTGGTAGTCCTTATCGCTGAAACCGGCGCTGTTCAATCCCTTGATGATCTGCTTTACGGTCTGGTCAAAGTCGTTGGAGGAGGTCAGCACATAGGACATATTCAACGCCGGACGGCTGTGCTGGGTGGTGTGAGGAAGCCACAGGATGCGCCCCAGAATCTGCTCCACATCCACCTGGCTGGTCTTATTGGCAAGGGAGGCCAGGATATAGGCAAAGGGGCAGTCCCAGCCCTTTTTCAGTGCGTTGACCGTGATAATGTATCGGATGGGGCAGTCGGGAGAGAGCAGGTCCCGGTTTTTCAGTTCGTTGACGTCGGCGGTGCGGATAGCGATCTGCTCGGCGGGGATGCCGGTCTCTACCAGCTTGTCACGCAGTTTTTCAAAAGTCGTGCTCTCCTCCTTACCCCTGGGCTGGGCCTGGAACAGCACAATGGGTCGGATATACTGCTCAGACTGCTCCGGCCTGGACTGGGCCAGTTCCTCCAGCCGGTTTCTCAGGTCGATGGCGTCGGTCAGCACCTCCCCCTGGTTGTCCCGATTGTAGACAATCACCGGCAGCTTCACCATGTTTTCCTTTTTCAGCTGCACGGCGTCCACATAGAAGATGATATTGCTCTCCTTTTTCGGCGTGGCAGTCAAGTCCAGCACAAAACAGGGGTTGAAGTTTTTCGGCATTTCCAGGCTCAGTTCCGAGCAGGCGTGGTGACTCTCATCCACGATCACCAGGGGGGAGAGCTGGTTGATGATCTGAAACAGGGCGGTCTCGTCCGCCTTTTCAATGGGGAATTCCGGTTTGCCCAGCGCCTTGGAGAAGGGCTCCAGGTTGCTGTTCTCCTGATAGGCTTTCAGGCCCTCTTTGCCCCGTCCCCGGAAGGAGTCATAGTTGGCCAGGAAAGCTGTGAAATTTTCCCGTAACAATTGAACCGATGACACATCGGGATAAAGAGTTGGCTAATGAACAGCCAATGTGGCAGACCTCATGGAGCAGTGCCCCCTGTCAGATGAGCGATTTCAGCGATATGCGACATGGGCTGGAGATGTGGTGCTGGAGGCAAAACCACAGCTTTGGCAGCGCATTATGAGCGGGACTTCGGTGCAGTGCGGCTTCCGATGTCCCAATTGTCCGCCCCCAGATATTTGATCGCGGACGAGACCACAAAGATCCGGAGAAAGAACAGTTTTTTGAAATCTTCTCCAAGATGTGTAAAAAAGTACGACGTGCACTGGGCAAGTGCGACACCGAAAGAGCAGGCGTTTATTGAAGAGATGATCAGGGGCACTTATGAACGGGACAGGGCGCTGCGCTTTGGGACACCGCTATCTGATATCCGCCCATCTTTTGCTTCGTGACTTGGCTTGACCCACACCGTGACCCATATGGGAAAATGAGCGGATGGGATCAACGGAACAGAAAGTGCCAAAGACCTCATCCTTCTGGAACAAAAAGAACCGAAAAGACCTGAACCGCAGCGGTTTGAGGGCGTCCAATCAGTTGGTAAGGATGAGGTCGGCGGTTCAAATCCGCCCAGCAGCTCCACAAAACACCCGCTTTTCGCGTAAAAAGCGGGTGTTTTTTTATTTTTCACAACTATTTTGGACAGTTTGAATTTTGGCTTTTGCCTTTGACCACAGAACAAGCCACAGACAGGAAAAAGACGGGCCTCCGAGGGCAAGGCGCCCTCGGAGGCCTGTTTGTTCAACTTGCCGGTTTTTGCTGCTTCGCCTGCTCTTTTCCGGCGGCGATCTCCGCCTTCGTTTCCCGGATCAGTTCTGCCAACTTTTCCTCGCACTCTGCCTCCGTTTTCGCGTAGACGTTCCGGGCCATGCGCTGGCCATTGACGATGGGGGAGTAACGGCCCTCCCACAGGTGGTCATTGATTTGGCTAACGCATCCGGTGCCTGGTTTGCGCCGCTGTCCCTTACGGGCTTGGAAGGTACTGGGGATGGGTTTCTGGGGCACGAGCTCTTGTCTGGGTTTCGGTTTGGCTCTCCCGATCCCCCGGTCGATTTTGTCCGCCGCGCTCTGCCGCATGGCGTCGGTGACGTGGGTGTAGGTGTTCAGGGTGGTGGCGCTGGACACATGGCCGATGATGGTGCTCAGGGTCTTGACGTCCATGCCATGCTCCAAGGAGGCGGTGGCGAAGGTGTGCCGCAGATCATGGAACCGCAGGCGCTTGCACTCCGCCCGTTCCAGCACCGTCTGGAGCCGCTTTCGGACGGCGGCCGGGTCCAGCGGAGAGTCCTCTTTTACCGGGGAGGGGAACATCCATCGAGAGTGGACAGTTTTCTGGTAGGCTTTTAGTACATTCAGGACCGGAGCAGGGAGGATCACCGTCCGGTTTCCTGCCTTGGTCTTGGGTGGGGATACCACCAGTTCTCCCTTGACCCGGTGGACCTGCCGCTCCACTCGCAGGGCGCCGGTACGGAGATTCAGATCGTCCCACTGGAGGGCCAAGATCTCGCCCCGGCGCAGGCCGGTGGACAGCTCCAGAAGGAGCAGCTCGTAGCAACCGTCCTCCCTGGCTTGGATCAGCAGCCGCTGGATCTCCTCGGGAGTAAGTACCTTCATTTCTCTGGATTTGGCGGGCGGGAGTTTACAGCTGTCCGCTGGGTTGCGGAAGAGCAGCTTTTCCTCCACGGCCCTGTCCAGAGCGGCGTGGAGAGTAGTGTGGATGCCCCGGGCGGTCTGGTCGGACAGGCCCTCGCCATAGAGCTCGGTGCGAAGCAGCCTGCCGTTTTTCTTGAGATCGGTGTAGAATCCCTGAATGTCTCCGGTGGTCAGCTTGTCCAGCTGGATACCGCCCAAGGCGGGAATGATGTGTTGGTAGATCCGCCGCTCATAGGACATCTGGGTGTTGGGCCGGAGGTTCGCTTTTTTATAGGTCTGGTACCAGTGCTCCAGCCAAGCGCCCAAGGAAAGCCCTGCTTGGGGAACTTCAGGGGTGGGAGTTTCCAGTCTCTCACGCAGGGCCTTCAGCTTTGCCACACATTCCGTTTTCGTCTTAGCAAGGACATTCTTGGTCATAGGGAGGCCCTTTTCATCGTAGCCCACCACATACCTACCCTCCCAGCGGCCATCCTTTCTCAGGCGGACGCTGCCGTCGCCGTGTTTTCTGCGTTTTGCCACGGGGCCATCTCCTCTCCTAAGTAGTCGGTCAGGAAGCCGCCCACGATCTCTGCGGCCCGCTTTTGCATATCCCCGGTGGTGTGGGTGTAGGTGTCCAGGGTGAAGCTGGCTTTGGTGTGGCCCAGAATGCCGGAGAGGGTCTTGGCATCCACCCCGCTGGCCAAGGCGTGGGTGGCGAAGGTGTGCCTTAAATCGTGGAATCTGAGTTTAGGCAGTCCGGTCTCCTGCAGGACTTTTTTCAGCTGGCGGTATGCGGTGCCGGGGTTCAGCGGAGCTTCCGGGCGAAGTGGGTCATGGAAGATCCAAGGTGAATAGGAAGTCTTTTTTCGCAGCCGCAGCCGCTCCGCCGTGCTGGTGGGCAGGAGGATGGTTCGGGTCCCGGCGTAGGTCTTGGTGTCCCCGGCCACCAGCCGTCCGCCTTTTTCTTTACGCAGTGTACGGGAAATGCTGAGGGTGCCCTTTCGCCCATCGAAGTCGCTCCACATGAGGCCACAGATCTCACCCAGCCGCAGACCGGTGGTGAGTTCCGTGTAGAAGAAGTCCCGCCAAATCGGGTCCCGATCCGTCGCCTCCAG
>DXEA01000089.1 GCA_019115225.1 Candidatus Evtepia faecigallinarum
CAACCTGGACGGCATCGCCCCCGCCCGCCGGGGGGTGCCCCAGATCGAGGTGACCTTCGACATCGACGCCAACGGCATCGTGCATGTCTCCGCCAAGGACCTGGGCACCGGCAAGGAGCAGCACATCACCATCACCTCCTCCACCAACATGTCCAAGGAGGACATCGAGAAGGCCGTCAAGGAGGCCGAGCAGTTCGCCGCCGAGGACGCCCAGCGCAAGGAAGAGGTGGACACCCGCAACCAGGCTGACCAGATGGTCTACCAGAGCGAGAAGGCTTTGGAGGAGATGAAGGATAAGCTGGATGCCGGTGAGGTCAGCCAGCTGGAGAGCGAGATCAACAAGGTCAAGGAGGCCCTCAAGGGCACCGACACTCAGGCCATCAAGGCTGCCACCGACAGCCTGACCCAGGCCTTCTATAAAGTCAGCGAGAAGATGTACCAGCAGGCCAACCCCCAGGGCGGCCAGCCCGGCCCCGACATGGGCGGCTTCGGCGGCCAGCAGGCCGGCGGTGCTGCCGGCAAGGGTCCTGACGACGTGGTCGATGCCGACTACACCGTGGTGGACGACCAGTAATCATATCGTATCCAACGCAGGCGGCGGGGGACAGGATTTCCTGTCCCCCTGCTTGTGTGAAGAGAAAGCGGGGCCATGACGCCCCTCCCAGAGCCTATTGTGAGGTGAGAATACCATGGCAGACCAGAAGAAACGAGATTACTACGAAGTCTTAGGGGTCAAGAAGGGCGCCTCGGACGACGAACTGAAAAAAGCATACCGGAAGCTGGCCAAGCAGAACCACCCCGACCTGCACCCCGGGGACAAGGAGGCCGAGGCCCGCTTCAAAGAGATCAACGAGGCCTATGAGGTCCTGTCCGACAAGGAGAAGCGGGCAAAGTACGACCAGTTCGGCTTTGCCGGGGTCGACCCCAACTTCGGCGCCGGCGGTCCCGGCGGGGGCTTTGGCGGCTTTGATATGGGAGACATTTTTGGCTCCTTCTTCGGCGGGGGCTTTGGCGGCTTTGGGGGCTTCGGCGGGGGCGGCGGCAGCGCCCGGACGGGCCCGGCCAAGGGCAGCACCGTCCGTGCCGGCCTCACCCTGACCCTGGAAGAGGCCGCCTTCGGCTGTGAAAAGGATGTGACCATCTCCCACGTGGAGGGCTGCGACGTGTGCGGCGGCACCGGCTGCGAGCCGGGGACCACTGCCGAGGTCTGCCCCGAGTGCCACGGCTCCGGCCAGGTGCGGGTGCAGCAGCGCACGGTCTTTGGCACCATGTCCACCTCCACCGTCTGCCCCAACTGTCGGGGCGAGGGGAAGATCATCCACCAGAAGTGCAAGGCCTGCGGCGGCAGCGGCGGCGTGCGCCGGCAGAAGAAGGTCCACGTCAAAGTGCCTGCGGGCATCGACAACGGCCAGGCCATCTCCGTCCGGGGCCAGGGGGACATGGGCCGCAACGGCGGCCCCGCCGGTGACCTGATCGTGGCCATTACCGTCTCCCCCCATCCCCGCCTGCGCCGGGAGGGCACCCACATCTATCTGGACCAGACGGTCTCCATCCTCCAGGCCACCCTGGGCAGCGAGATTGAGATTCCCTCCCTGGACGGCAAGATCAAGTGCAAGGTGGAGCCGGGCACCCAGCCGGGTACCACCCTCCGCCTGCGGGGCAAGGGCGTGCCCGTGCTCAACGGCCGGGGCCGGGGGGACCAGTACGTCAGCATCCGGGTGGAGATCCCCCGGAACCTGAACGAGGAGCAGCGGCAGGCCCTGAGAAAGTTCGCCGAGACCATGGGTGAGATCCCGTCCTCCGGCGGCCATGAGGAGGGGGCAGAGCGCTCCATCTTCCATAAGAAAAAGAAAAAGTAAGGCCGGGAAAGGAACAGACGATGATTGCAGATTGCCACACCCACTCCCGGGTCTCCCCGGACAGCAACGCCCCCATGGCCGAGATGGCCAAGCAGGCCCTGCAATACGGCCTGGACGCCATGTGCCTGACCGACCACTGCGACCTGCTGAGCCTGGAGGGGGAGCGCACCCTG
Source organism: Candidatus Evtepia faecigallinarum (assembly GCA_019115225.1). Taxonomy (GTDB): domain Bacteria; phylum Bacillota; class Clostridia; order Oscillospirales; family Oscillospiraceae; genus Evtepia; species Evtepia faecigallinarum. The sequence continues at coordinate 2,033 of DXEA01000089.1, forward strand.
GAATACGACTGGCGGGCCGTGCTCAACGAGCGGAAACTGATGCTGGATGCCGTGGGCACCAAAATTGACCTCCCCCTGGGCATCGAGTTCGGCATGGCCCACCTCTACCCCGAGGCGGCAGACAAGATTCTCAGCCAGCCGGGGCTGGACTTTGTCATCGGGTCCTGTCATAATATGGACGAGAAGGACGGGGGCCGGGACTTCTTTCTACTCTCCTACGACACCCTGGAGGACTGCTACCGGGCTTTGGACAACTACTTTGTCTCCATGCAGAGGATGGCCGCCGGCCCTCACTATGATGTGGTGGGCCATGTGATCTATCCCCTGCGGTACATGAACGGCCCCTACGACACCCCCAGCCTGGCCCGGTACCGGGACCAGATCCGGGAGATCCTGCGCCTGGCCATCGACTCCGGCCGGGGCATCGAGATCAACACCTGGAAGGGGCAGACCCTGGCCGAGTGGATTCCCCTGCTCAAGGACTATAAGGAGCTGGGCGGAGAGATCATCACCGTGGGCTCTGACGCCCACGCCCCCGAACCTCTGGGCCGGGGGATCAAAGAGGCCTATCAGATCATGCAGGACTGCGGCTTCCGCTACGGGGCCGTCTACCACCAGCGCAAACCGGAGATGTTCCGGCTGAAATAACAAACGAACAGGAGGAGAGGACCATGATCGCATTGGGTTCCGACCACGGGGGCTACCCCCTGAAAGAACGGGTGAAGGCCTATCTGGACCAGGCGGGCATCCCCTATCAGGACTTCGGCTGTGACAGCACCGACAGCTGCGACTATCCCATTTACGGAAAGGCCGCGGCAGAGGCGGTGGCCTCCGGGGCCTGTGAGAAGGGCATTGTCATCTGCACCACGGGCATCGGCATCTCCATCACTGCCAACAAGGTCAAGGGCATCCGCTGCGCCCTGTGCAGCGACCCCCTGTCGGCGGAGATGACCCGCCGGCACAACGACGCCAACATGCTGGCCATGGGGGCCGGGATGGTGGGGCCCAACCTGGCCGAGCGGATCGTGGAGGTCTTCCTGCACACCGACTTCGAGGGGGGGCGCCACGCCCGCCGGGTGGGGCTGATCACCGCCATGGAAGAATAACAGAAAAAATGCAGCCTCCTGTTGTGAAACTTGCGAAAGAAGTTTCGGCAGGAGGTTGCTTTTTTTGTAAAAGTGTACTATACTATGGGTGGAGGGAGAGAGGAAGTCCCTCCCTCCGGAAGCACATGGAAGACCGTCACGACCCCTGGGAAAGGAGGGGACAGTGATGAAGATCTATCCCATTCGCGAGCACCCGGAGTACATTCCGGCCATGCTGGAGAGCTTGGAAAACCATTGGCCGGCCTGCATGCCCTGGATCAAGAAGCACATGGCCCAGGTGCTGAAGACCAAAGGCCCTCTGCCCGATGCCTACATCGCCGTGGAGGGAGACAAAGTGGTGGGCGGGTACACCCTGGCCATCAAGGAGATCCTCTGGAGCAAGAAAAAGGGCCTGTGGATCGCCACCCTGTATGTGGACCCGGCCTTCCGGGGCCAGCATCTTAGCCCCATCCTCATCGACCACGCCCGGCGGCGGGGCGGCGAGCTGGGGTTCGGCAAGATCTACCTGGCCACCGAGCACACGAATTATTATGAAAAATACGGCTTCTACACCATCGGCCCCGACGCCTGCGCCTGGGGCGAACCCACCCAGATGTTTGAAAACACCACCCTGCCGGGCTATGGCAAGACAGCATGAGCGGGGTGGGAGATAGTATAAATCCAATCCCTGACCTGACGGCGCGTCGGGTCAGGGATTTTTTGTGGGAAAATTAAAAAGACGGAAAACTTGCAGGCCCGTCCTTTTCGGACGGACCTGCAAGAGGCGTGGCAGAGAGGGTGTGCGACGGGAGATCAGGGGACGTAGTGTTCCGAGATGGCGGTGACCTGTCCATCCTCCACAGTGATGTCGTAGGCGAAGGTGTTGGTCCCCAAGGTTTGGATCAGTTGGTCCAGGGTGGTTTCCTGCAAGGTCCGGGGGCTGTCCTCAGGGGCGACAAAGGTCTGGCAGCGAACGGTATCCGCAATGGGATAGGTGGTAATCTGGTGGAGCAGGTCATAGAAGGTGTAGCCGTTGGGCAGGCTGTCCGGGTCGATGCCCAGGTCCTGGAGCAGCGCGGCGTCATTCTCTGCTGTAAGCAGGAACATGGGATCGAAGGACAGGGTGCGGGCGCCGGGGGTCAGGTCATAGCCGTGGATCTGTCCGGTGAGGGTCACGGGGCCGCCGGCGTTGGGGAAGAGGTCAGCCAGGGGAATGTTGTAGGCGTCGGGGCCGGTGGGGCTGATGTCGGCCATGACCTCGATGGCACTGACGATGCCGTCGGTCATCAGGCCGGTGGCCTGGAGGGTGAAGTGGGATTCGGCCTCCCCAGTGCTGGACAGACCGCTGTTGTCCTGGTTGTACATGGTCCAGAAGAAAGTGGCGGTGAAGGCGTCGCCGTCCCGGCTCCCCTGGTAGCTGCTCATCTCATAGCGCAGGTCTTCGTAGTAGGGAGAGTAGGCCTGATTATATACCAGTTTTAAGTAAGTCTCCAACTGAGACTGGAGGGAGGGAGCGGTGGGGGAGAAGTAGGACACGGCTGTGGGATCGTCGGTCCCGGTGTTCTGGGTTTCGGCGGCCTTTTGGGGGTTTGCCCCCAGACAGGCGGTTAGCAGCAGGCACAGGCAAACCGCTGCCGCGGCAGCCAACGGAAGTTTTTTGCGGGGTGTCATGATGTTCTCGATCCTTTCCTTGGCATCCCCCTCACCGAAGGCCAGGGGGGCGGAGAAGTGGAGGGAACTTTTGGCGGAAAAGCGGAGCAGACAGGCGGCGTAGTCCGCCCGGACGGCGGGGCCCAGCTCCCGGATGACGGCCTCGTCGCAGCACATCTCCATGTCCCGGCCGGAGTGGCGGAAGGCCAGCCAGACCAGGGGGTTGAACCAGTGCAGGCACAGGGCGGCGTAGGCCACGGTGCGCAGGATGGGGTCCCCTCTGCGGATGTGGTGGCGCTCATGGCAGACGATGAGGGCTTGTTCCTGGTCGGAGAGGTGGGAGGGGAGGTAAATTTTCGGGCGGAAGAGGCCCAGGACGAAGGGGGTGTCAATGTGGTCGGCCAGGCGGAGCGTCCGGTCTAAGGGAAGGGCCCCCACCAGCCGCTTTCGCAGCCGGAGCAGCTGGACCAGACTGTATCCCGCCATCCCAACCACACCGGCGGCCCACAGGATGCCTGCGCCCTCCATCCAATCAAAGCGGGGGATACTTTCTGCCGGCGACGGGGTATCTGGAAGAGGAACTTCTTCGGTGGACGGTGCAGGGGTGGGAAGGGGGACCTGCTCTGTGGAAGGGGCAGGGAGGTATGCCATCTGTCCGGTCTCCGTGGCGGAGGTCTGGAAGAGACTGAGCAGGGAAAACGGAGCCGGCAGAGAGAACGGACACAGCAGCCGGAAGAGGACCACTGCCCAAAGGGCGTAGGAGATTACCTTGGACGACCCTTTCAGCAGCCGCTGCACCGGCAGGACGACCAGAATGACCACACTGGCGGTAATGGACATATTCAGGACGGTGGAGAAGAGGGGGCCGAGCATGGTCAGGTCCTCCTTTCGTCGATGAACTTTTGCAGGGCGTCGATCTCCTCCTTGGACAGTGTTTTCCGGCGGGAAAAGGCGGTGAGAAAGCCGGGCAGGGAACCGGCAAAGGTCTCGTCCACAAAGCGCTCGGTCTGCATGGCCTGAAAATCGCTTTTGGAAACCAGGGAGCGGACGGTGCCCTCCCGGTTTTCAAACAGGCCCCGCTGGCACAGCCGGCGCAGGATGGTATAGGTGGTGGATTTCTTCCATTGCAGCTGCTCCTGGCAGAGCTTGACCAGCTCCCCGGAGGACAGAGGTTCGTGGGACCAGATCAGCTCGGCAAAGCGGGTCTCTACCGGGCCCAGACGCAGATCGTTCATGGGAACACCTCCTGTTGGTCTACTTGGTGTAAACTTCCTTCTGAGGTGAGTTTACAACGAGTAGACCAGCTTTGTCAAGGGCTTTTTTCCAAACCGACCAGAAAAAAGGGTATCCGGCATTTTGCCGGATACCCTTTTTGGAAAACAGTCTTTTGGATGGCTCACAGGAACAGCTCCGGGCTCTTCCGGGGCCAGGAGAACTGGTCCTCCAGCTCGGTCTTGTGATAGAGGTAGTTGGGGTCGTCAAAATACTTGGCCTGGACGGGGCAGACCCGCACGCAGCGGTTGCACTTCATGCAGGGGCCCACCATGGCGGCGGCGTCCTGGGGGTCGATGGAGCCCAGGGGACATTCGTCGGCGCACAGGCCGCACTGGGTGCACGCCTCGCTGGTCTTGGGGGTGACCTTGAGGATGTTGATGGGGTTGCCGTGGCGGTCCCGGGGGGTGTAGTAGGGGCCGATGGGGTCGTTGCCCCCCACGGGGACGGGGGTATGGCCCTCCAGGGAGGCCAGGGCTTCGACTTTATGGAAGACGGCGTCGGCAAAGCCGGTGGCGATGGTCAGGTCGCTGATGTCCGGCCGGCCGGCGTTCTGGGTCTGGGAAAAGGCGTGCTGGCAGGAGAAGGCCGCCCCAGCCACGGTGGCAAAGCCGCCGGCCTCCAGGGTGTTGCGCAGCTCCATGAGGGCGTCGTCATAGGCCCGGTTGCCATAGCACACCACGGGCACAGCCAGGGCGCCCTGGCCCCGGACGGCGGCCACGAACTTGATGAGCAGGTTGGGGACTCTGCCGGCGTAGACGGGGGTGCCAAAGACCACCAGGTCCCCGGCGGAGAAGGTTTTGGGCTGCTTGCGGACCTGGGGGGGCGTGAAGTCATAGGTCTCCAGGGGGCAGCCGGCCTGCTGAGCCAGGCGGCGGGCCACTTGGGTGACCACCGTTTTGGTGGTGTCGGTGGCGCTGAAGTAGGCTGCCCAGACGGTGTTGATGCGCATGGCGGAGAGCTCCTTTCTAACGATGAAATGGGGGGTCTTAAAATTCATTATACAGATTTCACGAAAAAAGTAAATATAAGCGGGAAAAAAGCGAAGGGGAAAATCGGAGGGCTGCTGAGTTGATTTTTCCCCTGAAATTCCATATAATATAACCTAACTATCACGATGTCGAAGCCTGGAGGTTTTTGCCAGCCCCCGTCAAGGGGGCAGCGGGCAGGGCCGGCAGGAGACCATAACACAACGGCGCCGGGCCATCCGGCAGCCGGGAAAGGGGAGCCCATGGCGCACAGCGAACAGACCAACGGCCTCGGAAAGGACCAGGAGGCCCAGGACCGCGACCATACCGAGCAGGAAGCGCCCGCTTCGGCGGCAGCGGATCAGGAGACCAGAACAGAGGGGACCGTGCCCCCGTCCCCCTCGCCCCGGCGGAAGGGACTGGTGCTGTG